>DATJWL010000069.1:0-37628 GCA_035501215.1 Casimicrobiaceae bacterium
ACGGCGGCGTGCAGCCCTTGATGTAGGGCTGGGTGTAGTCGGTGAGCGCCGAGACGAGGCCCGCCTTCACCTTCGGATCGTCGACCAGCAGCTTGCCGTTATCATCGACCAGCTTGACGTTGTAGGCGTCCATGAAGGTGAGGAAGGAATAGAACGAGTCGCTCGAATCCACGCCCATCGGAAAGCCCGTCGCGTAGTTCCGGGTGCCGCTCTTCTGCCGGTACGCCGGCTGGACTTTGTCGCACCAGAACGACCAGTATTCCTTCCAGCCCGTCGGGATGTCGGACTCCTTGAAGCCGGCGGTCCCCAGCATGTCGATCCAGTACTGGATGTGCATCGTCTGCTGCTTGAGCGGGAATGCGTAATACGCGCGCTTCTTGGCCTTGTCGTTATAGAGGTACGTCGTCTCGACAGTGTTGGGCAAGAACCGCGCCTTCATTGGCGTGAGGACGTCGGTGATGTCCTCGAGCTTGCCGTCGAATGCCCACTTGCCCGTGACCTGGAAGTCGTACACATCGGCGTACGCGACGTCGGGCGGCGTGCCGGCGTCGAGCGCGGACACGGTCTTCGGGATCATGTCCTGCACCGGGTACTGCGACAGCTCGACCTTGACCTTGGTCTTGTCTTCGAACTTCTTGATCGCGGCGAGCAGCGCGTCGTCCTCGGACTTGTAGAAGCCCTTCACCCACCACACCGTCAGCGTCTCCTGCGCCAACGCTTGTCCCGCGAACGCGAACGCAACGCCGGTGGCGATCGCGGCAACGAACCTTTTCATGGAATCCTCCTCCTTGGTGTTGAGCATCGGACAACGCGAGTACACCCTCTCGACGGGGCTTGCTGCTCAGCGTAAGAGCAAGCTCTGCCTCTGTCAAACCGAATGGCTACATGACCGCACCGAGATACCACGGCACGAACTCGTTCTGCCCGTAGCCGTGCAGCTCGCTCTTGGTCTTCCTGCCGGACGCCGTGTCGAGAATCATGCGGAAGAAGCGCTCGCCCATCGCTTCCACGGTCGACGTGCCGTCGACGATCTCGCCGCAGTTGATGTCGATGTCTTCCTCCTGGCGATTCCATAGCGCGGTGTTGGTGGCGAGCTTGAGCGAGGGCGAAGGCGCGCAGCCGTAGGCCGAGCCGCGCCCGGTGGTGAAGCAGATGATGTTGGCGCCGCCCGCGACCTGTCCGGTTGCCGAGACGGGATCGTAGCCCGGCGTATCCATGTACACGAAACCCTTCGCCGTCACGCGCTCGGCGTATTCGTACACCGCGACGAGGTTGGTCGTGCCGCCTTTGGCGACCGCGCCGAGCGACTTCTCGAGAATCGTCGTCAATCCTCCCGCCTTGTTGCCCGGCGAGGGATTGTTGTTCATCTCGCCCTTGTTGCGCGCCGTGTAATCCTCCCACCACTTGATGCGCTCGACGAGCTTCTCGCCCACCTCGCGCGACACCGCGCGTCGCGTGAGGAGGTGCTCCGCGCCGTAGATCTCGGGCGTCTCGGAAAGGATCGCGGTGCCGCCGTGACGCACGAGGAGATCGACCGCGGCGCCCAGGGCCGGATTGGCCGTGATGCCGGAGTAGCCGTCGGAGCCGCCGCATTGCAGCCCGAGCACGAGATGGCTCGCCGGAACCGGCCTGCGCTCGACGCGATCGGCGTGCGCGAGGATCTCTTTCACCATCTCCACGCCGCGCGTGATCGTCTTCGCCGTGCCGCCGGTGTCCTGGATGCTGAAGGTCTTGAGGAGCGGCCCCTCCTGCAATTGCTCCGCGCCGAGGAGCGCGCTGATCTGGTTCGCTTCGCAGCCGAGGCCCACGATGAGCACGCCGGCAAAGTTGGCATGCCGCGCGTAGCCGCCGATGGTCCGGCGCAGCACGCGCATGCTCTCGCCGTTCACGTCCATGCCGCAGCCGCTGCCGTGCGTGAGCGCGACGACGCCGTCCACGTTCGGGAAAGCGGCGAGTCCCGCGCCCTTGAACGCGTCGGCGATTCCGTGCGCCACCGTGGCCGAGCAATTCACGGTGGACAGAATGCCGACGTAGTTGCGCGTCGCAACGCCCCCGTCTGCGCGCACGATGCCGTCGAAGGTGGTCGGCGAATCGACGTAGCGTGTGGGCTTTACGTCGACCCCGAATGCGTAATCGCGGGCGAACTCGCCCATCGCGAGGTTGTGCAGATGGACGTGCTCGCCGGGCGCGATGGCACGCTTGGCGAAGCCGATGATCTGGTTGTAGCGCTTGACCGGCTCGCCGGCGCGGATGGCGCGCGTGGCGACCTTGTGACCGGGCGGAACGAGACCCGAGACGGTGACGCTTTCGTCGAGCAGCGCAGTGCCGGAGACGAGCTGCTGCCGCGCGATGACGACGTCGTCGGCGGCGTGAAGGCGGATGGTCAGAGAGGTCTTGGTCAGCATGACCGGCTCCTTGAAGAAGCCATCAAGGCATTGTAGACGCGTTCTGGCGCACGGGTTCCGTTCAGGGATTCATCAAGCCGCGATCAATTGGACCTTGGTGCTCTGCGTCTTGTCCCGCGCCAGCTCGAAGGCCCTGACCGCGTCCGCGAGCGGAAACTGTCCCGACAGCAGCGGCTTGACGTCGACGCGGCGCGACGCGATGTATTCCACCGCCCAGTCGAACTCGATGCCCCAGCGGAACGCCCCTTTGAGATCGAGCTCCTTGACCATGATCTCGTTGACGACGAAGGGCAGCGGCTCGTGCGGCAGCGTGCCGACCTGCACGATCGTCCCTCCGCGCTTCGTTGCAGACACGCAAGCCTTCAGCGCGGCGAAGCTCCCCGAGACTTCGAACGAGACGTCGAATTGCGGGCTCGCCAGCGCGTCGGCTTCGCGGTCACCGCGGATCGTTCGCGCGGCGCCGACCGCGCGTGCGGTGGCGAGTGGCCGATCGAGCACGTCGGACACGGTTACCGACGCCGCGCCCGCGAGCCGCGCCGCGATCACCGTGAGGCAGCCGATGGTGCCGCCACCGGTGACGAGTACCTGCTTGCCGAGGAGCTCTCCGGCGCGGTTGACGGCATGCAATCCGACCGCGAGCGGCTCGGCGAAGGCAAGCTCGCCAAGACTCACGTCTCCCGTCACCGGATAGCACTGCCGCTCTCCGAGCACGAAATACTCGGCGAACATGCCCTGCACGTGCGGGTACAGGCTCGCGCTGCCGAGGAAACGCATGCTGCGACAAAGATGCTCGCGTCCTTCGCGGCAGTAATCGCAGCGCCCGCATGCCTGCGAAGGGCTGACCGCGATCTTGTCGCCCGGCTTCACGCGCGTGACTCCGGCGCCGACCTTGGCGACGACGCCCGAGGCCTCGTGGCCGGGAATGAGCGGCTCTCGGATGACGAAGCTGCCGTTCCGGCCTTCGAAGTAGTAGTGCAGATCAGAACCGCAGATGCCGCCCGCGCCGAGGCGGATGAGCACTTGTCCGGCGCCGACCTCGGGATCGGCTTCGCGCTCGACCCGCAGATCGTCCTTGGCGTGAATGCGACAAGTGAGCATGATGATTGCCTCCTCGGCCGGCTGAGCCCGGCCCAAAAGTTCAATGTTGCGTGTCCCAGCTCTTGCTGAAGCGCTTGTACGCGCGATCGAGATGCCGCTGCATCGCGGCGCGCGCCTCCTCCGCATCGCGGCGCTCGATCGCGTCGAGCACGATGCGATGCTCGGCGAGCGCGTTGTCCCATGCCTTCGGGGTGTCGTAATGGTGCTCGAGCCGCGTGAAGAGCGGCCCCATCCGTTCCTCCCAGAGCATCTTCACGACCGCGACCAGCGCGCCGTTGCCCGTCGCTTCGACCACGCGCAGATGGAACAGCCGGTCGGCGGCGAGCGGCGAGCGCTGCTCCACCTCCTTGATCCGTTGCATTTGCTCGAGGGCTTCCGCCATTGCCGCGAGCTGGGGCTTGCGCGCCGCCTTCGCCGCCAGCGCGGCACATTCGCCTTCGATGATCCAGCGCGCGCGCAGCAGCTCGAACGGTCCCGACGTGGCATCGACTTCGGCCGTGGCTTCTCCGTTCGCCCGCGGCCCGAGCACGTAGATCCCCGAGCCGATGCGCACTTCGACCAGCCCCTCGACCTCGAGCGCGATCAGCGCTTCGCGTACCGAAGGACGCGATACGCCGAGCTGCCGTGCGAGATCGCGCTCCGGCGGCAGGCGCGAGCCCGCGGGAAACTCCTTCGACCGGATCAGCGTGCGTATCTGATCGGCGATCTGGCGGTACAGCCGGCGGGGCTCGATGCTGTGGATCGGCATGGCTGAAACCGCAATCAAAGCAAGAACGGCTGAGCTGGTCAAGTGGTCTGACCAATTCCAGCAGCGGCCCGCTGCACTATCATGTTGATTTTCGAGGCTGCGGCCGAGAGTGCGGCGGCCGATCGCGAATGCACGTGTACGGGGGAAACCGGCGGTGAGCGGCAGGCTGGCGGGCAAGATCGCGCTCGTCACCGCGGCCGGACAGGGCATCGGGCGGGCCAGCGTGCTCGCCATGGCTGCCGAAGGCGCGAAAGTGGTTGCGAGCGACGTCAACGCCAAGGCCCTGGTGTCGCTCGACGACACGGCCAACGTGACCACCCGCGTGCTCGACGTTCTCGACGATGCGGCGATCGAGCATATGCTCGCCGAGCTGCCGCCGCTCGACGTGCTTTTCAACTGCGCCGGCTACGTGCACAACGGCACCATTCTCGATTGCTCGCCAAAGGACTGGGAGTTCAGCTTCAACCTCAACGTGCGCGCGATGTACGTGACGATCCGGTCAGCGCTGCCGAAAATGCTCGAGCGTGGGCGGGGCAGCATCATCAACATGGCCTCCGTCGCCGGTTCGATCAAGGGATTGCCGAACCGCTTCGTCTACGGTGCATCGAAGGCGGCGGTGATCGGCTTGACGAAAGCGGTCGCCGCCGATTTCGTCGGCCGCGGCATCCGCTGCAACGCGATCGCGCCGGGGACCGTCGATACGCCTTCGCTCGCCGAGCGCATCAACGCCTTCGCCGATCCGGTCGAAGCGCGCAAGGCCTTCATCGCCCGCCAGCCGATGGGACGCCTCGCCAAACCCGAGGAGATCGCGCCGATCGTGGTGTTCCTCGCTTCCGATGAATCGGCCTTCGCCACCGGCAACGTGTATTCCGTCGACGGCGGCATGACGATTTAACTTCCGCGGTAACACAACAGGAGAAGACTCGAATGAAACTCGTACGCTACGGCCCGCCCGGCCGCGAAAAACCCGGCCTGATCGACGGCGAAGGAAAGCTGCGCGACCTGTCGCGCAAGGTGAAGGAGATCGGCGGCGCTGCGCTCGCACCGGGCGAACTGGCGAAGCTTCGGAAGCTCGACACGAAGAAGCTCCCGCAGGTCAAGGGCCGCCCGCGGCTCGGGCCTTGCATCGCAACGCCCTCGAAGTTCGTCGCCATCGGGCTCAATTACATCGACCACGCCAAGGAATCCGGGAACCCGATCCCGGAATATCCGGTCGTGTTCTACAAGGCCGAGACCTGCATCGTCGGCGCCAACGATAAGATCATGCTGCCGCCCGATTCGACGCACACCGACTGGGAAGTGGAGCTCGGCGTGGTAATCGGACGCAAGGCGCGCTACGTGAGCGCCGAGGACGCTCTCAAGTACGTGGCCGGCTACTGTGTGGTGAACGACGTCTCCGAGCGCGATTACCAGTTGAAGAAGGGCGGCACGCAGTGGAGCAAGGGCAAGGGCTGCGACACCTTCGGGCCGATCGGGCCGTGGCTCGTCACGACCGACGAGATCAGGGACCCGCAGAGTCTCGACATGTGGCTCGACGTCAACGGCGCGCGCCGGCAGACCGGCAACACGCGCACGATGATCTTCGGAGTGGCCGCACTCGTCGCGGACCTCTCGAAGTGCATGACCCTGCTGCCGGGCGACGTGATCACCACCGGTACGCCGCCAGGCGTGGGCATGGGCATGAAGCCCGAGCCGCAATATCTGAAGCCAGGCGACGTCGTGACGCTCGGCATTGCCGGGCTGGGCGAGCAGAGGCAGGAAGTCGTCGCGTTCAGGAGATGATGCGGCGCGACAGCCGCAAGATCGTCATGCGAACCTCCGTGAACGGCGGCATGCCCTCGCCTACCCGCTCGCTTTCGCGCGACGATTTTCTGTATCCACCCCTTGCGCCGCTGCGCAGCGGCCGGCTTCGCCTCGATCGGCATCATACGATGTACTGGGAGGAATGCGGCAACGCGCGCGGCGTGCCGGTCGTATTCCTGCACGGCGGTCCTGGCGGAGGCAGCTCGCCCGACCACCGGCGGCAGTTCGATCCCGCGTTCTATCGCGTCATCCTCTACGACCAGCGCGGCGCCGGCCAGTCGACGCCGCTCGGGGAGCTCATCGACAACACGACGACGCACCTCGTTGCGGACCTCGAGATGCTGCGCGCGCATCTCGGCGTCGGGCGCTGGCTCGTCTTCGGCGGTTCGTGGGGATCCACCCTCGCGCTTGCCTACGCCGAAGCGCATCCCGAGCGCGTGCTAGGCCTAGTCCTGCGCGGCATCTTTCTCGGCGCACCGCAGGAGATCGACTGGTTCATGCATGGCATCCGCTTTGTGTTTCCGGAAGCGTGGCGCAGCTTCGCCGGGTTCCTTCCCGAGGCGCAGCGCAGCGACCTCCTCGCCAACTATTACCGTCGCCTCACGCATCCGGACGCCGGTGTGCACATGCCCGCGGCGCACGCGTGGAGCCGCTACGAAAGCTCGTGCTCGACGCTGCTCCCCGATCCGGAGCTGGTGGCGCACTTCGACGAGGACGCGGTAGCGCTCGCGATCGCGCGCATCGAGGCGCATTACTTCGTGCACCGGCTCTTCCTGCCCGAAGGCGCGTTGCTGGGCGGCGTGGACCGGGTTCGACACATTCCGGCCGTCATCATCCAGGGCCGCTACGATGCGGTGTGCCCGATCGTGACCGCCGACGAGTTGCACCGTGCGTGGCCCGAAGCGGAATACATCGTCGTGCCGGACGCCGGACATTCGGCGCGCGAGCCGGGCGTCGCACGAGAGCTGGTCGCTGCGACCGACCGCTTTCGCGCGCGGCTGCGCTGACGAAGCAAACGCAGCGGCGCCGATCGGATCCGTCGATCTGGCGTTCTCGGCTCTATGGACGGCGATGCGCCGTCACGTCGACCGACAACTCGACATCGTCGCTCACCCAGCCAACCGCGAAGTCCATGCCGAACTGCGAACGCTCGGCGCGCGCACCGCAGGCGAGGGCGAGACCTGCGGCGATTGCCGCACGGAAGATCGAACGCAAACAGGCCGCCCGGGCGGCCTCCACACGGCTACTCCTTGTACGCCTCGATGGGAATCACGATGCGAACATCGTCGCCGACCGCTCTCGGAAGGCCGTATTTCATTCCCCACTCCGAGCGCTTGACCATGGCCGTGGCTTCGGCGCCGCACATCGGCTTATGGTTGATCGGGTGCTCGCCGCAGTGCTCGTTGGCGACCTTCAGACCGACCGGCTTCGTGATTCCGAGCAGGGTCAGATCGCCGTTCACTTCTACCACGCGATCGCCGTCGAAAACGAGGTTCGTCGACTTGAAGGTGATCGTCGGATACTTCTCGACGTTAAAGAAGTCGGGACTCTTGACATGGGTGTCGAGGCGCGGGTCGATCGTGTGGATCGACGCCGCATCGATAGTGACGTCAACCGATCCTTTCTTCGCGGCCCGATCGATGATGACCTTGCCGGTCGATTTGGTGAACGAGCCGCGCTGGATCGAGAAACCCATGTGCTGGACCTCGAAGTTCGGCTGCGAGTGCACCGGGTCGATGTTGTAGGTTTCCTCCGCCGCGGCACCCGTAGCGACGATTGCCACGCTCAGAGCGAGAAGTTGTTTGATGATCATGAAGTCCTCTAGGGAAGAATTGCCGATTGTAGTTTCTCGTTACTGCCGGAGCGCCTCGACAGCTATCAGGATGGTCACGTCGTCCCCCGTCGACGCCGCGTTCTTGGTCATGCCGAACTCCGAACGCTTGACAGTGGCCATAACCTCCGCGCCGCAAACAGGAGTCTTGGTCGACGGATGGATCGCGCACTTGAACCCGGACACGGTCAGGGCGCAGGGCTTGGTGACGCCGCGCATCGTGAGCTCACCCTCGGCGCCCACCACGGCGTTGCCGTCGAACCTGACCTTGTTGGACTTGAAAATGATGGTCGGAAACTGCGCTACATTGAAATAATCCTCGCTCTTGAGCAGGGCCTCGCGCGGCGGACTGCCCGAGGTCACCGTCGACGCGTCGATCGAGACGTCGATTGCGCCTTTGCCGGCGGCCGGGTCCAGCATCACCATGCCGGTCGTCCTGCCGAAGCTCCCGCGCTGGAGCGATATGCCGAGGTGACTCACGCTGAAGGTCGTGGCGGTGTGCAGCGGATCGATACGATAGCTTTCCTCACCCAACGCGGGCATCGCGAGCGCGCAGGCAGCGACGGTGATGACAAGACGGACCTGCAGCATAAACTCTCCTCCCTGCTCGAAACGCGCCCAGGAACCTTCACGCCACGGGCGGCAGAACCATCCGAATCCGCACCAGCACGTCGTTGGCGACCATGTCGGTGTCGGCCCACATGCCTTCCCCGACCTTGTAGTCGATTCGCTTCAGCGGAAAGCTGCCCTCGGCTACGCTGTTGCCGCTGGCGTCCTTCTTGACCGCGATCGGAATCACCACGTCGCGGGTGATCCCCTTCATCGTCAGCTTGCCCACCACCTCGTATTTGTCCGATCCCAGGTTCCTGAACGAGGTCGAGGCAAAGCGCGCGACCGGAAACTTCGCCGTATCGAACCAGCTCGGGCTCTTGATCTCGGTCTCCGATTCGTCGCTTGCGAGATCGATGCTGGTCAGATCGATCTCGAACTCCGCTTTGGATTTCGCAAGATCCTTGGGCAGGAACACGACGTTCGCCTTCCACTTGCGGAAGCGGCCCTCGACGTTGACGCCCATCTGCTTCGACACGAACCGGATCTCGCTCTTGTCGATGAGGAGGCCTTGCGCACCGGACTGCCCGGCGGCGAGCAGTAGCATTGCCAGCGACGGAACGAACAAACGCAACATTCTCATCCAACGCTTCCTTTCTGTCTTGCTCCGGGGAGCATGCGCTTGAGCGCAGCGTCGCGATCGACGAAGTGATGCTTGAGCGCCGCCGCGGTATGCACACAGACCAGAGCGAAGAGAAGGAAGTTCAACGACACGTGCACCGTCTTGAGAACGTGCGCCAGCGCCTTGTCATTGGGCACGAGGTCGGGCAGAGGGACGAGCCCGAGATAGACCACTTGCACACCTGTCGATGAGCTGTAGACCCAGCCAGACACCGGGATCATCAGAAGAAGAACATAGAGCAACACGTGCGTCCAATGAGCGGCGCGCCGCTGCCACTCGGGCATCGTCACGGGCGGCGGCGCCGGATGCACCGCGCGCCAGGCAAGACGCATGCAGGTCAGCAGGAACACGGTGATGCCGATCCATTTGTGCCACTGGTACCACTCCAATTTGCGCGGCGTGATCGCCAGGGGAACCATCGACAGTCCGAGCAGTAGATTGGCGAGTATCAGAACCGCCGTCAGCCAATGCAGTGCGATCGCACTGTTGGTATACCTTGTCCCGACTTCGCCGATGCCTGCGACCGCTGCGACCATGGCTCGATGCCGCTTTGTAATTCGAGAGTGAACAGGCTGTCAACGCCTGTTCTTCCGCCTGAGCGCGCTCGATGACGCCGGTATAATTGCTGTTAGTGCGTCGCGCTCGGGCGCGACGCACTAACTCGCCGCCTCATTGGACAATGAGACACGGCGCTAAAGCGCCGGTTGACGCGGCGGATCAACGCAAGCATTGATTTCATGATTCCTGGTTGGCGCCTCGCCGTACTTGTCGCTTTCCCGGCGTGGCTCGCAGCGGGCCCCGTCTTCGGCGGGCTTCCGGAACAGGTTGTCCGCGCCTTTCGCAGCGCGCAGATTCCGCTTTCCTCGGTCTCCGCCTACGTGCAGGAAATCGGCGCCTCGCGTCCGATCTTCTCGCAGCAGCCGGCGAAGCCGATGAACCCGGCTTCCACCATGAAGCTCGTCACCACCTTCGCCGCGCTCGAGCTGCTCGGCCCCGATTACCGCTGGCGGACCGAAGCCTACGCCGACGGGCCCGTCGCGGGGGGCGTGCTCGACGGCGACCTCGTGCTCAAGGGCTACGGCGACCCGAAGATCACCATCGAGCAGTTCCAGTCGCTCGTCCGCGCGTTGCGGGCGACCGGGCTCAAGACGATTCGCGGCGATCTCGTTCTCGATCGGAGCTTCTTTACGCTACCCGCTCATGACCCGGGCGCGTTCGACGGCGAGCCGCTCAAACCCTACAACGTCGGTCCGGACGCCCTGCTCGTCAATTTCAAGAGCGTGCGCTTCGTGTTCGCACCGAACGCCGCGGGCGACGCTGTCGAGATCCGCGCCGAGCCCGACTTGGCCGAGGTTGCGCTGCGCGGCGCGCCGCGTGCCGTCGCCGGCGATTGCGCCGACTGGAGGGCCTCCCTCGCGGCGAGCTTCGTCGATCACGCCGAGCGCGCCGAAGCGATCTTCGGCGGCCGTTATGCTGCCGCCTGCGGCGAGCGCGACTGGTACGTGGCGCTCCTCGATCACGCGCATTACGTGCTCGCGATGTTCGAGCGCTACTGGACGGAGTCCGGCGGCAGCTTCGCCGGTGGCGTGCGCAACGGCCACGCACCGCCGCAGGCGAAGCCGATCGCGACGCTCTACTCGCCTCCGCTCTACGACGCGGTGCGCGACATCAACAAGCTTTCCAACAACGTGATGGCGCGTCAGCTTTTTCTCACCTTGGCCACGAGCGCCTATCCGCCGCCCGCGACAAGCTCACACGCAGCCGAAGCAGTGCGCCGCTGGCTCGTTTCGCGAAAGCTCGACTTCCCGGAGCTCGTGCTCGACAACGGCTCCGGGCTCTCGCGGCATGAGCGCATCTCGGCGCGCAGCATGGCTCGGTTGCTCGCCGCCGCGGACGCGAGCAAGGTGCGCACCGACTACGTCAGCTCGCTTGCCGTCTCCGCGACCGACGGAACGGTGCGCCGGCGATTCCAGGATGAGGAGATCGCCGACCAGGCATTTCTCAAGACGGGCTCGCTCGAGGGCGTGCGCGCGCTCGCGGGGTACGTGCTCGGCCCGAGCGGCCGTCGCTTCGTCGTCGTGTGCTTCGTCAATCACGCGAACGCGGCCGGCGCGCAGCGGGCGCTCGACCTTCTCGTCGAGCGTGTCTATGCGATCGCCGCGGGAGCGAAGCCGCGATGAGCGGACTGCTGCTCCTCGACGCGCTGGCGGAGGCCCGGATCGAGGAAGCGCTCGCGGCCGGCGCCTTCGACGATCTGCCCGGCGGTGGGCGCCCGCTCGAACTGGCGGGCGCTCGCCAAGCTCGCGTTCATCAAGACGCGGCTCGAGGCCCGTAAGCAGCAGGATTACATCCCCGGCACGGGCTTGCTGTCGTTGAACAACAGGTAGCCGCGGATGATCCGGTAGATCACCCAGAGCGCGGTGGCGATCCAGATCGCCGCGCCGATGATGATGCCGATCACCACGATGGCGAGGAGGACGAAGATGATCGCGCCGATGCATCCCCACAGCAGCGAGAACCAGAAGGTGCGGATGAGCCAGCTATAGTGAGACGCAAGCCAGGTGCCAGCCGCATCGCCGCGCTTCACGTACGCCATGATGATGCCGATGAGGCCGACGATGCCGCCCAGCGGCGCGATCGGCGGAAAGCCGTGCGATGCGATCGCGACGACGGCCGCCGCGCCGAACAGCGCATAGACGACGAGGGTGGCAGTGATCAGAGAAGGCGGGGGAACCGGCAGCGGCGCTTGCGTGTCACTCATGGTAGACCTCACCGTCTTTGGTGTTCTTAGGCGGCGGTATAATACGCCATGCGGTAGGCTTGGCCCGCTCAAACATCAAGACAACCTTAGCGCGAACAGGCCGGGCTTTTCGCTTTCCCAAGGAGATGCACATGACTGCTGCAAAGTTCGAGCGCAGCCGCGAAGCGCTGGTCAAGGACTTCGCCGACGTTCTCACCGAAGCCGACACGCTGCTCAAGCAGGCGGCCAAGGAGTCGGGCGACAAGGCGAACGATCTGCGGGCGCAGGTCGAAGCCAAGCTGCGCAGCGCCAAGCTGAAGCTCCAGGACCTGCAGGACGACGCCGTCGACCGCGCCAAGGCCGCTGCGCGCGTGACGGACGAGTACGTCCACGACAATCCCTGGCAGGCGATCGGCATCGGCGCCGCGATCGGGTTCCTGGTCGGCCTGGTCGTCAGTCGGCGCTAAGGCTCGCGAAGGGTGTGGCCTCGAGCCGCCCCGCCGATGGCTGACCCCGGAGAGCAACGTCCTGCCGGCGGGATTTCGGGCGCGCTGTCGCAGCTCGCCACGAGTCTCGTTGCGATTCTGCACACTCGATTCGAGCTGCTAACGGTCGAGTTCGAAGAGGAACGCGAGCGCGCCAAGGATCTGGTGGTGCTCACCGTGATCGCCACGGTGTTCTTCTCCTTCGCGCTGATCGTGCTCTCGGTGCTGGTCGTGTTCCTGTTCTGGGATACCCATCCTGTCGGGGCGCTGGTCGGCGTGACGCTGGTCTATCTGGCGATCGGCGCCGCGGCGCTCGTAGTGCTGCAGCGGGGCCGGGAGACGCGTCCCTTCGCGGCGACATTGGCCGAGCTGGAAAAGGACGTCCAATCGCTGCGGGGCCGGCGATGAGCCGGCTCGCCACGCTGTCGCAGCGCAAGACGCTGCTCGTCTCCAGGCTGCAGCTGCAGCGCATGGAGACCACGCTGCACGCGAGCGAATTGCGCGAGGCGCTGCGCCCCAGGAGGCTCATCGGCGGGTCGATCGCGCAACCCGCTGCGGTGGTGGCGCTGATCGAAACGGTGGCGCCGCTCTTGGGTCTGCGCCGCCTTGCGCGGTGGGCGCGGATCGCTGCCGTGGCGTTCGTCGCGGTTCGCATCATGCGCAACTGGCGCGGCAGCGCGAGCGCTGCGACGGAACCTTCGGTGGACACAACTCCGCCGCCGTAGGGCGAGTGCCCGCAGTGATCGCGGCCTAAAGACCCACGTCCTTCCACAACGCGTCGACGCGACGCTTTACCGCCTCGTCCATCGCGATCGGGCGCCCCCAGCGGCGCTGCGTCTCGCCGGGCCACTTGTGGGTGGCGTCGATGCCCATCTTGCTGCCCAGCCCCGCCACCGGCGAGGCGAAGTCGAGATAGTCGATCGGCGTGTTCTCAACGATCAGCACGTCACGCGCGGCGTCGACGCGGGTGGAGAGCGCCCACACCACTTCCTTCCAGTCGCGGATGTTCACGTCGTCATCGGTGACGATGATGAACTTCGTATACATGAACTGCCTGAGAAAGCTCCACACGCCGAACATCACGCGCTTGGCGTGACCGGGGTATTGCTTCTTCATGCTGGCCAGCGCGACGCGATACGAGCAGCCTTCAGGCGGCAGATAGAAATCCGCGATCTCCGGGAACTGCTTCTGCAATAGCGGCACGAACACTTCATTGAGCGCCACGCCCAGCACCGCCGGCTCGTCGGGCGGCTTGCCGGTATAGGTCGAGTGATAGATCGCCTCGCGGCGCATGGTGATGCGCTCGAGTGAGAGCACCGGAAAGCGCTCGGCTTCGTTGTAGTAGCCGGTGTGATCGCCGAACGGACCTTCGAGCGCAGTCTCGTAGCCGGTCGGATCGCTCTCGTCCGGCCGGATGAATCCTTCGAGCACGATCTCCGCCGAGGCGGGCACCTGCAGATCGTGGGAGATGCACTTCACGATCTCGGTGCGCGCGCCGCGGAGCAGGCCCGCGAACTGGTATTCGGAGAGCGTGTCCGGCACCGGAGTCACCGCGCCGAGGATCGTCGCCGGATCGGCGCCGAGCGCGACCGCGACGGGAAAGGGCTTCCCCGGACTTGCAAGCGCGTGATCGCGAAAATCGAGTGCGCCGCCGCGATGCGGCAGCCAGCGCATGATGAGCTGGTCGCGTGCGAGCCGCTGCTGGCGATAGATGCCGAGATTCTGCCGCGTCTTGTTCGGACCGCGCGTAACGGTGAGGCCCCAGGTGACGAGCGGAGCGACGTCCTCCGGCCAGCAGGTCTGCAGCGGCAGACGAGAGATATCGACGTCCGCACCCTCCCAGACGATTTCCTGGCACGGCGCCGAGGCACGCTCCTTCGGCGCCATGTGCAGCACCTGCATGAACACCGGACGCGTGTTTTGCCACGCGTCTACGAGGCCCTTGGGCGGCTCGGGCTCCTTGAGGAACGCCAGAAGCTTGCCGACTTCGCGCAGCGCTCCGACCGACTCCTGCCCCATGCCGAGCGCGACGCGCTGCGCCGTGCCAAAGAGGTTGGCGAGCACCGGCATCGGCGCACGCCCGCCGATGCCGCCGATGCCGCCGAAGCCTTTCGGCCTTTCGAACAGCAATGCCGGCCCGCCGGACTTGAGCACGCGGTCGCAGATCTCGGTCATCTCGAGGCGCGGATCGACCTCGACGCCGATGCGCTTGAGTTCGCCGCGTTTTTCGAGTTGCGCGAGAAAATCGCGGAGATCGGCGTATTTCATTCTCGATCCGTGTGCTGGCCTGGCTCGCGCCCGCATCTTAACGTACCGGCGGGGCGCGTCCCCGGAGGGCATGACAGCACAAAAATGGACCTAAATCCGCAGAAACTGTCGGGGGACGGCGACAGTCGTCGTGGTATCGATGCGACAACGCATTCCGGACGCCGTATTATCGTCACCCGCGGCTGGACCGTCCGGGACGTCAGCCGCTAAGCTGGACTCATGGGCTCCTGCGGGAGCCTGCGTCGCCTAGGAGCCACGTCGCTTGCGCATCGGTGCGGCCGCGCTGAAGGCCGGGGTAGGTTCGTTCGCTGTGTTGTGGGCGACGTTGGCCATTGCAGCAACGGGCGCCGGCACATCTTCCGCCATGCCTGCAAAGTCGGTCACGCCGGCCTCGAGTCAGATACCGTCGATCCAAATCCTGGGCAACCAGACGGGCCTCGCCGGAACTTGCGGCGGCGCCGCATTCGACGTGAACACGTTCATCAACATCGGTACGCAGGCCTCCGCCGAAGTGCGCTTGAGCATCCCCGGTGTCGGCGTCATCGAGCAATTCGTCGACGAGACCGGCAAGAACATTGGCCCGTACAACGCCCAGTATCCGTCGTTTCACATTCCCACCTTCGGCGGCGGCCTCGCGCCGAATACGCTGATCACCCTGACCATCGCGACCTACTCAGGCCCCGCGCTCACCGGGGCCATCACCTTCACGAGCAGCATCACCTTCGATTGCACCACCGGCCTGATCAAGATTGATCCGGCAGCAGCAGCGAACAACGTGAAGGTGTTCGTGGGCCTCTGGGGCTCGCACCCCGACACGCTCTACAGGGCCATCCTGTTCAGCGTCGCAATATCAATGAACGGCTCCAACGAGGTGGATCACCTCGGGCAGAGCGTCATCAACCAGTACTCCGCCGGCGGCGACCTCTACATCTGGCAGCAAAGCCCGTCAAGCCTCCAGTACGAGCTGGTGTCAGGCCAGGTCCATTCCGACCTGACGGCCGGCGGCTACGTCGCACTTCGCCCCCCCAGAGGGCGGTGAGCGAAGATATCCTCGCCTGCTTGGTGAGCATCCTGGGGTCGCCGCCGGCTCGAACGGGGCGGCGGTGCCGATCCCGGCGATTTCCGACGAGCTGCTGCTTACCTTGATCGCGCTGACGGCATTGATGGGCGCGACGGCGCTGCGCCGGCGCGTCTCAGCGAACCGCTGACGCTCACAGTGGCCAGCGGGGCCAGGCCTGAAAGCGAAAACCGAAGTCGGCGACGATGCCGGCGAAGATCGCCAGCCCTAGCCAGTGATTGCCGAGGAAGGCGCGAAAACAGTTCGCGCGCTCGCGGCGGCGGATCAGCCAGAAGTGCGATAGCGCAATCAGCGCGGCGACGAGCACGCCAGCGTGAAACACGGCCCCCAGCGCATAGAAGCGCCCAATCCAGGTCAGTCCGGCCAGATAGACGGCGTAGCAAAACATCACCGCGAGCACGTCGAAGCGCCCGAACGCGATGGCCGATGTCCGCAGACCCAGCTTGCGGTCGTCGTCGCGATCAACCATCGCGTATTCCGTGTCGTACGCGATCACCCATAGGAGATTCGCGGCGAAGAGCCCCCACCCTGCGCGCGGCACGCTGCCCAGAACGGCCGCGAAAGCCATCGGGATTCCGAACGAAAACGCGATGCCGAGAAACGCCTGCGGCAGGAAGAAGAAGCGCTTGAAGAAGGGATAAGCGATCGTGATCACGAGCGCAACGGCGGACAGTTCGATGGCGAGCGCATTGAAGCGCAGCACGAGCAGGAAAGCGCACAGCGCCAGCGCGGCGCCGACCGCGAGCGCCTCCGACGGCGCGATCTCGCGCTGGGCGAGCGGGCGATTCGCAGTGCGCTCGACATGTGCGTCGAAGTCGCGGTCGGCATAGTCGTTGATCGCGCATCCGGCGGAGCGCATCAACAGCGTGCCGAGCACGAAGATGCCGACGAAGATCCACGACGGCGAGCCGTAGCTCGCAAGCCACAAGGCCGAGAGCGTGGGCCACAGCAGCAGCAGGGTTCCGATCGGCTTATCGAGACGGATCAGCCGCTCGTACGCATCGAGCCGCGCCGCGATCCTCTGCCAGCGCGTGCGCTCCACGCGCGACGGCGCAACCTCGCTCATTGCGACGGTCCCAGAGGAAGCGTCATTTGCTTGCGCAATCCGCGCCGGGTGATCTCGGAGAGCAGCACCCGCGGCTCGGGGTAGGCAAGCCGCAGGCGCAGCTCGCGCTTCAGCCGCGCGTTGGAAAGCCGCCGCGATTCGTTCATGAACGAGAGCAGGACCGGCGCGAGGCGCCTCTCGGCCTCTTCGCGCGAAACGCGCGGCGGTCGCGGCAGTAGAAATGCATCGGCTACCGCGTCGAACCATTCGCCCATGTGCAACTCGGCGTCGTCGCTCACGTTGTAGGCGCGGTTCGGTCTGCCGCGGAATGCTGCGATAACCGCAGCGCGCGCGAGATCGTCGGCATGGATGTGGTTGGTGAAGACATCTTCCTCGGCGCGCAATACCGGCGTCGCCTGCTTCAGCCGCTCGAGGGGCAGCCGGGTTTCGGCATAGATTCCGGGCGCACGCAGGATCGCGAGCTTCACGCCGTAGCGGCGCGCCCAGCGCCGCAGCCGCTCCTCGGCCGCGATGCGCCTCCTCGCGCGCGGCGTCTCGCCGCGCCGCGGCCGCGCCTCGGTCACGCGCGCGCCGGCGCAATCGCCATAGACACCGCTCGTGCTGATGTAGACGAAATGCTGCGGTATAATCCGCGCCTTTGTCAGCGCGGCGATCAGGTGCGCGGTACGCAGATCGTCGCGGCCTTCACTGGGCGGCGGTGCGAAATGCAGCACGGCAAAGGGCGCCGCGCGGAGCCGATTGAGGCTCATCCTGCGGTCGAGATCGCCGACGATCGGCAGGATGCCTCGCTGCCTCAGCTTGGGAACATCCTCCTGCCGGCGCGTGAGGCCGTAGAGGCGGACCCTTCCCCGCAGCAGCCCGGCGGCGCGCAAGGCGATGTCGCCGCAGCCGATCAACAGAACCCGGATCACGCTCTCGAACTTTCGCGCGAACGCGCAACAGCGACTGGAATGCCGTTCGAGATTACCATAAAACCCAGCGGGCACAGCTTCGCCTGCGATGAGGGCGAGACCGTGCTCGCCGCAGCAATGCGCGCCGATCTTATGATCCCGTACGGCTGCCGCAACGGCGCGTGTGGCACCTGCAAGGGAAAGATTCTCCAAGGCGAAGTCGATTACGGCGCGCACCAGGCGGCCACACTCACCGAGCAGGACAAGCTGCAGGGGCTCGCGCTCTTCTGCGTGGCCAAGCCGAAATCGTCGCTCGCGATCGAAGTGCGCGAGGTCCGCCGCGCCGGCGACATCCAGATCCGGAAGCTCCCGTGCCGCGTCGAGAAAATCGAGAAGGTCGCCCCCGATGTCGCGATCGTCTCGCTCAAGCTTCCGGCGAACGAGCGCCTGCAGTATCTCGCGGGCCAGTACATCGACCTCTTGCTCAAGGACGGGCGCCGGCGCAGCTTCTCCATCGCGACGCCGCCGGAAAACGACGCGCTACTCGAGCTGCACGTGCGCTATCTCGCGGGGGGCGCGTTCAGCGGGCCGCTGTTCACTGAGTTCAAGGGCCGCGAGATCATGCGCTTCGAGGGACCGTACGGCATGTTCTATTTGCGCGAGGAGTCGGACAAGCCGATCATCTTCGTCGCGGGCGGCACCGGATTCGCGCCGATCAAGGCAGTGATCGAGCACGCGCTGCACCACGGCTTCGCGCGGCCGATGGTGCTCTACTGGGGCGTGCGCAGCTTGCGCGATCTGTACCTGCCGCAGCTTCCCGGGCAATGGCAGCAGCACCAGGATTTCACTTTCATTCCCGTGCTCTCGGACCCCCTGCCCGAGGACCGCTGGTCCGGCCGCACCGGCCTCGTGCACCGGGCGGTGATGGCGGATTTCCCCGATCTGTCGGGGTACCAGGTGTACGCCTGCGGCCCGCCGGTGATGATCGAGGCCGCGCGCAAGGACTTCACCGAGGCGTGTCGGCTTCCCGCCAACGAGTTCTTCGCCGACTCGTTCACGCCCGCAGTGCAGGCGGAGGCGCCGGCGTAGCACGCGCGAGCGCGCGAAGGCTACGTGCGAGCCCGGCGAGGCGCTTCGCCGCCACCAGCTCCATGGCAAACTTCGTTCCTCTGAAGAACTACATGCTCTACTGCCTCGATCGCTTCATCGAGCAGTACGCATTGCGCCCTCCGTTTCTCGAGGTCGGCTGCGGCAGAGGCGAGGCGAGCGCGCATCTCGCGCGCGCAGGATGGCACGGAACCGCGATCGACTTCTCCCCCGAGGCGATCGCGCGGGCGCGCGCCAATCTCGCGCCCTACCCGAACGTGAGCGTGAGCAACGCGGCGCTCGAGGAGCTGAGCGGCAGCTGGAACACGATCCTGATGTGGGATGCCCTCGAGCACATCGACGACGATGTCGGCGCGTTGCGCCACCTGGCGCGACTCCTCGAGGCGGAGGGGGCTCTGCTGCTCGCTGTACCGAGCAATCCGTGCGAATGGCGTTGGGACGACGACTTCTACGGGCATTTCCGGCGCTACACGGTCGAGGATCTGGGCGCGAAGCTCGCCCAGGCTGGGCTCCAAGCACAGGTCTTCTGGGACTTCACCTATCCCGTGTTCTGGGCGATGCGGCGGGCTTACACGCGGATCAAGCGTCCGCCTGCGGCTGCCGGCGACCGGAAGAAGGCGACCCGGGTGAGCGCGTTGCGCAACGCCTGGGAGCTGCCGCTCGTGTCGGGGCTGCTCGACCGAACCGGACTGCTCTGGCCCCCGCTCTATCGCCTGCAATTCCGCCTGTTCCGGCAGGCGACGGCGCGGGGACACGAATTCTTCGCCCTGGCCCGCAGGCCGCCTGGTCCCGCCGTGCAGACGGAGGCGCAGGCGTAGATGCTGCACGGCAAGAAGATCGTCGTCGTGATGCCGGCGTATTACGCCGAGAAGACGCTCGAAGAGTGCTTCCGCGCGATTCCGCACGATATCGTCGACCTCGTGCTACTCGTCGACGACGCGAGCGACGACGCGACGGTCGTGATCGCGCAGCGGCTCGGGATCCTCACCCGCCGCCACCCGGACAATCGCGGCTACGGCGCGAACCAGAAGACCTGCTATGCCGAGGCGCTGGCCGAAGGCGCCGACATCGTCGTGATGCTCCACCCGGATTACCAGTATGAGCCGCGGCTGATCCCGGCGATGGCCGCCATGATCGCGTCGGACGTCTATGACGTGGTGATCGGCTCGCGCATGCTCGGCAACACTGCCCTCGCCGGCGGCATGCCGCGCTACAAGTACGTCGCGAACCGCATTCTGACCGCGCTCCAGAACCTGATGGTGGGTTCCAGGCTGTCCGAATTCCACACCGGTTATCGCGCGTTCTCGCGGCGGGTTCTCGAGACGCTTCCGCTCGGCGCCAACTCGTCGGGCTTTCTGTTCGACAACCAGATGCTGGTGCAGGCATTCGCTTTCGGGCTGCGCGTGGGCGAGCTCTCCTGCCCGACGCGCTATTTCGAAGACGCGAGCCAGATCGGCTTCGGACGCTCCGTCGTCTACGGGTTGGGCGTGCTGTGGACGAGCCTGCAATATCGGCTGTGGCGCTGGGGACTCGCGCGGCCGCGCATCTTTTCCGCGGCTGCCGAATTTCGTGTCGTCGCCGCGCCGCGATCGCAGCCCGCGCCGCCGTGACGCGCCGACCGGGCGCGCCCGCCCTCACTCAGCGCGAGCGCGTGGCCTGGCTTGCGCTCCTCTTCGCAGCGATCATCGCCGGGGGCGCCTCGCGCGGGTACCAGCTCGGCATCCAGATCATCCTCGACGACGAGTGGCATGCGTTGCACAAGCTCCTCACCGCGGACGCATGGGGCATCTTCACGAGCTTCGGCTACTCCGACTACAGCATCCCGCTCACGCTCTACGACCGCTTGCTGTTCCTGCACGGCGGACTCACCGAATGGGCGATGCATCTGCCCATGCTGCTCTCCGGCATCGCCCTGCTCGCCGCGGCGCCGCTGCTGCTGCGCCGCGAGACCACGCTGCCCGTCCGCGCAACCTGGGTTGCGCTGCTCGCGGTCTCCCCTCTGCTGGTCTATCACACGAGGGTCGCCCGGCCCTACGCGCTGACGAGCCTGCTGACACTCGTCGCGCTGGTCGCGTTCCGCCGCTGGTGGCTGCGGCAGGGGAGCGTCGTCGGCTGGGGAGCGACCTACGCCATCGCCGCCGCCGTCGCGGGCTGGCTGCACCTGGTGACGCTCCCCTTCACCCTGCTGCCCTTCGCGTACTGCGGTGTGCCGGCTCTCGCGGTGCTGGCGCGCGAGCGCCGACTCGCCGCGCCGGCGTCGGCCGCGCTCAGCCGGCTATCGCTCCTCGGTCTCGCGACGGCGTTGCCGCTCGCTGCAGTGCTGCTGCCGCCGCTCCGCAACGACTGGGCGAACGTGACGGCCAAAATCGCCGCGGACGCGGTCACCTTGGACAGCGCGTATCGCACGCTACTCATGCTCTACGGCGTCGCGCAGCCTGCGTGGCTCCTGGCTCTTGCGGCGCTGACGGGACTCGGTATCGTCCGCTTCTGGCGGCGCGACCGCGCGTTCGTGGGGTATGTCGCGGTCGTGACGCTTGGCGCGGCGATCGCCATTGCGCTCGCGCACTCGCCGTGGATCCACGAGCCCCTGGTGCTGGCGCGCTATCTGATCCCGGCGCTGCCCTTCGCGCTGCTCTTCCTCGCCGAGGGCATCGTGGTGTGCCTCGCGCTCCTCCGCCGTCCTGCGCTGGAGGCGCTCGTCGCTGCGGCGCTGGTCGCGTCACTGGTGTTCCTCGGGCCGATCCCGGATTATTTCTACTATCCCAACCAGTTCATGGGCCACCTGCGCTTCCAGTTTGACTACGACCCTGCGCACAACCCCTATGTGCAGCTGATCCCGAAGGAGCCGGTGCCCGAGTTCTATCGGACGCTGGCGCGCCAGCCTCCCGCGACCATCACCTTGATCGAGGCGCCGTGGCGGCTCGAGTCGCACTTCGATCCGTACCCCTGGTACCAGCAGGTCCATCGGCAGTACGTGAAGATCGGCTTCGTAACGCCCGTGTGCGGCGAACGCAGTTTCGGCGAATATCCGGCGAGCGCGAAGGGAATGCGCATGCGCGAGTTCGTCCATCTGTCCGGGGTGCTCGCGGGCGAATCCTACGGCGCGGACTACCTCGTCATGCATCTCGCGCCCTGGACCACGCCGCCGGGCCAGGACATCGAGTGGCCTGACGTGGCCGCCTGCCTCCCTGCGATCGAGGCGAAGCTCGGTGCTCCGATGTATCGCGACGGGCAGATCGTGGTGTTCGAGCTCAAGGCGCGGCACGCGGATTTCAGTCCCGCCTCAGGATCGCCAGCAGTTCAGCGGGACTGGTCCAGTCGTGCCCGCACACGAAACGCGGCAGCGCCCAGCGATTCTCGCGCACCGTCACCGGTCTGGGCTCGACGGTAAAGGCCGCCCGCAAACCGAGTCGCTCCGCGTTCCGGGGCAGGTAGCGCTCGACTAGAAACGCATTGTATTGCCCGAAGGGATAGGCGAAGAACGGCGCCGCCCGGTCTCGCGTGCGCTCCGCGATGAACGCGCCTGCCTGCGCGATCTGCGCGTCGGCGTCCGCCGCGGTGAGCACCTCGCTGAAGTCGGTCCGCACCTGCCTCGAGTGCGCGACGCGGGCGAGCCCCGGGTGCAGGTGATCCCAGCTGTGGTTGGCGATGCAGATCAGCCCGGTATCGATCGCGGCGTTCCACCACGCATCGCTCAGCGCGCCCGGGCCGACGTACGTGTACGCGGGGTCGTAGCTTGTTTCCATCGCGCGCCGAGCCTCCGGCGAGGCGATGACGAAGCTCGTCGCGCCGAGCTCCGGCTGCTCCGCGCACCCGCGCCGCGACAGGAAGTCGCGCATGATGGGCAGGAAACCGCGCTGCGGGCCGAACCGAGGGTGGCTGAAGCCTTCGACATCGTAGATCGGACCGTCGTCGAAGGTGATCGCGACCTGCCTCCGCCGAGAGTCCCCGTCTCCCTCCGCCGGTCCGAGACAGGCGTCGATCAGCGACTCGAGCGAAACGATATCGCACCCAGCCTCCGTGATGAGGTCCAGGTCGACGGCAAGAGCGACGTGGTCGTTGCGCGCATAGTCCTCGCCAACGACGTGATGGGAGTGATACGTGAGCACGAACCCTGGCATTGGACGCGATCTTCCGCTGCGAATCAACGCACGATCAGAGAGGACGCGGCGTGCATTCGAGATACATGCTGACCGCCTCGTCCGGGCGCCGCAGGTCCAGGCCGCGCAGTGCGGCGTAGCCGCTCTCGTTGTACCCGACCGCAGCCGTGTCGAAGCCCGCCGCGTGCGCGATGGCCGCGAAGGTCGAGCGGTCGTACTGGAACCGTCCGGCGAGTTTCATGCCGAGATTGAACACCTCGCAGGCCGAGCGAGTGACGAGCTTGACGCCGACGAAGGTATCCCAGATTCGCACCAGATGCTCGGGGTCCTCGAGATAGATGCGGGCGAAGCGCGCCAGGTCGGGCGTGAGCACGCGCAGCGCGCCGGAGGGCTTGAGCACGCGCCGGCACTCGCGCAGTAAGCCCAGCAAATCGTCGGGCTCGAGCTGCGCGATGAAATCCTCGGTATGCAGATAATCGGCGCAGCCGTCAGCGAACGGCAGTGGCCGACTGAGGTCCGCGACGACGTCCGGCCGCGCTGCGCAATCGAGGTCGACGTTGACCCATCCGGCGAGCGGATGGGGACCCGACCCGAAGTTGAGCTTGATCAGAGACGTCTCCTTGGCAGCGGACTCGCTACGGTGCGGCGGCTAGCGCCGCCGGAGCTCGTCGGTGGCAAGCCTCAGCGCGGCCACAAAATGCGCATTGGCCTCGTCGCTTTTGCCGAGCCGCCCCAGCATTTCGCCCAGCGCAAGGTGCGTGCGCCAGTGGTTGTCGAGCGCGAGACTCGCCTCGAGATAGGTCTGTGCCTTGCCCCACAGCTGCTGGCGCTGGCACAGCGTGCCGAGCACGCGCAGCGGCGTGGCATCCTGATTGTGGGTCGAGAGCCAGCGCTCCGCCTGCTCGATCTGCTTCGTGGCGTCGGGCAGACGGCACTCGCCGTAAAGGTCGACGAGATCGGAATCCCACTCGCGCACGAGCGCGTTGGCGATGATCTCCGCAGCTTCCCGGTCCCCGCCCAACTGCAGGAAGCTCTGCGCCGCCGCGCACGCGATCTTCGGCTGCGTGCGCGTCGCATCGGGGAGCCGGCTCCAGGTGTCGCGCAAACCCGCGGCGTCGTGCGCGAGCGAGCGCAATTGCTCGCGCTGCGCGGCGATGCGCACCTGCTCGCCCTGGGCCTCGTCGAAGACCTTGCGTTTCACGAGCTGTCCGACGAGCGGCGGAATGTCCGCGAAGCGGCGCGCGGCCTGCAGCGCGCGCAACTCGAGCCGCAGCGCCGCCGTGTGCATCCCCGCTTCCGCCTTGAGCGATTGCAGCAGCCGCAAGGCTTCTTGCGGCTGGCCCTGTTCCAGGGCGATCTCCGCAGAAAGCGTGAGCCGCGGCACCGCGAGGCTCGTCGCCTGCACCTCGCTGCGCGACAGGAAACCCTCCGCCTTGTCGAACTGACGCACGTCGATCGCGGCGCGCGCGGCGACGAGCGCCGCGAGCCCCGTGGAGTAAGGCAGGGCGAGCGCTTCCTGCGCGAGCTGCTGCGCCTTGCCGTAGCGGCCCTCGAGCAGCGCGACGATGGCCGCGTCCTGCTTCGCGCGCGCGCTTTCGCGCTTCTGCTGCGCTCGCCACGCGCGAACGCGTCCGGGAAGCTCCGCGGTCCGCATCGCCATCTGCGAAAGCAGATAGAGCGTGAAGAAGCCGGCAATCGCGAGAATGACGAGAAGATTCAGCGACAGCTCGACGCGGTAGGGCGGCGCCACCAACAGCGCGTAGCCGTGAGTGAGCTTCGCCGCCATCGCCGCCGCCACGGCGGCGACGGCGATGAGGAGAAACCAAAACAGGAAGCGCACGAGGGCGGCTCCGCGCTCAACGCAAGCGCTTTTCGCGAGCGAGCTGCAGCACGCGCACCGCGTCCAGGCTGGCGGCGACTCCCGGCAGCTCGGCGCCCATCTCCGTCTTCTTCACCTCCGAGAGCAGTGTGATCATCGACTGCACTGCCTGCACACGCGTATCGAAATACTTCTTCAGCCACGCCTCGGCCGCGTTCAGGTCGGCGCGGAAATTCGACTGGTCGCGAAGGAGCAGATCGAAGCGCGCGGCGAGCAGCCGCAGCTTGAGATTCTGGCGCAGGAAGAACTGTTGCGACGGGGTGAGGAGCGGCGCTTCCGGTTTGTCGAGATTCTCGACGCGCACGAGCTGCCGCACGTCCTGCCACACCTCGCGCAGGAATCGGCGCCACGACGGCTCGTCCTTGGGAGGCGTCTCGGGCGCGGCCGCCGGCAGGCGTTCCTCGAGCGCGAGCGGCAGCACGTCGACGGTGGCGATCGCCTGGTCGAGCCGCAGTGAAATGCCAGCAACGTCGACGTAAGGCACTGCCTTGAGCCGATCCATGTCGCGCGCAAGGGCGCGACGCAGCGGCACGAACTGCGGCCGGTCGAGACGCTGCAGCTTGGCGTCGGCGAGCTGAAGCGCGGCCAGCGCTCCGGATACGTTCCCGGCCACCTGCAGCTGCTGAGCCGCAAGCATCAGCACCTGCTCCACCTCGGTCAGGGCCCATTCGTCGCGCGCCGGCGCGAGCTCGCGGTACAAGGCCTCGAGCGCGGCCTGCTGCGTCTGCGATTCTGCGAGCCGGTTCTCGAGCAGCGCGATCTTCGCCTGTGCGTCACGCAGGTTGTCCTGCGCGTCCTTCACCAAGGCGCGCGTCGCCTTGTCGCCGGCTTGCATCTCCGAGAGCCGCTGCGCGACCTCCGTGCGCAGGTGCCCCTCTGTGTTGCGCTCGTCGATCCAGACGGCGACGATCGCCGCGGCGAGCGCGATGGTGACTACGGGTGCGAGCCACCGCCGCCGGAGCGCGGCGCCGTGCGGCGCCGCGCCTCCAGCCGGCGGCGCGGGCGCTTTGGCCAGATCCTGCGGACTGCTCATGGTGAAGGAGAACGCCGGCGGAAATCGCGAAAAGTGGACTTCGCTCGCGTGCCGATTGTAGCCTAGAATCTTGCTGCGCCGCCGCCGCTCAGGGATTCGCGGCCACAACAACGCGCAACATGCTCGCCCTCTTCATCGTCATTGTCGCAGTGCTCGCGGGGGTCATCGGTTACATGATCGGCGTGCGGCAGCGGCCGGCGCGAACCCCGGAGGAGGCCATCGCCTCCGTAGCTCCTCACCCGATTCAACCAGCGCCGAAGGGCCCGACTCGGGAGCCGCGCAAAGCGCCGCCTGCAGAAACCGGATCCACCGACCGTTTCGGCGCCGAGAGAGCACGCATCATCCGCAGCCGCGATGCCGAGGCCGCGGCGCTGCGCGGAAAGATCGTCGCATGCGATGCGACGCGATCGCAGCTCGAAGACTTCGCGCAAGAACGCGAGCAGTTGTTCGGCGAGCTGGCTCGGGCTCACGGTGAGACCGCGCGCTACCGGCAACTGATCGTCGACATCGAGAACAATGCGCCCCCGCCAATCCTCTCCGGCGCGGCGGGACCCGACGACCTGAAGCTCATCGTCGGCGTTGGGCCGGTCCTCGAGCGCATGCTGCACACGCTCGGCGTGATGACCTTCCGCCAGATCGCGCACTGGTCGGAGCGCGACGTCGCCGAATTCGACGCCAGGCTGCCCGAGTTTCCGGGACGCATCGTGCGCGATCAATGGGTCACGCAGGCGCGCGCGCTGCATCTGTCCAAGTACGGGGAAGCGCCGGACGCTGAGCGCTCGCGCGGATGAGCGCCGCACCTCGTAGCCCCGCGCACCACGCGGTGCCGGCGTCGAGCCTCGCCCTGGTCGGCGTGCTCACGCTGGTCTGGGGCTGCAACTGGCCGGTGCTGAAGACCGGGGTCACCGAGCTCGAGCCGCTCACGTTTCGCGCCGCCACCCTCGGCTTCGCCGCTCTCGGATTGCTGATCGTATCGAAGTTGTCCGGCGAATCGGTGCGCATCCCGCGCCGGTTCTGGCCCCATCTCATCGTATTGGCGCTCTTCAACATCACCGCCTGGAACGCATTCATTCTGTTCGGCGTGCAGCAGATGCCGGCCGGGCGCTCGGCGATTCTCGCCTACACCATGCCGATGTGGGGTGTTCTGTTCTCGCTGTGGCTGCTGCACGAGCCGCTCTCCGGACGCAAGCTCGTCGGGCTCGCGCTCGGCATGGGCGGAATGGCCGTGCTGCTCGGCGACGAGATCGCCCATGTCCAGCGCGCGCCGGTTGGCGCGATTCTGATCATCTGTGCGTCGATCTCGTGGGGCTTCGGCACGGTGCTCTTGCGGCGCTGGACGCCTCCGTTACCGCAGAACACGCTGACCGGCTGGATGCTGTTGCTCGGCTGGATTCCAATCCTGATCGCGGCTCCGCTCTTCGACCCGCACGCCGCCGCGTCGCTGGCGGCAATGTCCCCGAAGGCCTGGTTTGCGGTCGTCTACAACATCTTCTTCGCCGGCACGCTCGCGCACTGGGCGTGGTTTCGCATGGCGCGAACGCTGCCGGTGGCTGTGAGCTCCCTCTCGTCGCTGCCGGTGCCGGTCGTGGGCGTCTTCTCCAGCATGCTTTTCCTGGGCGAGCGGCCGGGCGTAAGCGAATTCGTGGCGCTGGCGCTGGTACTCGCCTCTCTTGCAGCGGTGATGTTTCCGGAGCGAAGGCGAGGCGCAACGGCCGGATGAATGCGGGCCGCTACGCAAGCTCGGGAATGAGCGTGAGCACTCCCTTGCCCGAGAAGTACGCGTCGAGGTTCGCCTTGCAAAGGTCGCCCATCGCCTGCCGTGTCTCCCGCGTCGCGCTGCCGACGTGCGGCAGCAGCACCACGTTGTCCATGGCGAAAAGCTCGGCCGGAACGTGCGGCTCGTCGGCGAACACGTCGAGCCCTGCGCCCTTGATCGTTCCCGCCTTCAATGCGGCGACGAGCGCGGGCTCGTCGACGATCGAACCGCGTGCGATGTTGACGAGCGTTCCCTTCTTGCCGAGCGCTGCGAGCACCTCGGCATTGACGATGTTGCGCGTCGCTTCGCCCCCGGGACACGCGACGACGAGAAAATCGACCGCGCCCGCGAGCGCTTTCAGATCCGCGATGTATTCGTAGGGAACCTGTTGCGGATTGCGGCCGGTGTAGGCGACCTTCATGCCCATCGCCGCGACGCGCTGCGCGATCGCCTTGCCGATGCGGCCGAGCCCGAGGATGCCAACCTTCCTGCCGCTGAGCTTCATTGTCAGCTCGGCCCCGCGCTTTTTCCACTCGCCCGCCTGCACGAAGCGATTGGCACGCACGAAGCCGCGGCCTGTCATCAGGATAAGCCCGAGCGCCACGTCGGCGACGTCGTCGGTCAGCACGTCGGGGGTATTGGTGACCTTGATGCCGCGCTCTCTGCAATAGGCAACCGGCACGCCGTCGTAACCCACGCCAAAGACGGAGATCAGCTCGAGCTCCGGCAGCGCGTCGAGGAGGGAAGTCGGTGTCTGCGTTCCCCCGCCCTGTACCAGTCCGCGCACGCGCGCCCCATGCTCCGCGAGCAGCATCGGCTTGTCGCGTGCCTGATGGTAGTCGTGACAGTGATAGTCCGCCTTGAGCGGTTCGTACAGGAACGGCGGCAGGGGTGCGGTGACGAGAACGTCGACGTTATGAGCGGGCATGGCCGAAATATTCTAGCAGCGATGCGAGAAGCCCTTCGTCCGCCGGCGGCGTGACGATGACCTTGGCAAGACCGACGGCGCGGGCCCGCTCGGCGATGCGCGCGTGCGGTACGAAGCTCGGCGTGGCCGCGAAAAAGCGCCGGCCCTCGCCATCGAGCACTGCCCACAGGTTGCCGAGCCCTTCGCTCGAAGTGATCGTCATGGCGTCAATGCGGCCGTCGTGCCAAGCTTCGACCAGCCCCTCCGGGCTGGCCGTGGGGCGCGCGCGGCGATAGCAGTCCACCTGCGCGACCACCCGCGCGCCGCGCGCGAGCAGCGCGTCGCGCAGCACGTCGCGGCCGCCGGCGCCGCGAAAGATCACGACGCTCTTGCTGGCGACGTCGGCGAACTCGGGCAGCGCGAGCAGTCCGTCGCTGTCCATCGTCGTCTTGGGCACGCGTACGTCGGGAATGCCCGCGGCGCGCAGCGCCGCCGCCGTGCCCGGTCCCGGCGCAAAGGCGATCAAGTGCTCCGGCCATGCGGCGGGATCGCCCACGCCGTACTCGACCGCGTTGGCGCTGATGAAGATCGCATAGCTGTATAAGGCGAGCTGCCTCAGCGCGAGATCGAGCGGGCCGCGATCGCGCGGCGGCAGGATGACGATCGAAGGGAAGACGAGCGGCTTCCCGCCAAGCGCGGCGATCTGGCCCGCGAGCCCGGCCGCTTGCCGCACCGGACGCGTGATTACGATCCCGACGCCGGCGAGCGGCCCTGCGGCTGCTTCGCTCATCGCGCTCCTGCCGTATCGCCGAGGACTGCGCTGGCGCCACGCGCGATGAACTCGGCGCCGAGCGCTTCCCCCAGCTCGCGTGCCGCCGCTGCATCGGAGCAGCGTGCCGCGCGCTCGCCGCGCAGCACCTGTCGGCCGTCGCGGCTCGCGATCAGAGCGCGCAGCCACAGCTCGCCGTCGCGCTCCTCCGCGTAGGCGGCGAGCGGCGTGCGACAGTCGCCGGCGAGCGCTCGCCCGAAGGCGCGCTCCGCGGTTGTCGCGAGAGTGGTTGCGTCATCGGCCAGCGGAGCGAGCGCTGCGATCACGTCACGGCGATCGGCGCGGCACTCGAGGGCGAGCGCGCCCTGCCCGATCGCCGGCAGGCTCTCCGCTGGATCGAGCATCGCGGCGATGCGATCGGCGAAGCCGAGCCGCTTCAATCCCGCGGCGGCGAGAATGATCGCGGCGTGATTGCCCTGGTCGAGACGATGCAGGCGCGTGTTGACGTTGCCGCGCAGCGGCTCGACGCGAAGCCTCGGATAGCGCTCGCGCAGTTGCGCCTCGCGACGAAGGCTCGACGTGCCGACCGAACTGTCGTCCGGGAGCTCCGCGAGCGAGCGATAGCGCGGCGAGACGAAGGCGTCGCGCGGATCCTCCCGCGCCATGATCGCGGCGACGGCGAAGCCCGGCGGAACCTCCATCGGCACGTCCTTGAGCGAATGTGCCGCGACGTCGGCGCGACCGTCGGCCATCGCCTGCTCCAGCTCCTTGATGAAGAGTCCCTTGCCGCCGATGTCGGCGAGCGGCTGATCGAGCGTGCGGTCGCCCTGCGTGGTCAATCCGAGCAGCTCGACGGTCGAGGCGGGATACAGAGCACGCAACCGCGCGCGCACGTGCTCGGCCTGCCAGAGCGCGAGCGCGGATTGGCGCGTCGCGATGATGAGCTTGCGAGGTGCGGACGATGCGAGCATGACGCGATTTCGATGTCGCCGGAAGAATCGACCTAGGTCCGACGCAGGAACCAGCCGGAAACGGCGAGACGTTCGCGCGATGCCGGCAATACCTCGTGCTCGTAGCGTGGCGCGAGAAAGCATACCAGGGTGCCCGCGACCGGCAGCACGTCGCGCGTCTCGCCCGCGCCGAGATAGAGGCGCAGCGCCCCTCCGTCGGCCGCCGTCCAGGCCTCGTTGAGATACAGCACGCAGGAGAGCACGCGCGCATCGTCGTCCCGGAAAGAGTCGCGATGGCGCCGATAGAACGTACCTGGCGGATAGAGCGAGTAGTGGCCCTCGAAGCCGAACAGTCCGAGCAGCGTCGCCTCGTTGATCGCGACGCGCAGCTCTGCGAGCACATCCCAGAGCGGCACCTCCGCGGGCGCCTGCGCTCGTTCGTCGAGCCAAAGCGTGCGATCGCCGCGGATGTCGCGGCGTTCGATTCGTTGCCCGCCGCGCCCGACACGAGCCGCATGAAATTCGCCGGCAGCGTCGCGACGCCTCACCTCCACGGCCAGTGCGTGCACGGCATGCGCTGCAAGGAATTCCGGCTCGATCGCGACGCGATCATCGGCGATGGCCGCGCAGATGCGCGCGACGGCGGCATCGGCAACCGTCGCAGGGCTGATCGGCGGTGCGGCGCCGGTTCGCAGAGAAGCAGTCATGTCTCCGGACGTCATCTTATAATGCGAGCGGCTCCATCGTGAACCCGAGGTCGGGCTCTCCCCTCCGCGTATCAACCATGCGCATCGTGATCACCGGTGGCGCCGGCTTCCTCGGCAGCCGCCTCGCCCGCGCCATCCTGGCACGGGGCGCGCTCGTCGACGCGCGCGGTGAGAGGCGCGAAGTGCGCGAGCTCGTGCTCCTCGATGTCGCGCCGGCCCCAGTCGACGATCCGCGGGCCGCCGCTGTCACGGGCGACCTCGCCGATCCGTCGCTCGTCGAGCGCGTCGTCACGCCCGACACCGACGCGATCTTTCATCTCGCGGCAGTGGTGAGCGGCCAGGCCGAAGCAGAATTCGACCTCGGCATGCGCGTGAACGTCGACGCAACGCGCCTGCTCCTCGAGCGTTGTCGCAAGCTCGCGCGGCCGCCGAAGTTCGTTTTCACCAGCTCGCTCGCCGTGTTCGGCGGCACCCTGCCCGACCCGGTTCCCGACGATGCAGTGCTGACGCCGCAGACCTCCTACGGCGCGCAGAAGGCGATCGGTGAGTTCCTCGTCTACGACATGACGCGCAAGGGCTACATCGACGGCCGATCGTTGCGACTTCCGACGATCACGGTGCGGCCCGGCAAGCCCAACAGAGCGGCTTCCTCGTTCGCGAGCAGCATCATCCGCGAGCCGCTGAACGGCGTCGATGCACCGTGCCCGGTCGGACAGTCGACGCGGGTCTGGCTGTCTTCGCCACGTACGGTCATCGCCAACCTTCTGCTCGCACATGACGTTCCGGCGGGGAGATTCGTGCACACACGCTCGATCAACGTGCCCGGCATGTGCGTCTCCGTCGGCGAAATGGTTGCCGCATTGCGCCGGGTGGCGGGCGACGCCGTGGCGGAGCGCGTCAAGTGGCAGCCCGATCCGGTGATCGAGCGCATCGTCGCGACCTGGCCGCCCCGCTTCGCGCCGGTGTTGGGGCTCGCGCTCGGCATGCGGGCGGACGACGACTTCGAAGCCACCATCCGCCAATACATCGAAGACGAGTTGCCCGCCGGCATCGCGCGCGGCGAACAGCGTTAGTTCAGAGCCGCACGAATTCCTTGTTTCGGTTGGGCTCGACGACGTACTCGTAGAACGCTTCGTTCACTTTCGGCCAGCTCTTCAGCGATTTCATGTTGCCGAGCCAGCGGCAGATGTTGGGATAAGCGCCGAACCTGCAGTCGATGACTTCGCCGCCGAGCACCATCATCGAGCCGAGATAATCGGCGAGCGTGATGGCGTCGCCACAGAGGAAACCCTGCTCCGCGCCGATCAGGTTTTGGTCGAGGACCCTGAGCCAGTTGAGCGCCTTGTCCTTGCCCCACGCGACCGTTCCCGCCTGCACCACGTCGTCGGGGCGGCGCATGAACGGAAAGATCTGCGGATAGAGGAAGCCGTAGGAAAAATCCCGGTAGAAACCGGTGTTGAGCCAGTCCATTCGCTCGTTGACCCGCGCTCGCGTGCGCAGATCGGTGGGATACGCGGGAGAGCCGGTCTTGTCGGCGAGATACTTGAGGATCGCCGAGCTTTCGGTCAGGCGGAAATCGCCGTCTTCCAGCACCGGAACCTGCCGGCTCGGATTGATCGCCGCATAGTCGGGCTGATACTGCGCCCCGGCGAAGAGGTCGACGATCTGGTAGTCGAGCTCGATCCCCGACTCGGTTGCGAACAGCACCACCGGCCGGCTCGTCGTCGATACCGGATGATAGTAGAGCTTCATGGCTTTCTCTCCGTGAAAGAGCGAATGCGGATGTCGCGTGACGACCCTGTGATGGTGACACGCCCCACGGCCGCGCTCAACGCCGGCCACGCGTCAGGAAACGGCCTCCGCCACTGCAGCCGGCTCGACTTCCCGCAGCGCGGTGAGGAAGAGCTCAGGACCCGCCGTGGCCAGCAGCGCAGCGTCGGAGAGCATGCGCCGCCAGGCGCGCACACCGGAACGTCCGCGATAGAGACCGAGCACGTGCTGTGCGATCGCGCGGAGGCTCAGTCCCGAGGCGAGCTGCTCCCGCGCATAAGCGGCCAGTGCCTCCACGATCTCGGCGCGGGTACGCGAGGGCGCCGCGACGCCGAAGCAATACTCCTCGGCTTCGGCGAGAAGATAGGGATTGTGGTACGCGACGCGGCCGAGCATGACGCCGTCGACGTGCCCGAGCTCGCGCGCGATCGCTTCGTGGGTCGCGATGCCTCCGTTGATGACGATGGTGAGTTGCGGAAAGTCGCGCTTGAGACGGTGAACGTAGTCGTACTTGAGCGGCGGGATCTCGCGGTTCTCCTTCGGAGACAGTCCTTTGAGGATCGCGTTGCGGGCATGGACAAGAAAGGCCTCTGCTCCGGCGGCAGCCACGGTGCCGACGAAATCACGTACGAACCCGTAGTCTTCGCGGGCGTCGATGCCGATGCGATGCTTGACCGTGACCGGCAGCGCCACGGCGTCGCCCATCGCCGCCACGCAGTCGGCCACGAGCGCCGGCTCGGCCATGAGGCAGGCGCCGAAGCTCCCGGTCTGCACGCGCTCCGACGGGCAGCCGACGTTCAGGTTGATTTCGTCGTAACCCCAGGCCTCGCCCAGCCGCGCGCAGTGCGCCAACGCATGTGGATCGCTGCCGCCGAGCTGGAGGGCGACCGGGTGCTCGGCGGGATCGAAGTCGAGATGCCGCGGCACGTTCCCGAACATCAGCGCGCCGGTGGTGATCATCTCGGTGTAAAGCCGGGCGCGGGGGCTCACCAGCCGGAGGAAGTACCGGCAGTGACGGTCCGTCCAGTCCATCATTGGAGCGACGCAAAGACGGTACGGGTGGTCGGTCATGTTCGGAAGCTGCGTCCCTTTGGGGTCCGCCGGCAGATTTTCGCACTGGAAAGCCGATCTTTGCGGTTGCTTTGCGGGTTAGCGCTTACTAACCTTTGGAGTTGACAACGCTCCCCGGGCCGGTATACTCCCGCCCGCTTGTCAAGGTCTGCTGCGATGCAGCATTAAATAGCAAACCACTGTTTCACAAGGATTTTTGTGAACCGGTCGCAGCGCTGGCAAGAAGGAGGATCGTCGACGTCAGGGAGGTTCCCGATGGCGAAGAATCTTTTTGCAGGATCCCGAGGCTCGCGCTCGGCGCGGCAATGGGAGCAACCACGAAATGCGCTAGCCGCCCTTGCCGTTCTGGGCGTGGCTCTGGCTACACTGCTCGCCAGCTCCGCCGTGCAGCAACCGGCGGTCGCAGCAGCCTCCGAGCTGCGCGCAGGCGTTGCGGCTGCCTCGGAGCCCGCCGGCCCGACCGATCCCACCGGCTTGGCGGCTGATCTCAGACTCCAACCGGTTCTCGTAGCCCCAGTCTTGGCTCACGCGCGCGAGATCGAAAACCTCGCCAGCGTCATTGCCAGGCGCTACCGCGTCTCCCTCGAGGCGACCCGCTCGCTGGTCGGCGCCGCGTATCGCGCCGGAAGCCGGAGCGGCGTCGATCCGCTGCTCATCGTGGCCGTCATTGCAGTCGAGTCGAGGTTCAACCCGATCGCCCAGAGCGATGGGGGCGCGATGGGCCTGATGCAGGTCATCCCGCACTTTCATGCCGACAAGTTCGACGCCAAGGCAGGGTCGGTCCTCGACCCCGAGACGAATATCCAGCTCGGCGTGACCGTTCTCAAGGACTACATCAAACGCGGCGGAACCGAGACCGCCGGGCTGCAGCTCTACAACGGCTCGTTTGGCGACCCCTCCAACAGTTACGCCACGCGAGTCCTCGCCGAGAAGCAGCGGCTGCAGGACGCGCTTCGCCGCGAACGCGACCACGATCGCGCCTGACCCGATCTGCGTTCCCCGGCTCGGCGCCTCGACGCACCGGAGTCACGCTCGCCGCAGGTGATAGTCCTTGAACTGCTGGCGCAGCGTCAGCTTGGAGAGTTTCCCGGTCGCGGTGTGCGGTAGCTCGTCGACGAACGCCACGTCTTCGGGCACCGCCCACCGGGCGATCTTCCCTTCGTAGAACTTGAGCATTGCGTCCCGGGTCAGCTCGGCGCCGGCGCGCTTAACGACGATGAGGAGCGGCCGCTCGCCCCACTTGGCGTCGGGGATGCCGATCACGGCGGCTTCGCTCACACCCGGGTGCGCCACCGCGATGTTCTCGAGCTCGATCGAGCTGATCCATTCGCCGCCCGACTTGATGACATCCTTGGAGCGGTCGGTGATCTGGAGATAACCGTCGGGGTCGATGGTGCCCATGTCGCCGGTGGGCAGCCAGCCGTCAGGCGTGAGCGGATCGCCCCCCTCGTCCTTGTAGTAACGGCGCAGCACCCACGGTCCGCGCACCAGCAGATTGCCCGCGGACTTGCCGTCGCGCGGCAGCTCGCGGCCTTCGGCATCGACGACTTTCATTTCTACACCGTAGAGCGGCCGCCCCTGCTTTACGGAGACCCTGAACTTCTCGTCGGCGGAAAGCCCCGCGTGCTTTCTTTTAGGCGCGTTGAGCGTTCCAACAGGGCTCATCTCGGTCATGCCCCAGCCGTGCATCGCGCGCACGCCGAAGTCCTCCCACAAGGTCTTCATCATCGCCGGCGGGCAGGCGGCGCCGCCGATCGTCGTGTGCGTGAGCGTGGAGAACCTGAGCCCGTTCTGCTTCATGTGATTGATGAGATTCATCCACACGGTCGGAACCGCCGAGGTGCTGTCCACACCCTCCGCTTCGATCAGCTCGTACAAGCTCGCGCCGTCGAGCGCGCAACCGGGGAAGACGAGCTTCGCCCCGACCAGCGGCGCGGCGTACGGAATGCCCCAGGCGTTGACGTGGAACATCGGCACCACGGCGAGCACCGAGCTTCGCGCCGACAGGCCCTTGGTGTCGGGAAGCGAGATGGCGTAGGCGTGAAGAATCGTCGAGCGATGGCTGAATAGAACCCCTTTCGGGTTGCCGGTGGTGCCGGAGGTGTAGCAAAGCGTGGCGGCGGTGTTCTCGTCGAACTCCGGCCAATCGAAATCATCGTCTTCGGCGGCGAGGAGCTCCTCGTAGCAAAGGAGCCCTGGCAGCTTCGCGCGCGGGAGATGGGCCGCGTCGGTCATCGCCACCCACTGCTTCACGCTCCTGCAGGCGGGCGCGAGCTTCTCCACCAGCGCGACGAAGGTCGGATCGAAGAATACGATCGCATCCTCGGCGTGATTGACGATGTAGACGAGCTGATCGTGGAACAGGCGCGGGTTGATCGTATGCGTGATCGCGCCCATCCCCGAGATCGCGTAGTAGAGCTCGAAGTGGCGGTAGCCGTTCCAGGCGAGCGTCCCCACCCGGGTGGCGTCGCCGACGCCGAGGCGCGCGAGCGCCCGGGCCAGCCGGCGCGCGCGGCGGTGCGCGTCGCGATAGGTGTAACGGTGGATCGGTCCTTCGATCGTCCGGGAAACGATCTCGGCGTCGGCGTGATAGCGATCGGCGTGCCGTATCAGCGACGAAATCATGAGTGGCACATCCATCATCAGGCCTTGCATGATCTACTCCTCCGGCGCTCTGTCGGCGCGGGTGCACGCAGGCATTGTAGCGCTTGAAATGGCCCGGCCGCCCCGGTAGCATCGGCCTTCCGACGGGCCGGGCGCACGGCGCTCGCGAACCCTGCGTCGCGGCCCCACCACAAGCTGTCGACCGTAAGGAGGAGTCATGCGTATCCGTGCGCGTATTGCGGCCTACCTGTTCTTCGTCGCCGGACTTTCCGCCGTTCCGGCAATTGCGCAGGTCAAGCTCGCCTTCATCGATCCGCTGTCCGGCGGCGCGGCGAGCGCTGGCATCAACGCCCAGAAGCACTTCACCTACGAGATCGACAAGATCAATGCGGCCGGAGGGCTCAACGGCGAGAAGCTTTCGATCAACTTCTACGACAACAAGGTCGACCCGCAGGAATCGCTGATCGCGCTCAAGAAGGCGCTCGACGAAGGCGCGCGCTACGTCTTCCAGGGCAACGGCAGCGCCGTGGCGCTGGCGATTTCGGACGCGGTGGCAAAGTACAACGAGCGCAACCCGGGCAAGGAAGTGCTCTACTTCAACTACGCGGCGATCGATCCCGCGCTGACCAACGCGAAGTGCAACTTCTGGCACTTCCGCTTCGACTCCGACGTCGACATGAAGATGACGGCGCTCGTGAACTACATCGCCACACAGCCGGAGATCAAGAAGGTCTACCTCATCAACCAGGATTATTCGTTCGGGAAGGCGGTCGCCGCCGCGGCGCGCAAGATGCTCGGCGAGAAGCGCCCCGACATCCAGATCGTAGGCGACGACCTGCACCCGCTCCAGAAGGTGCAGGACTTTTCGCCTTACGTGGCGAAGATCAAGGCTTCGGGGGCGGACACGGTGATCACCGGCAACTGGAGCAACGACATGGCACTGCTGTTCAAGGCAGGCAAGGACGCCGGGCTCAAGGTCACGTGGTACACGTACTATGCCGACGCGCTTGGCGCGCCGACCGCGATCGGCCGCGACGGCAACGGCGTGGTCAAGGTGGTCACGAGCTATCACACCAATGTAGCCCCTGAGCTCGACCCGGATGTCGTCGCTTTCAAGAAACGCTTTACCGGCAAGGAAGACGAGTTCGCCTATTACCGGCTCAACACCGCATTCATGATGTTCGCTGCTGCCGCGGCGAAGGCAAAGTCGAACGACCCGGTCAAGATCGCCCGCGCGCTGGAAGGATTGAAGATCAACACCAGCGTGGGCGAAGTCGAGATGCGCGCGGACAACCACCAGCTGCTGCAGCCGCTGTTCGTCGCGACCTTCAC
>DATJWL010000070.1:0-12125 GCA_035501215.1 Casimicrobiaceae bacterium
TCCCGGTTCGATCACCCGCGCATCGTCACTCCAATACGAGACGATCTTGTCGATATCCTTGCCGTCGGAGGCAGCCTGGGCCCATTCGGCGTCTCGTTGCAAGAGCTTGCGAGCTTCGGCAGCCGCGTCGAATGGAGGCGGGGAACACCCGCCAGCAAACAATACGCCCAGGAGAGCCAGGACAAGGTATAGGCGCGGCATATAGTATCGGTCTCCGCTGTCGAGACGCTGCAAAGAATGACCCGCCTGAGGAGTTGCGGGCGCAACCATACTACGCCTCCTCGTGCGGAACAGAACACCGCCTGTGGTGCGGGGATCGATCGGAAAGCTGTTCTGGAAGTACCGCAGGGCGAACGCACCGCGCTGCCCGTCGAACGCGAGAGCGATCTCTCCGCGCGCGAGCACGTTGCCGTAGGCCTCTCCGAGGACCGGCAGCAGGAGCTTTCCACCCAGTTCGTCGGGCGTGCGGTCCCAGTCGATGTCGAAGAAACGCGCGTACGCGGACGATCGTCCCTGCTCGAGCACGTCGAGCCAGCGCTCGTTGTCCGCGCCAAGCACGCCCATGTGATTGGGGGGTCGAAGTCGGCGCGGTCGCCGATCTCGGGATTGAGCGCGTTGTGATCGATGATGTCGTAGCCGTGCGCGCTTCCGGGCCGCGCCTTGAAGTACGGCGAGAGATAGACGTGACTCACGCCGAGCGCGGCGAGATAAGGCACCAGCTCGGTGGCTTGGGCGAAGTTGAAGCCGCGATGGAGCTGCAGGCGGTAGGTCGCGCGCGGCACGTCGATGCGCACGGCGTCGCTCGCGATCGATCAACGCTCTGCGCGTATCGCTTCGATCAGCGCGCGCAGGCCCGCATCGTCCGGCCAGTCCTCGAGATCGTGCGCGAGCTTGCGGCGCCAGTTCGGCAGCCCGTCGACGGTGCCGGGAAGGTTCACCTGCTCGCGCTGCCCGAACACGTCCTCCAACGCGACCAGTAGAATCTTAGAAGGCGTGCGCGCAAGGTAGCGCAACAGGGCGAGCGCCAGCTCGGGCGACCACTCGCCGTGCGCCGCGTGATAGGGATCGACACCGTGCGGAAGGAGCCCCTCGCGCTGCAGCGCCTGCAGGAGCTGTCGCCGCACGCCCGTGCGCTCCACGTTCTGCGCATAGCGCTGCTCGGGCTCCGGGATCACCGCGAGCGCTTCGCGCGCATCGATGTCCGCACCGACCCAGAAGCCCTTGAGCGTGGCGAGATCGTGGGTACCTACCGAGACGACGGCATCGCGCGGATACGCAGACGGCGGTCTGAACTCGCCGCTTTCATCGTGGGCGAAATAGAGCGGCTGCGAAGAGAGAGCGCCCACGCGGGCGAGACCCGCGCGCACTTCGTCGGGCACCGTGCCCAGGTCCTCGCCGAGCACGATACAGCGATTGCGCTGACTCTCGAGCGCAAGGATGCCGAGCAGATCGTCGAACGGGTAGCGCACGTACGCGCCCGCATCGGCCGACGCTCCCGCCGGAACCCAGTACAGGCGCATGAGCCCCATGACGTGGTCGATGCGCAAGGCGCCCGCCGCGCGCATGTTCCGCCGCAGCGTGGCGATGAATGGCGCGTACGCCGCATCGCGGAGCCGCGCGGGAATCATCGGCGGCAGACCCCAGTTCTGTCCCGCCGTGTTATACAGGTCGGGGGGCGCGCCGACGGCGGCTGCCGTTGCGTAGAGCGAAGGATCGGACCAGCACTCCGAGCCTCCGGGATCGACGCCCACGGCGAGATCGCCGGCGAAGCCGATGCGCATGCCTGCCGCCTTGGCGCACGCGGCGGCGAGATCGAGCTGCGTGTCGAACTGCCATTGAAGCCAGGCGTGGAACTCGACGCGCTCCGCATTCGCGATGGCGAAGGCCGCGACGTCGCGCCCGTTCACGTCGCGCAGCCCGGCAGGCCAGCGGCGCCAGTCTCCGGCGGCGGCCACGCCGTCGCCATGGAGCTTCCACGCGATCGCCTCGAAGAGCGCATGCCGGCGCAGCGCCTCGCCGCCGTTCGCGAGATAGGCCTCGAACGCACGATCGCGCTCGTCGCCGCGGCCGCGATGCATGTTGCGGAAGGTGTTATACGTCTGTTCCAGCACGTAGCGCTTGCCGGCCGACGTCACGCGGTATCCGACCAGCTCGCCCTCGCGCATCCAGCGCAGCTTGTCCTGGGTATCCCCGCTCGTCACGACGCGCTGCGCCGCCCCTGATTGCGCGAACTCCGGCACCGTCTCGACATCGATATAAAGCGGATTGCCGAACAGCCGGCTCGACGGGTTGTAAGGGCTCGCGTGCTGGGGCGAGACGGAGGACAGCGCATGCAGCGGGTTGAGCGCGACGATGTCGGCGCCGTTGCCCGCGACGAACTCGGCCAGCTCCGCGAGATCGGTGAAGTCGCCGATGCCCCAGTTGCGCCGCGAGCGCACGCTGTAGAGCTGCACCGCAGGTCCCCAGACGCGACCGCCGTTCGCGAAGACTTCCGGCTCGTAGCAACGCGGCGGCGCGACGATCAGCGTCATCGTCGCGCGCTCGCCACCGCCTTCCAGCTCGAAGCTGTGGTAACCGAGCCCGACGGTCCCGGCAGTCTGGGGCAGCGTGAGCTTCAGACGCACGAACGCGACGCCGTCGAGAGTCTGCTCGGCCGTCTGCGGCAGCGATCCCGGAGGAGCCTCGGCGCTCCAGCGCTCGCCATGCTCGGCGATGAGCGTCCAGCGCAGCGGCTCGGCTGCGGCGAGTGTTCGGGGCAGGCTGATCTCCAACGACAGCGGCGCCTCTGTCTCGGTGGTGTAGACGGCAACCGGCGGGAGCAGCCGCTTCCATTCGCGAGCTTCCTGCGCAGCGACCGCGGCGGCATCGTTCTTCAGATCGATTCGCATCGCGGCGAGCAGCGCGCGCTGCGTCTCGGGCGAGGTGGCGTGCTCGCCGCCGTGAACGTCGATGTACGACGGCAGGATGCCGGCGCCTGCGGCGAGGCGGCTCAAGGTGTCGCGTGAGGGAGATGCATCGTTCATGTTGGAGTCGTCAGGTACCAGTGCGCGGACCAACTCGGGAGCGCGGTGCCGTCCTGGGCGTCGGCCGGGAACAGGAGCCGTCCGGCCGGTGGCACGCCGATCGGGATGTCGCTGTCTCCCACATTGGCCATTAACGTCAATCGAGTCTCATCGGTGCACAGCCATTCGACGCAGAGCCCCGTCTCGCCGAGCATCCGCCGCCGCGCCGTCCCACCCCCCATCTTTGACAGCAAGGGACCGATCTCGTGCCGGCGGATCGCGAGCAATTCGCGGTGATGCTCCAGCCATGCAGCGTGTTCCGGGTCGCTCAACTCCGACCAGTCGAGATGCGAGCGTGCGAAGGTCGCCGCATCGCCGGGGTCGGGAATGTTTTCGCGGGTCGCCGCATCGGCGTACTGCGCAAAGCGGGCGAATTCTGCCCGCCGTCCTTCTGCCACCGCGCGCGCGAGCGCCGGCTCGAAGTCGCAGAAGAATTGGAACGGCGTGCCGGCCGCGAACTCCTGTCCCATGAAGAGGAGCGGCGGCTGCGGCGCAAGAAGCAGGATCGAGGTGAGGCAGCGCACGACCCGCGGCGACGCGAGCATGGTGATGCGTTCCCCGCGGGCGCGATTGCCGACCTGATCGTGATTCTGGAGAAAGCCCACGAAGGCGGTCGGCGGCAGCGCAGCGCTCGGCTCGCCGCGGCGACGGCCGGCGCGGAAGGTGGAGACCTCGCCCTGATAGTCGAAGCCTTCGGCGAGCGCGCGCGCGAGATGCGCGGCCGGATGCGGAACGTAGTCGGCGTAGTAGCCGTCGGTCTCGCCGGTAGCGAGCACGTGCATGGCGTGGTGGAGGTCGTCGTTCCATTGCGCGCGGAAGCCTGCCGCGCGCTCCAGATGAAGATAGTGCGCCGCGTTGTCGTCGTTCTCCAACACGAGATGGATGTGCCGCCCGCGTCCGGGGCCGGCGTGCACCGCCGCGGCGATCTCCTCGAGGATGTGCGGACGCGAATCGTCGCGGATCGCATGCACCGCGTCGTAGCGCAAGCCGTCGAAGCGATACTCCTCGAGCCAGTAGAGGGTGTTGTGGACGAAGAAATCGCGCACTGCGCGGTTCGACTCGCCGTCGAAATTGAGCGCCTGCCCCCAGAGCGTGCGATGTCGTCTGCTGAAGAAGGCAGGCGCGTACGCGTTGAGGTAGTTGCCCTCCGGGCCGAAGTGGTTATAGACGACGTCAAGAAAAATCATCAGCCCGTGTCGATGCGTGGCCTCCACCAGCGTCTTGAGATCCTCCGGTGTGCCGTAGCTCGCATCGGGCGCGAACGGCAGCACGCCGTCGTAGCCCCAGTTGCGCCGCCCCGGAAAATCCGCGACCGGCATCAACTCGACCGCGGTGACACCGAGCGCGGCGAGATGCGGCAGGCGCTCGATCGCGGCGCGGAACGTCCCCTCCGGCGTGAACGTTCCGACGTGCAGTTCGTAGATCACGGCATCGTGCCATGGGCGGCCGGTCCAGGCGCCGTCCTGCCACTTGAAGGAATGCGGATCGACGACCTCGCTCGGGCCGTGCACGTCGTCCGGGTTGGCGCGCGAGGCGGGATCGGCAACCGCGAGACCGCCGTCGATGCGATAGCGATAGCGGCTCCGGGCCCTCGCGCGCTTCGTGGTGAGCTCATGGAAGCCGTCGGGGCCGATCGACATCGGAAGCGCCTCTCGAACCTCGTCGCGGCGCGAAGCATACAACAGCAGTTCCACGCGTTGAGCGGTTGGCGCCCACAGACGGAAACGCACCGCACCGTCGGCGCGGACTTCGGCGCCGAAAGGCATCGCGTGCGCGCACACCGACTGGTCGTTCCGAAGTGCGTCAGCGCCGAGGAATCTCCTGAGCGAAGCGAAGGATCTGCTTCTCGATATCACAACAGATCCCTCACGTTCGTTCGGGAGACCCTCGCTGCGCCCGGGACGATCCTTTTCGGAGGGCGAGGCCGGATTCATCATGCACGGGACTGAATGAGCAGCACGAACGAGCGTCCTTGCAACGGATAGATTTCCTTCGCGGCGAAGAGCGCTTCCGGCGCAAAACCCGAGTCGTGCTGCGTGTCGAGCACGGTCTGCCAGCGCGAGGGTGCGTCAGGCAGCGTGAACGGAATCGGCTCGTGGTGCGCATTCATGAGAAAGAGAAGATCGTCATCGACGAGCGGGCGGCCGCGCTCGTCCTTCTCGTCGATGGCGCGCCCGGCGAGAAGCATGCCGAGGCAGCGCGCGAACGACTGGCCCCACTCCTCGTCGGACATTTCGTGTCCGTCCGGGTTCAGCCATACGATGTCCTTGATCTCCGGCCCGACGATGCGCCGTCCCTGGAAGAAGCTGCGCCGGCGCAGCAGCGGATGCTCGCGCCGGAGCTGTGCCAGACGTTGTGCGAAGGCCACGAGCTGTGTGTTCCGCTCGCGCAGGCTCCAGTCGAGCCAGGATATCTCGTTGTCCTGGCAATAGGCGTTGTTGTTCCCGCGCTGCGTGCGCCCCATCTCGTCGCCGGCGAGCAGCATGGGGACGCCCTGCGAGACGAAAAGCGTCGCGAGGAAATTGCGCTTCTGGCGCGCGCGCAGGGCGAGGATCGCCGGATCGTCAGTCGGACCCTCCACGCCGCAGTTCCAGCTGCGGTTGTAGCTCTCGCCGTCGTGATTTTCCTCGCCGTTGGCCTCGTTGTGCTTGTCGTTGTAGCTCACGAGGTCCTCGAGCGTGAAGCCGTCGTGCGCGGTGACGAAGTTGATGCTCGCGTAGGGACGGCGCCCGCTTCGCGCATAGAGATCGCTCGAGCCCGTCAGCCGGTACGCGAGCTCGCCGATCAAGCCGCCCTCGCCTTTCCAGTACGAGCGCACTACGTCGCGATACTTCCCGTTCCATTCGGTCCAGCCGACCGGGAAATTGCCGACCTGGTAGCCACCCTCGCCCAGGTCCCACGGCTCGGCGATGAGCTTCACCCGCGAAAGGATCGGGTCCTGGTGGATGATGTCGAAGAACGCGGCGAGCCGGTTGCATTCGTGCAGCTCGCGTGCGAGCGCCGCCGCAAGGTCGAAGCGGAAGCCGTCGACGTGCATTTCCTCCGTCCAGTAGCGCAGGCTGTCCATGATGAGCTGCAGCACGCGCGGGTGCATCATGTTGAGCGTGTTGCCGGTGCCGGTGTAATCCATGTACTCGCGCGGGTCGTCGGGCACGAGCCGGTAGTAGGCGGCGTTGTCGATGCCGCGGAACGAGAGCGTCGGTCCCAGCCGGCCGCCCTCGGCGGTGTGGTTGTAGACGACGTCGAGAATGACTTCGATCCCGGCCGAGTGCAGCGTCTTCACCATCGTCTTGAACTCGGCGAGGCCGCCGTTGCACGAGTAACGCGCTTCCGGGGCGAAGTAGCCGATGGTGTTGTAGCCCCAGTAGTTGGAAAGGCCCTTCTGCACCAGACGATGGTCGTCGATGAAGGCGTGGACCGGCATCAGCTCCACCGCGGTGACGCCGAGGCGGCGCAGATGGTCGAGCACGGGCGGTGTCGCGAGCGCCGCGTATCGGCCACGCAACCTTGGCGGCACGTCGCGATGCAGCGCGGTAAACCCCTTGACGTGCAGCTCGTAGATTAGCGTGTCGTTCCACGGCGTCGAGGGGCGGCGATCCTCGCCCCAGGTGAACGCCGGGTCGACGACCTGGCACCGCGGCATGCCGAAAGCGTTGTCGCGCTCGTCCGCTACGAGGTCCTCGCGCTTGCTGCCGACGCGGTAGCCGAAGTGGCAATCGCTCCAACGCAGGCTCCCCACGATCGACTTCGCGTAAGGATCGAGCAGGAGCTTCTTAGGATTGAAGCGAAGGCCCTTCGCCGGGTCGTACGGCCCGTAGACGCGGTACCCGTACAGAAGCCCGGGGCGGGCGTCGGGCAGATAGCAATGCCACACCTGGTCGGTCTGCTCGGGAAGCTTGATGCGCTCCACTTCGCGCCGGCCCTTGGGGTCGAACAGGCACAGTTCGACGCCTTCGGCCTGTTCCGAGAAGAGCGCGAAGTTCACGCCCTCGCCGTCCCAGGTCGCGCCCAGCGGATAGGGCCGCCCCGGCCAGACGGCGGAGCTCACAGCACGGGTTTCGACGGACCACGCGTTGACGGCTCTTCCTGATCGGGCGGCCGCGACCAGCGCTCGATCAGCTCGCCGGCGCGCTTCTGCCCGCCCAGCCCGAAGGCGATCGCGAGCCCGAGCCCGACGGCAGCCACGATGATCAGGAACGCCTGCCGGATGATGTCGCCCACGTTCATCTGGTCGAGCGCGATCATGATCACGAATACCATGATCGCGTAGAGCACGAGCCGGCCGATGAGCGCCGCCTCGACCGCGTGCGTGTCGCGCAGATGCGTCGTCACGGCCGAGGAGACGAAGCCTGCGAAATAGGTGCCGAATACGATGATCACTACCGCAAGCATCACCTTCGGCACGAACAGCACGACGCGTTCGATCAGATCGGTCACGTGCGCGAGGTCGAGACTGTTCGAGGCCACCATGAACGCGGCGAGAACGACCAGCCAGAAGGCGAGGCTGCCGAGCACGCGCACGGTGTCGATGTCGGCGCCGCCCTGCTTGAGGAAGCGGTCGATGCCTGCCTTCTGGGTCAACACGTTGAAGTTGATCGCCCGCAGCGCCTTCACGACCGCGAAGCGCACCGCCTTGGCGACCAGCCAGCCGACGACGACGATGACGATCGCGAGAAGCAACCTCGGCAGGAAGATCCCGATCTGGTGCAGCGACTCCCGGGTCGATTCGAGGAGCATGTTGACGTCCATGTCGTTCTCCTTGTTGTGTCGCGAGCTCAGCGCGCCAGCGAGCTCGCGAGACCGCTCACCGGGATGCGTACCCAGTCCGGCCGATTGTCGACTTCGTATTTGAGCTCGTACACCGCTTTCTCCAGGATGAACAGCTCGAGCAGCTTCTTCATTTGCGCTCGCGCGTTCGGGAGCCCGGCGCCGCGCCCCGCTTCTTCGTAACCGGCGAGAAATGCGTCGACCGTATGGGTCTGCCATTGCCGGCCCGCCGCCTCGACCGCCTCCCGCGCGTCCGGACGTCCGGCGATGAACTTGAAGAGCGCTGCGTGCATCGCGTAGTCGAACGATCGCAGCATGCCGGCGACGTCCTTGAGCGGCGAATGCTTCTGCGAGCGCTCCTCCATCGTACGCGAGGGCTCGCCCTCGAAGTCGGTGATCACGAAATCGTTCTGCACGAGGAGCACCTGTCCCAGGTGATAATCGCCGTGCACGCGGGTGCGGACGCCCTCGCTGCGATCACCCGAGTGGGCCTCGATGCGAGCGAGCAGCGCCTCGCGCTCGGCGAGCAGGCGGTCGGCCTCGCCGCGTACCGATTCTGGCAGCGAATCGCGCCGCCGCGCGAGGCGATCGAGAACCTCCGCAGCGTCGGATCGCACGCGCTCGGCCAACGCAGTCACGTCGGCGGCTGCGAGCGGGACCGGATCGAAAGCCGGATTGCCGGTGCGGCGTGCAAAGGCCGCGTGCAGTTCGCCGGTGCGCAGGCCGAGCGTGCGTATCAGCGCGTTAAAGCCGCTGTGCGCGTCCGGCCCGCTCGCGGCCGGCGCCTGTCGCGAAATGTCCTCGTAGAAGCGATCGAGGTAGTTGAGCGTGTAGTCCCAGGCGCTGCCCTGGTTGTAGACATACTGTTGGACCATGGCGAGCGTCGCGGTGCGGCCGTCTTCCGCCACGTACTCGACGCTGCCCGCGACCGGGACGCAGTGCGCGAACTGCACGACGTCGGTGAGATAGCGGCCGATCTCGACTTCGGGATTCACGCCCGCCTGGAGGCGCCGGTAGCCCTTGACGAACACCTTGTCGCCGAGCGAGACGATGCTGTTGCTGCTCTGCGCGCCCGCCATCGTGGCCTGGAGCGCTGGCAGATCCGGCCCCACGAGCCGCGCGAACGCGCTCGTCGGCTTGAAGTTGAGCGTTCCGCGCGCCATCTTGACCTCGAGGTTGGCGCCGACCGCGGTCACCAGCGCGCGCACGAAGTTCTCGTCGCCCAGCGCATCGGCAAGAACGCCCACCTGCGCCTGCTGCCGCGCCTTGGCGATGGTGAAGCTGGACAGAGCGTTCACCTGCGCTTCATCGCTGTCTTCCCAGGCGAGCGCGAGCGGCAGGAAATAGGCCTGTGTCTCGCCGCTCGTGCTCTCGACTCGGGCGAGCGTCACCAGCCAGCTGCGCTCGTCCGGGTTCCACTCGACGTGATCGGCGATCTCGACGCGGCGGATCGGCTCGCTCTTCGCCGCGTACCAGCGCCGCCCGGCGATGAACGCCGGCAGCGCTTCGGTCTCGAGCTGGGTGCGCACCTTTTCCGACATCTTGATGCGCCACGGCACGACGCGATCACGGAAGAGGCTCGCCCAGCCGTCGAAGAGGACCAGCACCGGCAGCTCGTCGCGCGGAACCAGCTCCTCGCGCGACGCCGGCGCGTTCTCGGCGGGCGCGAGACGAAACCACAGGAAGCCGTGTCCGGAGAGCGTCAGCAGGTACGGCAGCTCGCCGATCGGAGGAAACGGCGTGCGTCCGATCAGCTCGATCGGGACGCGGCCTTTGTATTTCGCCAGGTCGAGCTCGACCGGCTGCGCCGAGCGCGCGAGGTTGGCCACGCACAAAATGATCTCGTCGTTGTATTCGCGCAGGTAGGCAAGGATCTTGCGGTTCGCCGGGCGCAGGAAGCGCAAGCTGCCACGGCCGAAGGCGGCGAAGCCCTTGCGCACCGCGAGGATTCGCCGCGTCCAGTTCAGGAGCGACCATTGCGCTCTCGTCTGCGCCTCGACGTTGACGACTTCGTAGCCGTAGATCGAATCCATGATCGGCTGCAGGTAGAGCCGCTGCGGATCGGCGCGAGAGAAGCCGGCGTTGCGCTCGGGACGCCATTGCATCGGCGTACGCACCCCATCGCGGTCACCGAGATAGATGTTGTCGCCCATGCCGATCTCGTCACCGTAGTACAAGATCGGTGACCCCGGCATCGACAGCAGCAGGCTCGTCATCAGCTTGATGCGCCCCTGGTCGTTCTCCAGGAGCGGCGCGAGACGGCGCCGGATGCCGAGATTGAGGCGCGCCCGCTTGTCGGCCGCATACATGTTGTACATGTAGTCGCGCTCCTTGCTCGTCACCATCTCGAGCGTCAGCTCGTCGTGGTTGCGCAGAAAGATCGCCCACTGGCAGGCGTCCGGGATGTCCGGTGTCTGGTTCATGATCTCGGTGATCGGATGCCGCTCTTCCAGCGCGATCGCCATGTACATGCGCGGCATCAACGGGAAGTGATACGCCATGTGGCACTCGTCGCCGTCGCCGAAGTACTCGCGCACGTCTTCCGGCCATTGGTTCGCCTCGGCCAGCAGCAGCACGTTCGGATAGCGCGAATCGACAAGCGCGCGGATGTTCCGCAGCACCGCGTGCGTCTCGGGCAGGTTCTCGCAACTCGTGCCCTCGCGCTCGACCAGGTACGGGATCGCATCGAGCCGGAACCCGTCCACGCCGAGGTCGAGCCAGAAGCGCATGACGCGGTAGATCGCCTTCAGCACCTGCGGATTGTCGAAGTTGAGATCCGGCTGGTGGCTGAAGAAGCGGTGCCAGTAGTAAGCTTGCGCGACCTCGTCCCAGGCCCAGTTCGATTTCTCGGTGTCGGTGAAGATGATGCGCGCGCCCTTGTACTTGTCAGGCGTGTCGCTCCAAACGTAGTAGTTGCGCTTGTTCGACCCTTTCGGCGAGCGCCGCGCGGCCTGGAACCACGCGTGCTGGTCCGAGGTATGGTTGACGATGAGCTCGGTGATCACCTTCAGGCCGTGGCGATGCGCCTCGCGCACGAAGTGCTGGCAGTCGGCGCGGGTTCCGTACAGCGGATTGACGTTGTGGTAATCGGCGACGTCGTAGCCGTCGTCGCGGAGCGGCGAGGGATAGAACGGCAGCAGCCAGATCGTGTTGACGCCGAGGTCCTTGATGTAGTCGAGCTTCTCGGTCAGGCCCCGGAAGTCGCCCATCCCGTCGTCGTTGGAATCGAAGAATGCCTTGATGTGCAGCTGGTAGATGATCGCGTCCTTGTACCAGAGCGGATCGTTCCACCAGTCGACCTCGGTGGGCGGCTGCGTCAGCGCAGTGGCGAGCTGGTCCATCGAGCGATGGGTCGATCAGAGGAAGTAATCGAAGTCGCGCTCGGTATGCATGCGCCGCCGGATGCGGAAGATGTGCGCCGGGCACACCTGCGGGTCCAGCTCGACGTAATTGTGCGCTCCGCTCCAGATGTAGCGCGCACCGGAGAGCAGATCGTGGGCCTGGAAGCTTTCGTCCGAGTCGACGCCCAGCTCATCGAGCTGCAGCGCGACCCAGCCCGACTGCCGGTGATGCGGGTCGAGGTTCACCACCGTGAGCACCGCGCCAGAGCGGTTCTCGTCTGACTTGCTGTAGCAGATGAGCTGATCGTTGTCGACGCCGTGGAAAGTGAGGTTCCAGTCCCGGTGCAGCGCGGGGTTCTCGCGCCGCGCGGCGTTGACGCGGGCGATGAAGTCGCGCAGGCCGTCCGGGCGATCGAGCTGGCGATAACGGATCTCGTACTTGTCCGAATCGAGATACTCTTCGCTCCCCGGCTGCCGCGGAGCGTTCTCGCACAACTCGAACGCAGGCCCGAAGATGCCGTAGCTAGCCGACAGCGTGGCAGCGAGCACGAGGCGCGCCATGAACGCCGGCCGCCCCCCGAACTGCATGTATTCGGTGAGGATGTCCGGCGTGTTCGGCCACGTCGACGGGCGGAAGTATTCGCGCGACTCGTGCGCGGACAGCTCGGTGAAGTACTCGGTCAGCTCCGCCTTGGTGTTGCGCCACGGGAAATAGGTATACGACTGCGAGAAGCCGAGCTTCGAGAGCCGATGCATCACGCGCGGCCGCGTGAACGCCTCCGAGAGGAAGATCACCTCGGGATGCGTGCGCTTCACCTCGCCGATCACCCATTCCCACAGCGCGAATGGCTTCGTGTGCGGGTTGTCGACGCGGAAGACGATCACGCCCTGCTCGATCCAGTATTCGAAGATGCTGAGCACCTCCTCCCACAGCGAGCGCCAGGCAGCGGTGTCG
>DATJWL010000071.1:0-62154 GCA_035501215.1 Casimicrobiaceae bacterium
GCGGGCCACCTGATGCGCTCGTACCTTCGCGCGTCGCGGTTCGCGGAGGATCCGAACGCCGAGCGCGACGTGCGCAGCGCAGAGCGCACGGACGACATCACGCTCAAGACCTACTACCATCCCAGCTCGCTTGCACCGCTGCATTTCATCAACGCGACGATGAACCAGACGGTGGCGAGCGGATCGCAGCTCGTGCAGCGCGACAGAAAGGGCATGAACATCGCGATCGGCCCGTTCGGATTGACGATCGGCAATCGCAGCTTCGTCGGTTGGGACCTGAAGGACATGGACTACGACCGGCAGCGCTGCCCGGCAAGGGTGATCGGCAACCCCGATGATTCGACGCTGCCCCGCTACGAGAATGGCACCAGGCTCGTCGTCGAGCCGCTGTCGATCGGCAACTGGTGCGCGATCTCCGGCGCCGCGTTCACGACAGGGCACGGCAAGGGAACGACCCTCGGCCTGTCGCTGTTGCTCGCGCTCACTAACGTGAGGCTCGGCTACTGGTGGAATGCGGAGGTCGACACGCCGAAGCCAACGCGCAGGGCGCCGGCAGATTCGCCCCTGGTCCAGGCGCTCGCCAACGTGTTCCGTACGCAGAGCTACCTGCTCAACGAAATGTTCGCCCGCTACTACGGCACGCGCCGGTCGCACTGGTACCTGTCCGACGGCGGCCACTTCGAGAACACGGCCGTGTACGAACTGATCCGCCGCCGCGTGCACAACATCATCGTCCTCGACAACGGCCGCGACGCCGACTACGCGTTCGACGACATCTCCAACCTGGTGCGCAAGGCGCGCATCGATCTCGACGCGGAGATCGAGTTCTTTACTTCAGACGAGCTGTGGGGCTACGTCGACGAGTCGGTGCGCAGGTATTTCGGCACGCTCGAGGACTTCAAGAGCGACTCTCAGAGCCCGGCTTACGCGACGCTCGCGCACATCCATTACAAGGAGGCCCCGGAGACTCAGGGCCTGATGCTGGTGCTCAAGCCACGCGTTGCCGGCATCGAGCCGCTCGACATCCTCAATTACAAACAGGCAAGCCCTGATTTCCCGCAGCAGTCGACCACGGACCAGTTCTACGACGAGGCGCAATGGGAGAGCTACCGGAGCCTGGGCTACTGGATCGCCGAGCAGATTTTCAGCGAGCGCACGCCGGCTTCGGCAGACAAGTGGGTGCCGCGGAAGATGTTTGCTTGAGGAGCACGGAAGGCAAGACGGTCGTCGCGATCGGGCATCGGCTCTCGACCATCGCCGCGATGGATCGGCTGATCGTGCTCGACCGGGCGCGTCGTGGAAGAAGGTGATCACCGCAGCCTCCTCGCGCACGATGGTCTGTACGCGCGGCTGTGGGCGCATCAGAGCGGCGGGTTCCTCGGCGACGATGCCGTCGAGGCCGCGGCCGGCGCCGAGGATAGGCGATCGCGCAGGCTCGCGCCGACGCAGAAACCGTCCCGGAAGAGACGCGCGCGCCCCGGCTGGAGGCGACGTTGATTGGGCATGACCTGCCGCCTGGATCGGAGCCACCGAGCTGACAGGGGGCGCCATCTCGCGCTCGCTTTCCCACCCTCGCCGCGTTAGCAATTCCTGGCGGATAGGGGTAAAGTAATGTATCCTTACTTTCCGATATCCGGGAATTGCCCATGCTCGCCAAGGTCACCTCGAAAAACCAGCTCACACTCCCCAAAGCCGTTACCAATGCCGTGGGCCCGGCGGAATACTTCGAAGTCGAGGCAAAGAACGGACAGATCGTCCTGACCCCGGTGCGCATCCAGCGTGCCGACGCGGTTCGCGCCAAGCTTGCCGCGCTCGACCTGAGCGACCGGGACGTCGCCGACGCCGTCGCCTGGGCCAGGAAGGCGCGCAAGACCCGCCGATGAGCGGGGTACCACGCATCGTTCTCGACACCAATGTCGTCCTCTCGGCGCTGGTATTCGCCCAGGGTGCCGTGGCGCCCCTCCGCCACGCCTGGCATGGCGGGCGTTGCCACCCGCTCGTATCGCGGGCAACGGCGGCCGAGCTGGTCCGCGCCCTCGGCTACCCGAAATTCAAACTCAGCGCCGACGAGCAGCGCGAGCTGTTGTCGGACTATCTGCCTTATTGCGCGACAGTTCGCATACCCGCGAAAGCACCCAGGACGCCCCCGTGCCGCGATCCGCACGACGTTCCGTTCCTGCAACTCGCCCTCGTCGGCAAGGCGGAATACCTCGTGACCGGCGACCGCGACCTCCTCGGACTCGCGAGCCGGTTTGCGTGTCGCATCGTGACGCCCGCGGAATGGCTGCGGGCGCATAGTCTCGGCTGACCACGAAGCTCCCCATGCCCTCCCACCCCAAAACCCCCGACGAAGCCGACGAAATCCTGCAGCACTTGAAGGACGGCAACGAGCGCTTCGCTCGCGGCGAGCCGCGCTTTGCGGTCGTGCACAAGGAGCTGCTCGCCCAGCTCGCCCGCGCACAGCGCCCGTACGCGACGATCATCGGCTGCAGCGACTCGCGCGTGGCGCCGGAGCTGATCTTCGACGCGGGCCTGGGCGAGCTTTTCATCATCCGGGTGGCCGGCAACGTCATCTCACCCGAGGTGATGGGGAGCATCCAGTACGCCGGGGTTCACCTCAAGACGCCGCTCTTCGTCGTGCTTGGCCATGAAGGCTGCGGCGCCGTGACGGCGGCGCTCGATGCGATCCATCGCGGGCAGCAGCAGCCCTCGCGCATCCAGAAGCTGCTCGACGACATCATCCCGGGGCTCGCCGGCATCGAGCCCGGCCTCGCGCCCGACGTGGAGCTGCAGCGCGGCGTGGAGGCGAACGTCCGCTGGTCGATCGCGCAACTCCGCGCCACGCCCGAAGTGCAGGCGCGCGAGAAAGAAGGGAAGATGAAGCTGGTCGGGGCGGTGTTCGAGATCGCGACGGGAAGGGTGAGGTTTCTCGCCTGACGCCGCGGGACACTTGGAAGGCGGCGCGCTGATCTCCAGGCTTATACTTCCTTACCAATCACCATCAAAAGCATGGAACCTGATTCGCCGCGACAGGTTGGTTTCGTCTTGCTCGCGCTTGCGATCGCCGGCTGCGGTGGCGTGAAACAAGCGCCGCCTGCCGAGCCGCCGAAGAGCGCGCCGCAGGCCGCGGTCGAGGCGCAAGCGGTTGCTCCCGCCGCGCCGGTCCGTGAGCCGCCGAGCGCACCGACTCCGAGTGCGCCCTCGACTCCGACTCCGAGTGCGCCCTCGACTCCGACTCCACCGACCCCGCCGATCGCTGCAACACCGCCGGTCGCCGTTCCGCCCGCAAAGGCCCCGGCGAAGACGGCTGCGCCCGCCGCGCCCGCCGCGAAAAAGGAAACCACTGTCGCCGGCGACTCGAAGCAACCGGCCGCTGCGCCGCTCGATCTCGCCTCGCTTGAGACGCGGCTCAAGAACACCCAGGCGATCGGCGTGCTGACCAAGCTCTCTCTCAAGAACCAGGTCGACGACCTCTTGAATCAGTTCCGGGCGTTCTATCAGGGGAAGCTCAAGACGACGCTCGCCGAGCTTCGCCGGCCTTACGATCTGCTGATCCTCAAGGTGCTTTCGCTGCTGCAGGACAAGGACCCGCCGCTCGCCATGGACCTCTCGGCCTCGCGCGAAGCGATCTGGGGCATTCTTTCGGATCCGGTCAAGTTCGCCAAGATCTAGAGCGAGGAGGAGTTGCCATGAGCAAACGTGTGATGTTGGCCGTGTTGGTCGCGGTGTGCGCGGCGCCCGCGCTCGCGGCTGACGATGCGGCAACCAGGAAGGACCTGACCTCGGTGATCGCGCTGCAGGGCCTGCCCTGCGGCGAAGTCGTCAGCGTCAAGACGCAGGGCGAGAACGACTACGTCGCAACCTGCAAGGACAAGAACCGCTACCACGTGTACGTCAATTCCGCAGGGCGGGTGGTGGCGGAGAAGCAGTAGCCTCCAACACGCCCGCGCGCGCTCGGCCCGGGCAGAGGGGACACTCGAGGCGCGCGCCTAGGCCGTTCGGCCGATGTCGCAGGGCACCATCGAGCGCAAGCTCTGGATTGTTGCCTTAGTCCCATTTTGGGACTATTATCCTCGATGCGCGTGATCGCTCTTTCGACTTTGCGCGATTTCTGGGAGCGCGAGGCGGCATACGCCGACGCGCGAGAACCTGTTCTCGCCTGGTATCGACACGCTCTAAAGGCCGATTGGCGTTCGCCCGCAGACGTCAAACGGGAATTCGGCAGCGCGAGCATTCTGCGCGACGGTCGTGTTGTGTTCAATATCGGCGGCAACAAGTATCGATTGGTTGTATGGATCAATTACGCGTATCGCGTCGTGTACGTGCGCTTCATCGGCACGCATACCCAGTACGATCGAATCGACGCACAAACGATTTAGGGACATGAAGATGGAAATCAAGCCAATCAGGACAAAGGCCGACCACCGCGCGGCGTTGAAGGAAATCGAAACCCTGATGTCCGCCCGGCCGGGTACACCCGAAGGAGATCGCCTGGATGTGCTGGCGACCCTGGTCGAAGCTTGGGAGAAGAAACGCTACCCGATGGAGTTGCCCGATCCCGTCGAAGCGATCAAGTTCCGGATGGAGCAATCAGGTCTTGCAGCGAAGGACCTGGTGCCTATGATCGGACAGATCAACCGTGTTTACGAAGTGCTCAACCGGAAGCGCCCGCTGACGTTGCAAATGATCCGCCGTCTGCACCGGGACCTCGGGATTCCCGCCGAATCGCTCATCAAGCCCACGACCGAGCGGCGTGCTGCATAACCGCCTTACCGGATCTCGACGGCCCCGTTCACCGTGACGTGAAGCTCTTCGTTCTGCACGGCAAGGTCGCTCAATTGCAGCCCCCGCACGGTGATCGCGTAAGGCGCTGTCTTCTCCGGAACCGTCAGGACCCGAGCCGCTTCGAGGAGGTCGATGCGCAGCCGTGCGAGCGCATTGGCGCCGATCAGGTTTTGCAACAACGCTGCCACCATCGGCTTGTCCGCGCCTTCCAGGCGGACGTCTTCCAGGGCAGCTTGCTGCGAGCGCACGACCGGCCGGGCCGAGAGCATGATCGCGCTGGGTTCGGCTACCGATTGGCAGACTCCCCCGATCAGCCCGCCGATCTGTCCGGCAAAATGCGCTCCGATATAAACGCGGCCCTGCTTGAACGATACGGTCGGATTCTCCAGGTACGGATCATTGCAGCGGCTGGGCGGCTGCAGGTAATAGCGGCCCTTGTCCTTGAAGACCTGCACCTTAAGGGCTTTGACGACCATGGATGGATGCACGACCAGGTCGATGGCGTGCGCGCTCGGCGCAGCAAGGGCGAACGTCGACGCGAACAGCAGGGTCGACACTCTTCGTTTCGCGGGCTGTGTCACAAGTGATTCCTTCACGATTACGGACATTGGTCCAGGAATGGTGCGCTTTCGTTCCCGCTAAGTCGATTGCCTCGTTGGGTCTGTGCGACCCGGTCGGCGCACGACGCGCCGCAGCAGTTACCGCGCTATACTCACGGCGTCGTAGCGGAGCCCATGACTTCGATCAATCCGGCGGAGATCGAGTGGAGCGCAGTCCGCGCCCAGGGTGCGGGCGGGCAGAACGTCAACAAGGTCGCGACTTCCGTCCATCTGCGCTTTGACATTCGCGCGTCGTCGTTGCCGGAAGCGATCAAGGCGCGGCTGTGCTCGCGCAAGGATCGACGCATCACCGCCGACGGCGTCATCGTCATCAAGGCGCAGCAGCACAACAGTCAGGACCGCAACCGCGCCGACGCGATGGCGCGACTCCAGGAGCTGGTGAACAGCGCCGCCGCGGTGCCGCGCCCGCGCAAGCCGACGCGGCCGACCAGGGGCTCGCAACGCCGCCGCGTCGACAGCAAGGTCAAGCACGGGCAGATCAAAGCGGCGCGTCGCAGAGTCATCGAGTAACCGGTGTGAAGCGTTTCCTGCTCGCGTTGTGCGCCCTCGCCCTGGCGCTCGCCGCCAGCATCGCGATCTGACGCGGAAGGCGGCGCGGTGATGTGAGCAGCTCACTTCCGCGTTACGGAAGCAAGCGCCGCAACGCCCGTTGCGTCTTCGCCCGGTCCTGGTCGGAAAGCCGACCGAGCTTGCCCCGGACGAGTCGGTGGTCGAGCGTGAAGAGCTTGAAGCGAACGATCGAAGGCGCAGGCAGCCCTGCCGCCGCGAGATTGCTCACCGGCACATCGAGAGGCCAGGGGGCGTGGCTTGCCGACGTGATCATCGCCATGGCGCTATGTCCTGCCGGCCGGTTGAATGCCGCGCCATCGGAAATCACCAATGCCGGGCGATTCTTCTCGGCCTGGCGATCGGTAAATGGGAACGGCACACGCACGACATCGAAGCGCTCAAAGCTTGCCATACGCTTTCTCGTCTTCGGCGGTATGCCACTCGTTCAGCGTGCCCTGGACCGCCTGCAGATACTCCAGATCGGCGGGCTGGATCCGCCGGACTGCTACGCGGTCACCCGGACCGATTTCCCACGCGAGCAGATCGCCCGGCTTGCTCCTCAGAGCCTTGCGCACTTCCTGCGGGACGGTGGTTTGCCCCTTGGCAGTGATCTTGGAGACAGCGGGCATGGTAAGGGCTCCTTGCGCATTACGTCCTTACAATGCTACCACCGCATAGGTTCCGCTGTCCGATTTGGCCGATTGCGTCGGAACCCGGACAGGGGTATTCCTTATGGGCGTTGGACAGGGAAGGAGTCGTCATGACCGAATCGCCTATGCACCCCAAGCGCCGTCGCTTCATCAAACTCACCGTCACTGGCTTGGCCGTCGCACCTTTCGCCAATGCGCTGCTGAGCCGGAACGCCGCGGCAGCGGACTTGGTCAAGGAGTCGGATCCGGACGCCGTCAAGCTGAAGTACAAGGCGGACGCCACCAAGGCGCCCGAGCGCACGAACGCGGAAGAGTTCTGCGACAACTGCCTGCTCTACGAGAAAAAGGACAACGCCTCCGGCACCTGCTCCGCGCTGGGCGACAGGCTCGTCGCGGCCAAGGGGTGGTGCACGTCGTGGGGAGGGTAACGGTATCTTGACTGGCCCATACGCGACCGAATGAATTCGTCCCTACCCGAGATACGCCAGCAACGCCGACCCCGCCTGCCGCTTGATGAGCGCGCTCTCCGCCTGGCGTTGCTCCGCCATCTCCAGCTCGATGATCCACTGGGTGACGCCGCCGATCAGCGTCGCGATCGCGACGCCGTCGCGGTAGAGCACGCGGTTTCCCGTCACCGCGGGAACGCGCGGGCCGGGAACGACGGTGCCGACCAGGTTGACCGGATCCGCGCCGGAGACGGAAATCCACGTGCGCGTCAGCGGCGCGCGCCGCGTCTCGCGCAGCATCGCCACCGCTTCGGGCAGCGCGAACTGCTCGCCGGTGACGCTCGCGACGAAGCGTCCGCCGCGAATCTCGCCGCGCGCTTCGAGCCGCCGCAGCATGCGCAGGAGATCGCGCCATGGCGGCAGCCACGCCGCTTCGCGCTCGAGCAATCGCCAGAACACGACTCCATAGCGCCGCAGCAGCGTGCGCGCGACGTGCTCGACGACATCCTGATCGGGTTCTTCGATTCCCCGACCTGACGCAGGCTTGCGCGGGGGCCGCCGCACGAGCGCCCAGCGTCCGGCATCCTCGATGCCGAAGAGTGCGGTGCGCCGGCGACGCTTGCCGTCGCCGATCGGCTTGCGCCGATCCGACGGAATGAGGAGCGCGCGCAAGCCGGCGAAGCTGTCCGAATGCACGAGCCCGACGACGACCAGCTCCGCGAGCGCGTCCTCGACCTGCGTGCGCAGGAGTCCCGTGCCCTCGACGATCTCGTCGTAGAAGCAGGCGCCGTGATGCTTGAGATAGTCCGCGACCGCTTGCGCGCGCGTCGTGATCGGCGCGGGCTCGGACGCGGACGTTGGCACCGCGCGCGTCCACAGCGCGGCGTGCCGCCGCGAGAGCAGCGTGACCGGCGTGGTGCGGATCGGCCCGGCGTTCTTCGCGGCGATGCGCGCCGGCGCGCTCACGCGAGTCCACGACGCGCGGCCCGCGAGACATAGATCGTCGAGCCAGGTGAAGTCGTAGTTGTCGAGCCGCGCGGGAAGGATCTCCGCTTCCCACGCCGCGGCGGGCGCTTCGAAGCCTTCGAGCTGCGAGATGAGCGCGGCGAGCGCGTCCGGCCCTTCGCGCCGCTCGGCAGGAACGACGTGCTGCCAGCGGCAGAGGAAGCGCATGAAATCCTGGCTCGACACCGGCTCGATCTCGGCGCGCAGCCGGTTTACCGTGTAGCGATGGATGCGCGCGAGCAGCGCCCGCTCGCACCACTGCGGCTCGCCGGCATCGGGCATGAACGTGCCGCTCAGCGCGAAGCCCTCGGAGGCGAGCTTCGCTAGCGCAACTTCGATCTCGCCGCGCGGCAGCGCGAGCGATTCGGCAATCGCGCCGGCGGTCGTCGGGCCGAGTCCTTCGAGGCGGCTCCTCACGATTTCCACCAGCGCTTCGTCGCGCGTCCAAGCGCGCGCCGCGAATTCCTCCGGCGGTTCGATCGGCGGCGAGCGCTGCACATCGGAGAATAGTGCGAAGAATTGCGGCAGGCGCTCGGCGGCGACCCAGAGCGACTTGTCGGCTTTCGCGGATGGATCGGGCGCAGCAATCGTCATCCGCGTTGCGCGTTTCTGCTCGGCAAGCTCGGCCAGCAGCAGCTTCCATTCGTTGCGCTCGGCGACTTCCTCTTCGGTCACGAACGCCAGCGAGAGCAGTCCGTCGTGCAGCTCGTCGGCATTGACGGGCGCGGGCCACGCCTCGCCCTTCACGCGCGCGATCGCGTCCGCGTCGAGGCGTCCGAGGCCCGCCGCGGATTCCTCGTCGAGCCAGCGCCGGCTCATCACCGCCTGCGTGCGGCGCTCCTCGAGCGGCGCGTCGTCGAGGAAGGCGTACGGCCGCGCGGTGAGAATCGAGAGCGCGAGCGGCGAAGGCTCGGTCAGGTCGCGATGCACGGTGGCGACCTCCCCCGCTTCCATCGCGCGCAACAGGCGCTCGAGTCCTTCGATGTCCATCGCGTCGTAGAGGCAGTCGTGCACGGTCTGATTGACGAGCGGATGATCCGGCACTTCGCGCTCGCCGACGAGATTCTCCGCGCAGGCGATCTGATCGGGGAAGACGACCGCGATCAGGTCCTCGGCGGCCATCCGCTGCAGTTGCGGCGGCACCTTTTTGCCCGAGCGAAAACGCGGCAGCGCGAGCGAGGTCGTCGCCGCCCAGCGCCAGCGCGCTGCGAACATGGGAGCGTCGAGCATCGCCTGGATCAGGAGCGGGCGCACGCTCTTCGAGTGGAGGTAGCGCGCGACGTCTTCGAGCGGAAAGCTGTGGCTCGTCGAGAGCGAGAGCACGATCGCGTCCTCGGTCGCCGCCGCCTGCAGCTCGAAGTTGAACTTGCGGCAGAAGCGCTTGCGCAGCGCCAGTCCCCAGGCGCGGTTGATGCGGCTCCCGAACGGCGAGTGGATGACGAGCTGCATGCCCCCCGACTCGTCGAAGAAGCGCTCGAAGACGATGGTCTTCAAAGTCGGCATCGCGCCCAGCGCCGCGTGCGCCGCCGCGAGATAGTCGGCGAGCTGTCTCGCGGCGGGAAGCGAGAGATCGAGCCCTTCCGCGACGGCCTGGACGCTCGCGCCGCTTTCCATCTCTGCGATGACCTCTTCGCGCAAACGCGACACCGCCTGCGACAGCTCGTCGCTGCGGCCTGGCGCTTCACCGAGCCAGAACGGAATGTTCGGCGGCTGACCCTTCGCGTCCTCGACTCGCACGCGCCCCGCTTCGACGCGCAGGATGCGATACGAGGTGTTCCCGAGCTGGAAGATGTCGCCGGCGAGGCTCTCGATCGCGAAGTCCTCGTTCACCGTGCCGACGAGCTGACTCGTGGGCTCGAGCACGACGTCGTAGTCGGCGGTGTCGGGAATCGCGCCGCCCGAGGTGATCGCGGTGAGACGCGCGCCGCGCCGCCCGCGCAACACCTTGTTGACCGCGTCGCGGTGGAGATAGGCAGCGCGATGCCCGCGGCGCGTGCTGAATCCTTCCGCCAGCATGCGCACGACGGCGAGGAATTCGTCCTGCGTCAGCTCCGCGTACGGGTATGCACGCCGAACCGTTTCGAGCAGCACTTCCTCGCTCCATTCGCGCGCTGCGACTTCGGCGACGATCTGCTGCGCCAGCACGTCGAGCGGCTTGGCGGGAATCGCGATGCGATCAAGCTCCTCGCGGCGCACGGCGTCGAGGAGGGCAGCGCATTCCACCAGCTCGTCGCGCGAGAGCGGGAAGAGTCGCGCCTTCGGCTTCCCCGTGACGCTGTGGTTGGCGCGTCCCGCGCGCTGCAGGAAGGTCGCGATCGAGCGCGGAGAGCCGAGCTGGCACACGAGGTCGACATCGCCGATGTCGATGCCGAGCTCCAGCGATGCGGTTGCGACGAGCGCCCGCAGCTCGCCGCGCTTCAGCCGCTGCTCGGCCTGCAGCCGCCTCTCCTTGGCGAGGCTGCCGTGGTGCGCGGTGACGTTTTCGTCGCCGATGATCTCGGAGAGATGCCGCGCGATGCGCTCGGCCATGCGGCGCGTGTTGACGAAGACCAGCGTCGTGCGGTGCTGCCCGATCAATTCGGCCAGCCGCGCGTGCACCTGCTTCCACACGTCGCCCGACATCACGGTCTCGAGCGGCGACGGCGGCATCTCGATGGCGAGATCGCGGTCGCGGACATGCCCCGCATCGATGATCGTGCATGCGTCGATGGGCGTCGTCGCTCCGATCAGAAAGCGCGCGACGTCTTCGATTGGTTTCTGCGTCGCGGACAGGCCGACGCGCACCGGCGGCCCACCGGTCACTTCCAGGGTCAACGCGGCGAGGCGCTCGAGCGAAAGCGAGAGATGGCTGCCGCGCTTGTTCGGCGCGAGCGCATGGATCTCGTCGACGATCACCGTGCGCGTCGTCGAAAGCATCTTGCGTCCCGAGTCGGAGCCGAGCAGAACATAGAGCGACTCGGGCGTCGTGACGACGATGTGCGGCGGGCGCTTGCGCATGCTGGCGCGCTCGCTCTGCGGCGTGTCGCCGGTGCGCACCAGCGTGCGGATCTCCACGTCCGGCAATCCGCTCGCCGCCAGCTCGGCGCGGATGCCCGCGAGCGGCGCTTCGAGGTTGCGCTGGATGTCGTTGGAGAGCGCCTTCAGCGGCGAGACATAGACGACAAAGGTCTCGTCGGGCAGCGGCACTTCGATCCCGCGCCGCACGAGGCTGTCGATCGCGGCGAGAAAGGCGGAGAGCGTCTTGCCGGAGCCCGTCGGCGCCGCGACGAGGACGTGCCTGCCCGCCTGGATCGCGGGCCAGGCGCGTGCCTGCGCCTCGGTCGGTCCCGCGAAGGTCTTGCGGAACCAGGATTCGACGGCGGGGTGGAAGGAGGCGGCGAGGGACATCGGGCCTATTTTAAATCGTGCGCCTGGTCTGCTGACAGCGTTGTGTCAGGAGGGCACCCACCACGAGCGCTCAGAAGATCCGGTACAGGGCCTGCTGGCCGCTCGGGGTAAGCGACACGACGCGCGAGTCCCTCGCGCGCTTCGCCCATCCCAGATCCACGAGACGCGCAAGCAGCGCGGCGCCCAGCGCGCCGGCGAGATGGTGGCGGCGCTCGCTCCAGTCGAGGCATGCGCGGCAGAACGCCCGCTTCTGACTGGAGAGCGCGTCGGTGTCGATGGCGAGCTTGCGGAACAGACGCCGCCCCTTGGCGCTGAGCTCCAGCCCATCGCTGCCCGGAACGAGGGCGCGCTTTTTCACCAGACCCTCGTAAATCCGCACGCCGACCTCGCCGGCGAGATGGTCGTAGCACACGCGCGCCTTCCGCAGCGCCGGCTCGCGCGGGCTCGCGCGCACCCGGACGGCGCCGGTCCGGAAGGCCACGCCCATGAGGGATTCGAGAAGCTGTGCGACGTCGTTGTCGGCGAGGCGGAAATAGCGGTGTCGCCCCTGGCTTTCGACGGCGACGAGCTTGGCCTCGACAAGCTTGGCGAGATGCGCGCTGATCGTCTGCTTGGTGACGCTCGCGACTTCGGCAAGCTCGGTTGCGGTGAGCGCCCGGTCCGACATCAGAGCGGTCAGCACTTCTGCGCGGGCGTGGTCGCCGATCAGCGCCGCGACACCGACGATGCTGGGACCGTCTTTCATGGTTCGATCGTAGACGAACCATAGAATCCGTGCAAGCGCTATGATGGCGATTTCGACCAACATCGGATCCGGCCATGGTCATTACCTGCTTCATCCGCTACGAGATCGATCCGTTCCAGCGCGATGCCTTCGAGGAGTACGCTAAGGTCTGGGGACGCGTCATTCCCCGCTGCGGCGGCCGGCTCGAAGCCGACGCAGGAGCGCCGGCATGATCGCCGTCATCTTCGAGGTCACACCGAACCCGGGGCAGGAGCAGGCCTATCTGGATGCGGCGGCAGCGTTGCGCCCGCAACTCGAGAAGATCGACGGGTTCATCTCGGTGGAGCGCTTCAGGAGCCTGACCACCCCGGGCAAACTCGTGTCGCTCTCGTTCTGGCGAGATGAAGAGGCCGTGAAGCGCTGGCGCAACATCGACGCGCACCGGCGCATTCAGGCGAGGGGCCGCGAGACGATCTTCGCCGACTATCGGCTGCGCATTGCGCAGGTGCTCCGGGACTACGGCTTGAACGACCGCACACAGGCGCCGGATGACTCGCGACAGGTTCACGGCGGCTGAACGATCGCCGCGAAGATCGGCGTGACCGCTACTCGGTCGCCAGTCCCTTGCTCTTGAGAAACTCGGGATTGAATAGCCGTCCCATGTAGAGCGAGCCGCGATCGCACAGAAGCGTCACGATGGTGTGTCCCGGGCCCATCTCGCGCGCGACGTGCACCGCGGCGGCGACGTTGATGCCGGTCGAGCCGCCCACGAACAATCCGTCGCGGCGGAGAAGCTGGTAGACCATCGGCACGCATTCGCTGTCGGGAATGCGCACCGCGTCGTCGATCCGCGCGTCCTTGAGATTGGCGGTGACCCGGCTCGAGCCGATGCCTTCGGTGATCGACGAGCCCTCGCTCTTGAGCTCGCCGGTCTTGACGTAGTTGTAGAGCGCGCTCCCCATCGGATCGGCGAGAACGATCTTCACCGCCGGTTTCTGCTCCTTCAAATAACGCCCCACGCCGGCGAGCGTGCCGCCTGTACCGGTCGCGCAGACGAAGGCGTCGACCCGCCCTTCCGTGTCGCGCCAGATTTCCGGCCCCGTGGTCTCGTAATGCGCCTGGCGGTTCACCACGTTGTCGAACTGGTTCGCCCAGATCGCGTTCTTCATCTCCGCGGCGATGCGCCCTCCCAGTTTCACGTAGTTGTTGTCGTTCGCGTACGGAACCGCGGGCACCGGACGCACGTCGGCGCCCAGCGCGCGCAGGAGCTCCATCTTCTCCTGCGACTGCGTCTCGGGAATGACGATGAGACAGCGATAGCCGCTCGCGTTGCAGATGTGCGCGAGGCCGATGCCGGTGTTGCCGGCCGTGCCTTCGACCACGGTCCCCCCGGCTTTCAGCGCGCCGCGCCGCTCCGCATCGCGCACGATGTAGAGCGCGGCGCGATCCTTCACCGATCCGCCGGGATTGAGAAACTCCGCCTTGCCGAGAATTTCGCAGCCTGTCTCGCGGCTCACGCTGTCGAGGTGGATGAGCGGCGTGTTGCCGACCGTATCGGCGAAGTCCTTCCGGATGTTCATCGTCAGCGCGGGAAAGCGCCATTCTAGCTCGACGCGCGCAGCCGACGCCGGCGCTGTTGGGGCGCCGAGTCAAGCGGTGGCTTCGGAGTCAGTCGTGCAGGAGAGCGCCGGTGGTTCGTTTTTCCACGGCCAGCTCATCGATCAGCGCAAACGCCTGCGATATTTCAAGCGACTTGTCGAAGAATCGATCGGCGCCGAGCCGCCGGCTGAGACTCTCGTACTCGGGATTGGCGTGATTGGTGAGGACCACTTTCACGGCCTCGGGCACGAGGCTGTGCTCCTGCAGCGCCCGCAAGACATCGAAACCGCTGCCGGAGGCGAGAGTGATGTCGATCACAATGAGATCCGGCTGCAAGGCAAACACATCGCCGATGGCCGTCGCGGCATCGGCGCTGCAGCCGCTCAACTCCGCTCCCGACGCCTCGATCGCAGAACCGAGCAAACGCTGGACGACCGGTGAGTCCTCGACGACGTAGACGTGCAGCGGTTCGGGCATTTACGCGCTCGTCGCCTCGACGATGCCGGCGGGGAGCCGCGATGACCGCGGTTCCGCGTCAGTCGAGGTGGAAGTCGCCGTGGCGTCAGGCTCGAGCGCAAGCGCGGCACCGATCAGCGCAATCGGGAGCAACAGCGTCTGGAAACCGCCCGCGCTTGGGTCAATGGCTGCGAACACCACGACGAAGACCGCAGCCGCGACCAGCACGTCCACGGCGAATCGCCACGACTTCCAAGCGCTGCCATTGGCATTGGTATTCATTGCAGGTCAGCCATTCGCGTCATTTCTTACAACTTCAATGTAGGCGTCCGCCTACAGCTTGGGAATCAGCGGCACGCTGATTTGGTGTAGGACCGCGTCCTGCGCCTACAACGAGATGGCTGCCAGCAAGGCGGGATGAGTGATGACGCCAACGCCGAGCGCCATGAGCGCGACGCCGGCGATGCGGGCCACGACGAGCCCGTGCTTCCAGCTCTTCTCGACGACGAAGAGCGCGAAGATGCCGGCCATCCAGATGAGGTTCATCAGCCCCACCACGAGCAGCACCGCGGTCACCGCCCAGCAACAGCCGAGGCAGAGCGCGCCGTGGATCACTCCGGCGCGCAATGCGGTCGCCGCGCCGCCGTCGAAGTCGTGCGACGCGATGAAGGCGAACGGACTCTGGCAATGGTCGTAGCAAATCCGTTTCCATCCGGTGAACTGATAGGCGCCCGCAACGAAGAGCACTGCGCCCGCCATCGCGGGGAGCCATGGCAGCAGCGCCGGGTTCGCGCTCAGCGGCGCGAACCCCTTGTACGCGATGAGCGGCACCACGCCGATCGCCGACCAGACCAGCAGATAGCCGGCGATGAACGCGAGCGTGGCGTAGACGCCGCGGCCGCGACGTCGCACGACCCCGAGGTGCGCGAGCACCATCGGCGCAACAGTCGGCAGCATCATCGCGACCATCATCGTGACCCACATCGAGAGAAAGACACCGATGCTCATGTCGCCGTCGGCGAGCCAGCCGATCTGACCGAGCCCCATCACCATGCCGCGCATCGACAGCGCGTCGTGGATCGTGCTTCGCCACGCGAGCGCGGACACGCCGATCAGTACTGCGACGATCACGGCATTGACGCGCCACGACAGCAGCGCAAACGCCGCGCGCGGCGAATCCTCTTCGGGTATCGTGCTCAAGCGCTGCATCGGTCAATCCGGTCCGCTCCAGATGAACGGGATATGCTTGCTCGACTGTCCGCTGCGGTTCCACTCGAAGCCGAACGCGTGCGCGCTGTCGACGATGGCGGTCCCCCACGTCGCAATGCCGCCCGGTCCCACCTCGGACCCCGGTGGATTGATCGTCTGCACACGCTTGCCCGGCGGCGTCGTCGGACCGGCGAGCGCTTCGACCACCGCCTCCGCGCGGCCCGGAATGGCGGCGCGCCATCGCGCGAGGTCGCCGGCGATCTCGACCTCGATCGGCGCGAACTCGATGCCGCGCACCTCGGCGATGTTCTGCGCGAACTGGCCCGGCCAGCCGCCGGCCTGTCCGCCGAAGATCGACTGCAGCGCCTCGCGCTGCTTCGCATCGGCGCGCTCGTCGATAAAGATGCCCATCGTCACCTTGGCGCCAGCCCAGATGTTGCCCTTGAAGTAGCCGAGAGCCACCACGCTCAGGCCGTCGAGCTTGACGCTGCCGTAGGTCCCGTGGCGGATATGCCAGACGAGAATCCCGTCGCAGTCGCCGTAGGTCGGCGTGCGCGCGAATTCACAGGGACAGGGAATATCGCACTTGCAGACGTCGAACCAGTCGCCCTCCGCCTGCCACTGCGGAATGTTCGCCATCGTCGAACCCCCTCGCTCGCGGACAACTTGGCTTTAGTCTACCTCAGCGCGACGAACGCATGACTGCGGACGACGGCGGAGCCGACTTCTAGTGGTTTCCCTTTTCCCGCGGAGGAACCGTCTGCAAGTAGGCCCACACGGCTTTGAGCTCCGTGTCCGACATCTGACCGTACGCTTTCCACGGCATCGCAACGTCGATCGCCGAGCCGTCCTTGCGCTTGCCTTCCCGGAGCGCATGGATGAAGTCGCTCTCGCTCCAGCCCTTGAGGCCGGTTTCATGCGGGGTGATGTTGCCGACGATCGGCATGTCGGGATCGCCCTGCAATTTGCCGCCCGACAGCTGCGGCCCGTGGCATCCGCGGCAGACTTGCACAATATGCTGTCCCAGCTCCACGCTCGGCGCCTCGACCGGTGGCTCCACGGCGTGCGGCTTGTCGTGATCGATCATGAACGCATCCAGCGAATCGGGTTTCGTGGCGATCAGGAAAGCGAACACCGGTCCGAACTTGACGGCGCCCATGTCGCGATTCACCGGAGGCATCGAGCGGATGTACGCGACGATGTCGGAGAGCTCGTGGTCGCTCAAGTTGGTGAAATCCCCCGACGGCATCGACGAGGATTGTCCGTTGTGGCGGACGCCGTGCCGGACGGCGCGGTCCCAGTCGCTGGCGGTGAAGCCCCTGGTCACGCTTCCGTCGCCCGAGGTGAGGTTCGGCGCGACCCAGTGGCCGACGAACGCGACGTCGATGATCGTCGCTCCGCCGAAGTCCTTGCCATGACAGCCATCGCAACTGGTGCGGCTGTCCACGAGGTGCCGGCCGCGCTGGATCGCACGCTCAAGCGCGACGGCCTGGACGTCGACGCCGGCCAACGGATTGTCCGCGGACGCTCCCGCCAGGATCCGATCGGCGCGCAGCGCCGACAGCTCGTCCTTGCTCAGCGGGAACGGGATCGCGAAGTCAGCCTTGTGCACCGTCCATTGCTTTTGGTAGCGGCTCATCGCCACCTGGTAAGCCCAGAACCAGGCGGCGAGCGCGAGAACCACGATAGCGCCCAACCCCCACGCCGCGTACTTCAGCACTCTCTTCATTTGCCTCCCACGCGTTGCGGGGTATCAGTATTGCGGAATTACTGCTTTTCTGCTAACATTCTTTTGTCAATGAAGGCCACCCTTACCGTTACCAGTCGCGGAGTCGTCACGCTTCCCGCGAAGCTGCGCAGGGCCCTCGGCGTCGGCGCCTCGGACCAGTTGATCGCGGAGACCACGCCGGAGGGTTTGCTGTTGCGTCCGGCGGTTACGTTACCCATCGAGATCTACAGCGAGAAGCGCATCCGCGAATTCGACCAGGCCGAGGCCGAGCTCGCCAAGGTCTTGCGCCGGAAGAAGAAGCCTGCCCGCTGAGAGCGCGGCATGCGCATCTTCCTCGATGCCAACATCCTCTTCTCCGCCGCCAAATCCAGGGGGGCGATAAGACAGCTCTTGGATTGGCTCGTCCTGGCGGGCCACCAATGCTGGGCAGACGGCTACGTCATCGAGGAGGCTCGCCGCAACCTCGTCGCAAAGTCGTCGCAAGGCCTGTCCGAGCTGGATGCGCTCTTGCGAAAAATCCATGTCGCGTCCACTCAGCCGAGCGCTGCGTCGCCCCAGCTCACGCCGCCGCTGCCGGAAAAAGATCGGCCGGTCATGGCTGCGGCCATAGCTTGCGGTTGCGATGCCCTCGTCACCGGCGATCGGCTGCACTTCGGTCGCCATTACGGCAAGAGGGTTCACGGGGTGACGATCCACTCACCTCGTTCGATTGCAGAGGCACTGCTTTAGCATCACGTCTAGATTGGCCTGCTCACCACGCGTTGCGCAGCTCGCGCAGTTTCAGGAACACCGTGCGTTGGTCGGGCTTCTCGGGAAGATCGGGAAAAGCTTCGCGTAATTTCGCGATCACCGTGGGGCTGGTCAAGCGAAAGAAGGTATTGATCTGCCGCTCCACGTCGAGCGTCGAGACGAAGGGTTTCGCGGGATCCTGATCCCCGACCTTGCCGAGGAGCTTGCGGGCGCTTTCGTTGTCGGGCTCGCGACTCAGCGTAAAGCGCAGATTGTTCTCGATGTAATCGTGACCGGGATAGATCAGGGTCGACGAGGGTAGCTTCGCGAGCTGCCCGGAGAAGGTCTTGTAAAGCGCCTCCGGATGACCGCCGTTGTGGCAGTTTCCGGCACCGGCATTGAACAGCGTGTCCCCGCAAAAGAGCGCCCGCTGGTCGGTGTGCGAGAGAAGGCACACGTGACTCATGGTGTGGCCAGGCGTGTCCAGCACTTCGAGCTCCACCGTCTTGCCCACCTTGACGACGTCGCCGGCGCTTAAGGCCCGGTCCATGCCCGCGATCTTGTCCCGCGCGTTCTTGTGCGCGAGGATCTTCGCTCCGGTCTTCCGGACCATCGCCTCGTTCCCGCCGGTATGGTCGCGGTGCTCGTGCGTGTTCAGGATCTGAGTGATGCTCCAGCCCTCATCCTGCGCGACCTTCAGACACTTCTCGTGATCGAGCGGATCGATCGCCAGCGCCTCGCCGGCTTCGCCGCAGGCGATGAGATAGTTGAAGTTGCGATAGGCGTTGGCGGTCCAGATCTGCTTGACGATCACGGCATCATCCTCGGTGAGGCGACGTCTGGAGCAATGATAGCGCCGAAGGGCGACGGCATCGTAACGATGCCGTCAGAAGTTGCACTCATGCCTTTGCTCCCATCCCTCGTTTGACGAGCTCTCTCACGACCAGCGCAAGTTGCGTTCTTAAGAAAGCGTGCGCAGGATCGGCGTCGCGACTCGCGTGCCAGAGAAGCGTGATCGGAACCGCCGGGGCCTTCGGCGCCCAACCCAACGCACCCAATCCGAACGTTTCGCGGCCTACCGCTTCCATGCTGCGGGGGATCAGGCCGAATAGGTCCGAATGTCTTGCGACCATGAAGATCTCGAGTATCTCCGATACCTCCAGCGCATAGGTGAGCCTCAGCCGCTGCCACTCCCGTATCCCCTCGAGAGGGTGCTCACCTTCCACTCGCGGACGCAGGGTCACGAACGCGCCGTCCTTCAGCACCTGCTTCGAGGGCGGTCGGCGTAATGCCGGATGGCCTCTCCGCGCGACGGCGACCAGCGTGTCCTGGAACAACACCGATTCTTTGAACTGACCACGCCCGATCGGCAGCCAGTCGACCGCAGCGTCGGTGCGCCCTTCGCGCAGATCGCGCTCCAGGTCGATGGGGCGCGAGCGCGTGCTCGCCGCTACGATGATTCGCGGCGCCATCCGCGCCAGCCGTGCCCGAATCTGCAGCGCGATCATCGGCCCCAGCGGATGCGGAATCGTGATGAAGAAGTGCCGCTCCGAAACCTTCGGGTCGAAACCTCGCCGGTCGGTCACCGCTTCGCGCGTCAGCGCGAGCGCCCGGTGCATCCTGTCGTAAACCCTGTCCGCGGCCGGGGTGGGCAACACCCCTCTTGCCTGGCGCACAAACAACTCGTCCTTGAACAGCGCCCGCAGCCGCGTCAACGCGTGACTGACCGCCGATTGCGTCATGGCCAACCGTTGGGCTGCTCGCGACAGGCTTCGTTCCTCATAGGCGGCTTCGAACACCGGCAGCAAATTGAGATCGACGCCGCGAAGGTTGAGCATGGTGCATATCTCACTTGGTAAACATTCAGTAGTGTGAATATCAGATCGCCACTATGATTGCCGCCATCGAAGAACCTGACTCGTCTGCCAAGGAGATGAAGAACGATCTGGATGCCTTCAGAGGCATCGCCTACAGCATATTGCTCTCGCTCCCGTTCTGGGTGGTGGTGATACTGCTGCTGCTGTTGTTCGGCGTGCTCGGCTGACCGTTAACGCTTGACGATCACGGCATCATCTCCGGCAGGGCGGCAATCGGACGAATGATACCGCCGGAACGTGGCCGCAGGTCGAGATGAGCATCGGCGTCACCGGCACTCGTAACGATGTGCATGCCGAATCGCCGCGCCATGCGCATGATCGGCCCGTTGTCCGCGAGAAAATGCATGACGAGCCTCGGTATGGAGCGGTTGCGTACGTGTGCCATCGCGCGTTTGAACAGCGCGGTTCCCATGCCGCGGCACCGGTGCGCCGGAAGCACCGAGAGGCCGAGCTCGGCGAGATTGTCTTCGAAAGCGACGTGCACCGCGCCAACGAGTCCGAGGTCAGGGTCGTGAACGCCGAAAACCGCGTCGCGGCCGAAGTCGATTCCTTCGATGTAGGCGGCGATCGCCGGCGGCGCAAGCGGCATGCCGAAGCGCAGGCACCGATCCTTCATGGGCAAGCTGAGAAAATGCGCCACAAGCATGGGGCGCAAACCTTCATGCAGTCGTTCGATGGCAAATGTCATGATCGTGCCTCGTCTCGCAAACCCGCGGGCTCGGCACGATTCCTTCGCGTGCCAGGCGCGGTACACAGGGCAGCCTACCGGGCACGCGTAGCAGGAGAACTTCAGAGCAGGATCATTTTTGTTTCGTGTGTTTCGCCTCGCCCGATCTCTACCGCTTGAAGTCGCGGAAACCCGCGGCGCGGGCGAGGTCGGCCTTCACGTCTTCGCGGCTGCGCTCATAGACGATCTCCCGTCCCATGGCGTTGCCGGCGTAGGCGAGGCCGTTGCGCGTCGGCGTCAGGTTGCATCGCACGCTGTGAACGCCTTCGCCGAGCACGACCTGGATCATGTCCAGGCGCTTGTTCAGGACCACGACCTCGAGCGTCTGGCCGCTGCTGGTGACGCGTACCTGGATTTTTTCGTCGTTCATTTTTTAGCTTGGCACTTCCCCTAGGACTGTACATCGGCGGATCACGCGGCGCTGCGTGGCCGGATCGTACGGCGTGGCGCGATGCATCACGCAGCGATTGTCCCACACGAGAAGCTCGCCGGCGGTCCAATGGTGCTCGTAGGTCAGATCCGGGTGGACCGCCATCGCATTCAGCTCCTCGATCAGCGCGCGTCCCTCGTCGTAGGGCATGCCGACGATGTATTCCGCGTGATCGCCAAGGTAGAAGCACTTGCGGCCTGTTTCCGGGTGCGTGCGCACGATCGGATGATCGACAGGCGGCTTGGCTCGCTTCTGCTCCTCGGTCATCGGGTCTTCGCCGTGTCGTCGCGTGCGCGAGAAGTCGAGGTTGTGCACGGCGCGCAGGTTCGCGATGCGAGCCTTCCACGCCGGGCTCAGGCGCTCGTACGCGCCGTACATGTCGCAGAAGTGCGTCTCGCCGCCGGTCTCGGGCATCACTTCGCCGTAGATGATCGTCGCCTGCCCCGTGACGCGCTGCCACGAGCCATCGGTGTGCCACGCGAGCGTGCCTTTGTCGGGATGCTTGCCGTTCGGATTGCCGTGCTCATCGAGATTCGAGAGACGATACAGCTCCGGAAAGCCGTCGGCGTGATACTGGCTCATCACATGGATCTGCACTTCGCCGAAGTTGCGCGCGAAGGCGACCTGGCGTCCGGGCGGCACGTCCTGCGGCGGAAAGAGCAGCACCTGATAGCGCAGGAAGGCCTGATAGATCGCACGGAAGAGCTCGTCCGGCATGTGGTCGGCGAGCCGGACGCCGGAGAGTTCGGCGCCGAGCTTCGGCGTGAGCTTGCGCACCTGGAAAGGCGAGGCTTGGGCTAGGGTGGCATTCATGATATTAAGGCCGCGAGGAGTCGATCATGAGCCGCGGCGTCGATTCGCACTGTCACGTCTTCGATACTACCCTTTTTCCCTATGCGCCGGACGCGGCCTACAAGCCGCCGCCGCACGAAGCGGGCACGGCGATGCAACTCGCGGCGGTCCTCGACGCGCACGGCCTTTCGCACGCGCTGCTGGTCAACCCGACGAGCGGCTACGGTTACGACAATCGCTGCATGCTCTCCGCAATCCGCGCGTCGAACGGACGCTTCAAAGGCATCGCGCGCGTCAGACCTGATACGGACGAACGAACGCTCGCCGAGCTTCGCGACGGCGGCGTCGTCGGCCTCCGGCTCGATCTTCTGACCGACGGCGTCGCGTCGCTGCACGATGCGGCTACGTCCCGGCTGCTCGCGCAGGCGCGCGAGATGCGATGGCTCGCGCAGGTGCAGTGCGAGCGCGATCAGCTGCACGAGGCCGCCACAGTGCTGCGCGACGCGCGCGTTCGGCTCGTGTTCGATCACTGCGGGCGGCCCGATGCGGAGCTCGGCGTGGATCAAGCGGGATTCAGGACGCTGCTCGAGCTCGGGCGCGAGGGGCACTTCGTGAAGCTCTCCGGACCATTTCGCTTCTTCAACGCCTTCTCACCCGGCGCCAGCACCGAGCCGTTCGTCGCCGCGCTGATCGAAGCCTTCACCCCGCAGCGCTGCGTTTGGGGATCGGACTGGCCGTTCCTGCGCATGCCGATGCGCATGGACTATGGGCCGGTGCTCGCGAACCTCGAGCGCTGGCTTCCGGATGAGCGCGACCGGCGGCAGGTTCTGTGGGAAACGCCGGCGCGATTGTTTGGCTTCGATTGACCATCAGGGCGGGCAGATGTAGCCGGGTCCGGTCGGCGACTTGAAGCAACCCACCGACTCGGGGAGAAGCTGTTTCGGCAGCCAGAGCACCACCTTCGGAAACAGCACCGTGAAGGCGATGGTGAAAAAGAACACGATATACAGCGGGAGTGAGCGCATCAGCGCCCGGCCGAACGGGACGCCGACGTATTTCGACGCCACGAGAAGCGAGAGCCCGTAAGGCGGGGTGATCAGGCCGAATACGAGCACGGTTATGATCACCACGCCCATGTGCACCGGATTGATGTTCCCGATCTCGGTCAGCTTGTTGATGATCGGCATGAAGATGATTATCGCCGGCACCGCGTCGATGAAATCGCCGACGATTACGAACAGCACGACCAGCAGGAACATGATCATCGCCGGGTCGCTGCCGGCGATGGATGTGATGTAACCGGCGACCAGGTCCGGGCCGCGCAGGTACGCGACCATCCAGCCGAACGCGGATGCCGCCGCGACGGCGCCCAGCGGCAGCGAGTAGAGCAACCCCGCGTACATGAAGTCACGCGGAAGCTGGAAGACGTGACGCGGGCGCAGGACCGGTATCAGCACGATCAGGATGTAGACAGCCGCGATCATGCCGGCCTCGGTCGGCGTGAACCAGCCGGTGAGAATGCCGCCCATGATGATCACCGGGATCACCGTCGGGAGCGACGCGCCGCGCGCCGCCGCCGCGAATTCGGGAAATGTCGCGCGTTTCTTCATTACACCGATCGGCCCGAAGAAGTAGCTGTAGATCATGAGCCCGATGCCGATCGTCACGCCAGGAACAACACCGCCGAGGAACAGTCCGCCAATCGAGACGTTGCCGACCGCGCCGTAGACCACCGCCATGATGCTGGGCGGTATCAGGTTCGCCATCGTCGAGGCACAGGCGATCAGCGCGGCGGTGAAGGCGCGGTCATAGCCTTCCTTGTCCATCTGGCGCGCAACGGTGCGGGAAAGCACCGCTACATCCGCGACCGAGGACCCGGAGATGCCGGCGAAAAACATGCTGAACAGCGTCACCACCTGCGCGAGCCCGCCGCGCAGATGTCCGACCATCGTCTGCGACAGCCGGATCATCCGCGCGACGACCTCGCTCGAGGCCATCAGCTCGCCGACGAGCAGGAAGAACGGGACCGCGAGCAGCGTCTCGGTGTCGATGCCGTGAAAGAGCTGCCCGATCATCGACTGCAAGCTGATCGGCGTGAAGGAGGTCGCCACCAGCACGCCGGCAAGCAGCGCGAACGTGACCGGCACGCCCATATAACCGAAGACCAGGAAGAGCCCGCCCATCAGGCACAGGATGAAGCCCGTGCTCACAGGACGTGCTCCACGACGTCCTCGCGATCCTCGGGACCTTCGAACCCGTGCTTCCAGCCATTGACGAGCTGCTCGACCGTGAACAGCGCGATCAGCACGCCCGAGATCGGCACGATCGCCGTGTACACCGTCAGAGGGATGAGCGATGGCATGCGGAAGCTGCCGAGATCGAGCAGCGCGTTCTTCCATCCGAACCACGCGATTACGATCGCCACGGCGAGGACGATGAGCCGGTTCACGATCTCGATCGTCTGGCGCGGCGCGCCGGTCATGCGCTTGGTGATCTCGGCCAGGTAGAAGTGATCGAGGCGGCGAGTTGCCGCAGCGAGTCCGATGAACACACCCCAGGCGAAGAACGCGGTGGTGACCTGCTGCAGCCACAGCCATGGCACACCGATCGTGCGCGTAACCACGTCGCAGAATACCGTCAGCGTGAACATCGCGATGCACACGCCGCAGAGGATCATCAGCAGCGCCTCGAGCGGATCGAGCGCCTTCCACTTCAGGCGCCGATGGCGCTGCAGGATCAGGGCGCGCATGTCGGCCACGGGGATTCTCGGCCTAGGTCATTCCGAGGCGCGTCAGCGACGATGAGCCGGCGGCCATGGGGATTCTCCGCCTATGTCATTCCGAGGCGCATCCGCGACGAGGAATCTGCTGTTCGGTCGCTGCTTCTCCGTAACAGCAGATCCCTCGCGAAGCCTGTCCTGAGCGAAGTCGAAGAGCTCGGGATGACAAACAACCTTACTTCACGTCGCGGACGAGCTTCAGCAGCTTCACCGCGTGTGGACCGAGCTCCTGCGCGAGCTGATCCTGCACGGGAGCCGCGTCCTTCATGAACCCCGTCTTGTCGACGTTCTCGACAACCTTGACGCCCATTGTCTTCAACTTGTCGGCGGAATCCTTCTCGAGCTTGAGCGCCATGGCGGGCTCTCTCGTCGAGACCTCGGTGGCAGCCGCCTGCACCCACGCCTGCTGCTGCGGCGTGAGACTGTTCCAGGTCTTATCGCTCACCCAGATGCAGTTGTTGTTCGCCTCGTGCTCAGTCATCGAGAGAATCGGCGCCACTTCGTAGTGCTTGTTCGCGAGGTACACGTTGATGCCGTTCTCGGCATAGTTCACGACGCCGGTCTGCAGCGACGTGTAGACCTCGCCGAAGGGCATGTGCACCGTCTGCGCGCCGTAGGCGGGGAAGAGCGTGTCCTCGGTCTTAGTCGCCTGCACGCGAACTTTTTCTCCCTTCATGTCGGCGACGCTCTTGACCTCCTTCTTGCCGTACATGTTGCGCATGCCCATCGTGAGAAGGCCCAGCACCTGCGCACCTTGCACCGAGTCCTTGATCATGGCGCGGAACTCTGCCGCCACCGCCGGATCGGCAAGCACTTTCTGCAGGTGCGCCTGGTCGCGGAAGATGAAGTGAATCGAGAACACGCCGGCCTGCGGCGCCAGCGTCGAGGCGTTCGCCGTCGACGTGATGACGAAGTCGATGTCGCCGGCGCGCATCTTCTGCAGCATCTGCGGCTCCTGGCCGAGCTGTGCTCCGGGAAACTGGTTGATGCTCATCGTGCCCCCCGAGAGCTCCTTCAGCTTCGCGTCGAAGATGTTGGCGGCGATGCCGTAGGCGGTCGTCGTGGGCTGGTCGTAGGCAAAGCTGAACGTGCGCGTCTGCGCGACTGCAACGCCGGCTAAGGCGATCGCTGCGGCGGCGAACAGGGCGGAAAGCGCCCCGCGGCCGAAGATTCCGGTTCTCATCGGTGGACCCCTCCTAGGTAGGACGATCGTGGCGTGCCGGCCCCACTCTTGACGGTGATCGCGCGGTGCGCCGAGCGACGTATCCTACACGTTAAGGGTCCGCGGAGACAGATGCCTCGTTCAGCCAGCGCATCCACGCGCGGGGGTAGAACGCCTGCTGCTCGATCACGCTCCGCACGACCGCTCGGGCGGCGCGCTCCCCTCCTTTGTCGCGCGCTTGCCTGATCTGGATCATCATCGCCGTGCGCATCCGGGGATCGTGCATCCGCACTGCGTGCCCGAGCGAGTTCATGATGATCACGGTCAGCTCGTCGAGATGCTTGTACGCGGCGAGCATCTCTTCTTCCTGCCGAGGCGGCAGCGCGACCTTGTCGACCAGGAATCGCGCCAGGACCTGGCCGGCGTAGGTCACGGGCAACAACCCGCGCAGCGCGTGATGGAGGTCGCTCCACAGCGCCATCGCATAGCCGAAATCACCGCACACGCGCTGAGCGGCTTCCTCGGGGGAGACGTCCGCGCCGACGCCGACCGACTTCGCCTCCTCGAACTCGCGATCGGCATGTGCCGCGAAGGCTTCGACGCAGGCGAGGATCATCGGCGAGCGTCGCGCCTCCCCGAGCGAGTCGAGAAGCCGCGCCAGCGACTCTTCGGACGATGGATTCGGCCCCCATGCCATGCTGCGCAGAAGAATTGCCGCTGCCTCGGCGTTCCAAGCCTCGCCCGAGCGAGCACGCCACTCCCCGGCGACGGTGTTGACGAGCGTCGTAAACGCCATCGCGAGCGCCAGCTCGCGGCCGCAAAGCTCGAACTGCGCGAAGCCCCGGCTCGAGTCGGCGGCGAGCTGCTGATTGCGTTGTGTCCACCCCTCCACTCCCGCGTCAGGATTTTCGGCAAGCGACGAGAGCACGCCGCGCAAGTCGACCTTCATGGGGACGAAGGCGGAATTTGCCAATCGCGTCATTGCCGCACGAAGCTCCGCCTGCTGCGGCTCGACGCTCCAATCCGAAAGCGCCTTGCGCAGCATTTCCTGCAGCGTCACCGGCCCCGCGGGTTTGATCTCGATCGGCGCGATGTCGAGGCGCTTCTCGTCCGGATCCAGCCGCGAGCGGTACTCTCCCGACAAGCCGTCGTCCTCGACGCGAATGAACCCGGGCCGTCCTGCTATGGAGAGCGGAATCCAGATGCCGAAGCGATCGGCCCGATCGCCGATCGCGGCGAGGAACGCCGTTTGCGAGACGACCATTGCTTCCGCCCACAGCGGATCGAACCCCATCATGTCCCGGGCAATTTGCACCGCCTTGAGCGAGGCCGGGATGTCGGGAACGCCGGTCAAGTCTTTTTCGAAGGGGCTTTCAGCGCCTTGGTCATCGACGTGGCCGTCTTGGCCGCGATGGTGCGAGCAGAATCTTCGGGCATTCCGGCTTCGGTCAGCCGTTTGACGAGGTCCGCTCGTGCCTCGGCAATGCGCGCGTCGACGTCTTTCGCGGGAAGACGGGCGGCAAGCTCCTTCGCCTTGCCTCGAACCCGCTTCGTTTCGCGACCGCGCTCCGGCTTCGGCGTCTTCAACCACTCCGCCACGATGTCGCCGAGCCGCTTGGCCCCCAGCTTTCCGAGACGCTCGGCCTGCTTGCCTGCTTCCTTGAGAAAGCTGTGCAGGAAAAGGAGTCCGACCGTCGTCGCCGCGCCGATCACGAACTCCAGCCCGATGAGGTTGCGCTGGCGTGGATCGCCGAAGTAGCTGATGTTGCCGGAGATCGAGTCCGCGATCTCTTCGTCAGCCAGTTCGAAAGGGTCGTCCATCTTCGCTACTCGGCGAGCCGGATCGGCGCGAGGTAGAGCTGGCGGAAGGCTTCGAACGGAAGCTTGTCCTCGGCTTCGGTCTTCTTTTGCGCCTCGATTGATTCCCCGGCGAGCCGCGCGAAGCGTTCGGCGACTTCGGGCGCGAGCGGCAGCCTCATGATCTCCTCGCGGTGCGCGCGCGAGCGTGCGAGACCGAACTTGACGAACGAATTCCCGTAGTCGCGGGCCATCGCCTGCAGCACGCGCGCCGAAGGCGTCGAATCCAAATCGGCGAGCGCGGCGACCGCGGCCGCAAGCGCGTCGCGGTGCGAATGGCCGCCCTTGGCGCGATCGAGCGCCGCGGCGATCGGACCGCAGTCGGCGAGAACCTCGCCCGCCCATTCGGCGAGCGGAACCTCTTCGCCCTCGCGCACGAGCGTGAGGCGCGGCTCGCGTCCGCGGGAGGCGACGCGAAGCTTGTTCTCGGTGACCTCGGCAAGCTCTTCCGGGTTGTCCGGCGCGCTGTCGCACAGGAGGCAATGGAGCAGGAAGACGTCGAGAAAGTGCATCGTGCCGGCCGTGATGCCGACCGGCACGAACGGATCGAGGTCCATCAGGCGCACCTCGACGTACTCGACGCCGCGGTCGCGCAGCGCGTGAAGCGGACGCTCGCCGGGCCCGATCACGCGCTTGGGCCTTATCGTCCCGTAGAACTCGTTTTCCATCTGCAGCAGGGTCGTGCCGAGCTGGCGATAGTCGTCGCCGTTCCTCACACCGATCGCTTCGTATGGCGCATACGGCTTCGTCAGCGCCTCTTCGAGCGACGCCGCGTAGCTCTCGAGATCGTTGTAGCTCACCGCGAGCGAGGACTGCGCGTCGCTCTGATAGCCGAGCCGCCCCATGCGCAGCGACGTCGCGTACGGCAGGTAGAAGGTGTCGTCGCTCAAACGCTCCAGGCGATGGTCGCGGCCGGCGACGAAGGTCGAGCACACCGCGGGCGACGCGCCGAACAGATACAAGAGCAGCCAGCCGTGGCGCCGGAAATTGCGAATGAGCGCGAAGTAGTCCTCATTCGAGCGGGCGTCGGGCAGCGAGAAGTTGTAATGGATGCCGGAGATCGTCTGCATGCGCCGGCCGTAGCGATGCGACAGCCCCGTGCGGTACACCGTCTTCATGCGGCCGATGTTGGAGGTGCCGTAGCGACCCAGCGGAATCTCCTCCTCCGGCGGCAGGCGGCACGGCATGCTCGAGGCCCACAACAACTCGTTGCCGATTGCGCGGTAGACGACCTGGTGGATCTCAGTCAGCTCTCTGATGCAGCTCTCCGCGTCGGCGTGCACGCCGGTGATCAGCTCCGGCTGCGATTCGCTGAAGTCGGTAGTGATGTGCGGATGCTTGAGCGCGGAGCCGAGCGCCGCCGGGTGAGGCGTCGTGGCCAGCATGCCGTCCGGTCGCACGCGCAGGCTTTCCTTCTCGACACCGCGGCGCAGCGTCTGCAGCGCTTCGCGCGGCATCGCGGCGAGGCGTTCGCTGCAATGCGCGGTGGCGACGGTCGGCGCGACGGTAGCGGACATGAGGCTTATCGCTCGGGCGGGAGCCGAATTGTAACTTCAACGCCGCAAGCGCGCGTACACCTTCCGCGCGTTGCCTTCGAAGACCTTCTGCCGGTCCGAATCGCTCAGCTCGATCGCGTCCACGTAGCGCCGGGTGTCGTCGTAATGGTGACCCGTTTCCGGATCGATGCCGCGCACCGCGCCGACCATCTCGGAGGCGAACAGGACGTTGTCGACCGGGACGACCTTGAGCAGCAGCTCGATCCCCGGACGGTGATACACGCAGGTGTCGAAGAAGACGTTGTCCAGCAGCAGCTCCTTCAACGGCGGAAGCTTTAGGTCCTGCGCCAGGCCGCGAAAGCGGCCCCAGTGATAGGGCACCGCGCCACCTCCATGGGGGATCACGAACTTGAGCGTCGGGAAGTCCCCGAACAGCTTCGAGGTCAGGCACTGCATGAACGCCGTCGTATCCGCGTTGAGGTAATGCGCGCCCGTCGTGTGGAACGCCGGGTTGCACGACGTGCTCACGTGCACCATGGCTGGAACGTCGAGCTCCACGAGCTTCTCGTAGAGCGGATACCACCACTTGTCGCCGAGCGGTGGATCCTTCCAGTACCCGCCGGACGGATCGGGATTGAGATTGCAGCCGACGAAGCCGAGCTCCTTCACGCAGCGCTCCAGCTCGGCGACGCAGGTCTGCGGCGGCACGCCCGGCGACTGCGGGAGCTGGCAGACGCCGACGAAGTTGTCCGGATAGAGCGCGCAGCAGCGATGCACCAGCTCGTTGCACAGCTCGGTCCACACGCGGCTCGTCTCGGCGTCGCCGACGTGATGCGCCATCGCGCTCGCGCGCGGCGATAAGAGCGTGAGGTCGGTGCCGCGGCTCTTCTGCAGCTTGAGTTGCGCGCCTTCGAGGCTTTCGCGGATCTGGTCGTCGGAGATGCGAAGCGAAGCCTTCGACGGCGCCTGCCCGGGATGGCCGATCGCCTGCACCTGGAGCTTGCGCCACGCTTCCATCTCGGCGGGCGCCGTCGTGTAGTGGCCGTGACAGTCGATGATCATGCGAGAAGCTCCTCCACGCCAAAGCGCCTCGGGATCATGCCCAACCGGTGCACGCAGTCGATCGCCACCTCGAGGTTGCGGCGGTTCGCTTCGACGCCCACCGGGTTCATGTCGAGCGCGTTCGGCGGCGGCAGGCCCGCCGCTCGCTTGCTCTCGGAGAAGAGATGCATGAGCGCATCCGCCGCGCCGGGACGCTCGTTCACGAGCGCATCCTTGACCACGAGCATGTGATTGACCTGGATCGCGCCGGTGCGCTCGTGCCAGGCCTTGGCCGCAGCTTCCGGATCGGGAATCACCGGGACGAGGCGCGGGTCGCTCGGTCGCTCGCCGACGATCGCGGCGTCGAGCGAGCCTTCGAGCAGCATCGAGACCATGTCCTTGCCCGCTGGGGCGCGCGCGACGCTCGGCGGCTCGCGATACTCCGCAACGTGCGGCTCCTCGAATGCGACCCACTTCACGCGCTCGAGCGGAACGCCGAAATCATCAGCCAGCACCGACTGGATCCACACCGCAGTCGTGACCGAGTAGGAGCGCAAGCCGACGCGGCGTCCCGCAAGTCCCGCCGGCGCAAGCTTGCGGCGCTCCGCGTTGCAGACGAGAAAGGGATGCTGGAAGCGCGCGCTCACCACGGCGGGCAGCAGCGAAAGCGGCTTGCCGTGCGCCCGCGCGAGGAGGAAGGTGACGATCGCAAGCTCCGCCAGATCGAACTCGAGGTCTCTCACCACGCGCTTGAACGCGGTGTTCGGGACTTTCACGTCGGCGAAGTCGAAATCGAGCCCAGGCGAGCGCAGGTCGCCGCGCTTCAATGCGCGGACGACGGGCTGATCGCCGAGGAGCGTGCGGAGTTTCACCTAGTCAAGCGGACCGTCGAGGTACTTCAGGCCCTTGTCCGCGAGCGCGGCGCGCATGCCGTAGACGTCGAGCCCCAGCTCGCCTTTCGCGAGCCGCGCGCGCGAGGTGGCCTCCTTGCGCTCGCGCTCCTCGCCGGCCTTCACGACCTTATCCGCGTCGGCGCGCGGCACGATCGCGACACCGTCGTCGTCGGCGACCACGACGTCGCCGGGATGCACGACCACCCCCGCACATACGACCGGCACGTTGACCGAGCCGATGCTCGCCTTCACGGTGCCTTTCGCCGAGATCGCGCGCGACCAAAGCGGAAAGCGCATCTCGGTGATCTCCTGGGCGTCGCGGCAGCCCATGTCGAGCACGGCGCCTCGCGCGCCGTGCGCCAGCAGCGAGGTCGCGAGCAGTTCGCCGAACGCGCCGTCGGTGCATTCGCTCGAACAGGCGACGACCAGCACGTCGCCGGGCTGGAGCACCTCGACGGCGACGTGGATCATCCAGTTGTCGCCCGGATGACACAGCGCCGTCACCGCGCTGCCCGCAATTCGCACGCCGCGCCACACCGGCCGCATGTAGGGCTGCATGAGCCCGGTGCGGCCCTGCGCTTCGTGCACGGTCGCCACCCCGAGCCGTCCGAGCGCGTCGATCGCCGCCGGCTCGCTCCGGCGGATGTTCCGCACCACGATGCCATTCACGCTTATCTCCGCTCGATGAGGGAAGGATCCTTGAGACTCACGCTCTGTCCCGGCGGCGGATTCGTGAGCGCTTCCTCGAGCGTGTGCGCCTCGCGCCACTCGGCGCCAGGACGAACGTGCCCGTCCACGCCGACGCGGTCCAGTCCCCAGTAGATCTCGAGGTGATGCCCGTCGGGATCGAGGAATTCCACCGCGATCTGGACGCCGGCGCGGCGGCGGCCTTCGAACACGATCTTCACGCCGTGCTCGCGCAGGCGTTTGCGCGCGAGAAATACTTCGTCCAGCGTATCGACTTCGAACGCGAAATGATGCAACTCCCGCTTCTCGGAAGCTCCCGGCATTCCGCCGACGAGCGCCACGCCGTGATGGTCCGGGTTGTAACGCATGAACACCATGCCGCCCGGCACCATGTCCTCCGCGTAGACATCCGAAATGGCGAAGCCCAGTACCTTGACGTAGAACTCCACGGACTTTCGCAAGTCCCGCGCGCGCAGCACGACATGACCGATCTTGCGGAGATGAAAGGAGACGTCGCCAGCGCCGCGCAAATCGCGGAGCGAGGCTGGATCGAAGGTCATTTTGCTTGCCAGGGACAGGTGGATCGATGCATTGTGATTCAAGCCGGCGTCAATACCAAGTCCCGGACGATCACACCGACTATCCCGGCAGAGCGGCACCCCACGCCGAGGGTTGACCGCCCCGCCTCGCGACTGAGGCCAATCGCGTTCATAATCACGTCATATGATGAAGCAAGTGGCCGCCGCACTTTTCATCGTTGCCGGTGCGACGGCGTCCGCGCCGCCCGCCATGGCTTGGCAATCTGCGCCGGCCGGGCCGGTCGTGCTCGTGGATGCGACGGGCAAGGTTGCGGCGCGGCCGCTCAACGACACGCAGATGCTCGTGAGCGTCGACGGCATCGCTGCCCCTGCCTCCATACGCCCCATCTATGGCGCAGACGGACGCGCGGCATCGGGGACGGCGACCTGGCAATCCGGCGGCAGCGTCCTGTTCACGTCGTCCGACTGCAGCACCGGCGCGCACGTGTTCAGTCCGGGCAACGCCGCCCTGCGCGCGACGGCGCAGGTGCAGACTCCGGACGGCATCGTGCTCTTCGTCGGGGCGATCGGCGCGACGACGACGGTCGCGGTCCGCTCGATTCTATACGGCAGCGGCTGCTCGCCCGTGAGCGTTCAACAGAATGGCCTCGTCGCCGTCGAAGCAAGCGTCAATCTGACCACTGCGTATCCGCCGCCGCTGTCGTTCCAATAGCCGAGGTCGGGCGTGCTCACGGAGCACGACAGCCTCATTGTTTACGATCGCCGCGACCCATGCCGCTCTGGCACATCCAGCTCCTCGGCGGCTTGCGCGCGACGCGCGGCAGCGCCGCCATCGCGCAGTTTCCGAGCCGTCCCATTGCGATGCTGCTCGCGCTCCTCGCGCTGCAGCCGCAGCGGCGTCATTCGCGCGAGGAGTTGATCGAGCTGCTCTGGCCCGGCGTCGAGCTCGACGTCGGCCGCAATCGCCTGCGCCAGGTGCTCTCGACGCTGCGCCGGCTGCTGGAACCTCCCGACGTGCCGCCCGATTCGGTGCTCATCGCCGATCGGCAAACCGTCGGGCTGAACGCGGACGCGGTGGCGAGCGACGTACGCGAATTCGAGCAACTCCTTCGTCAGGGCGCGACTGCGCAGGCGCTCGACTGCTATCGCGGCGATCTCCTGCCGGGGTTCCTCGACGAGTGGGTCGAGGACGAGCGCATCCGCTTGAGCGCGCTGTACGAGCGCGCGGTGGCCCGCAGCCAGCAACGGTTGGGCGAACCCGGCGGGGCCGCGAGGGCGCAATCGAACGAGCCCCGTGCCGAGCGCGGCGAAGAGGCGCGCGAGCACCCCGCGCAGCGGGTGGGCGGGTCGCGCAGTCTGCCTTCCTACGTCAGCGTCTTCTTCGACCGTGAGACCGACATGCGCCACGTGCTCGATGCTCTCGCCGAGTACCGGCTGGTGACGCTCGCCGGATTGGGCGGATTCGGCAAGACGCGGCTGGCCGTTGAATCGGCGCGCGCAGCCGAGGGCTTCGACCCGGTCGCGTTCGTTCCCTTGAGCGAATGCAGCGCTGCCGACTTGATCGCCGACTCCATCCGCAGCGCGCTGCGCATGGAGGCGACGCAGGAGGACGCGCTCGCGCAGCTGTGCGCTTTCCTGAGCGAACGCGACGTGCTGCTCGCGCTCGACAATTTCGAGCAGCTCGTCGACGACGGCGGGCGCGTCGTGCTGGATCTCCTCGAGCGGCTGCCACGCCTTCGTTGTCTCGTGACTTCACGCCGGGTTCTCGACGTTCCCGGCGAGCATGTGCTCGTGGTCGATCCGCTGCCGGTGCCGCAGCCCTCCATGCGTGCGGCCGAAGCGGTGGCGACACCGAGTCTCGCGCTTTTCATCGATCGCGCCCGCGGCGCGCGCGCCGACTTCGCGCTCACCGACGACAACCGCGAGGCGCTGATCGAGATCACCCGCGCGCTCGAAGGATTGCCGCTCGCGATCGAGATCGCCGCCTCCCGCATCCGCAGCTACTCGCCGAGCGAGATGCGCGATGCGCTGGCCGCGCGCTTCGACGTGCTCACGCGGCAGGGACAGCGGGGGGCCCGCTATGGGCGGCACGCTTCACTGCAGGCGACGATCGAGTGGAGCTGGAACCTGCTCTCCGAGTCCGAGCAGGCGTTCTTCGCTGCCTTGTCGGTGTTCCGCGGCGGCTTCGGCGCCGGCGCCGTCGAAGCGGTATGCAAGACGAAGGACTCGCGCGGGGCGCTTGAGGCGCTCGTCGCCGCTTCCTTGCTCCGCGCCGAGACGAGCGAAGCCGGCACCACGCGTTTCTCGATGCTCGACACCTTGCGCGAGTTCGCGCAGGAGCGCCTCGGCGCCGGCGTACGCGAGCTGCGCGTGCGCCATCGCGCGTACTTCCTGCAGATAGCTCGCGAGGCGGCCGCCGCCGACCGCTCGATCGCCGCGCGCGAGATGCCGAATCTCAAACAGGCGCTCGTCACCGCCGTGGAAGATGGCGAGCCCGCGTGCGCGCTCGACCTCGGCGTCGCGCTGCGCACGCATTGGGAAGCGCACGGCACGCTCCCGGACGAGCTGCGTCTGCTCGGGCAAGCTGCGGACGCCTGTACCCAGGCGGAGCCCGGCCTGCACGCAGGCTTGAACCTGCTGGCGCAGCTCGCGTTGAGCGCTGGCGATATCGAACGAGCGCGCGGCTACGCAGAGCGCGCCTTGAAGGAAGCTGGCGACGACGCGGGACGGCGTGCGGCGGCGCTCGTCTCGCTCGGGCGCGTGAGCTGGGAGCGCGACCAGCGCGACAAGACGGTCACGCGCAGTCTCGACGAAGCGCTCGCGCTCGCAGCGAAAGCAGGAGCCGCGGAGGTGGAAGCCGACGCCCTCTTCGTCAAGGGCAAGGTCGCCCTCAAGCACGGCGAGGACGATGCGGATTTCAAGACAGCGAATGGTTTGCTCGAGAAGGCCGAAGCGCTCTATCGGAAGATCGGGCAGCCGCGCTGGGCGCATCGTGTGCTGCTCTCGCGCGCCGGCGCGCTCGCCGGGCTCAAGCGTTACAAGCAGGCGCGTCAGGTCCTCGCGGAATGCGAGCGATACTTCGCCGGACTTGATTCGGTCGCCGACCTGATCAACCTGGCCAACATGACGGGCTTCATCGAATCCGCGCAGAAGCACTGGACCGAAGCGCTCGCGGCGGGCCGCCGCTGCGTGCAGCTCGCCTGGGAACGCCACGCGCACCTGCACCTCGCCGCGGCCCTGTGGAATCTGCCGCAGCCGCTGATGATGCTCGGCGAACTCGCCACCGCGGAGCGATTGACTTCGTTCGCAGTGCGTTTCTGGGAGCAGAGCATCGGCCCGCTCTCCGCGCACGACGTCCGTGTCATCGAAGAGCAGCGCAAGGCCACGGCCAGGAAGCTCGGCGCGCAACCCGCCAAGATGCTGTGGGCCGAGGGCGCGGCGCTGTCGCTCGCCGAGGCGGTGGAGCTGGCGCTGAGCGGGCGGGACCACCAAACCTAGGGCCTAAGCTCGCACCTGCCTGAGGTCGCCTGCGCGACGCCCTTCTGTAACGCAAGTGGCTGTTTATCATGGCCTGTAACAAGCCCGCCACACCGGCAGCAAATTTCTTTTCGGTTTTCTAGCGTTTGCCTAACGGTCGGTTTCTACAGTTCGCACCAAGGTGTGAGAAGAACCGCACCGAGTCAACCAACCGACCCAAGGAGATTTGCCATGACGAACCCGACCTTAAAGATCGCCCGCACCATCGCGCTGGCCCTCGGCCTTTCCGCTTTCATTCCGTCCTTCTCGCAGGCGCAATCGCCGCCCATGGACATGTCGTGGGGCATTCGCGCGCAGATGCAATACCAGGCTCAGGGAGACGCCGCCGCTCGCGCAGCCGCGATGCAGTACTACCGCTACATGCAACAACTGCGCGTCGCCGGCTACACCGGGCCGTCGCTGCCGACGGGTGTCACCAACGAATCGCTGCGCCGGAGCATCAACGCCGCCAACCAGGCGGGCCAGGCGTACAACCAGGCGCAGTTCGCGAACTCGCAGCGCCGCAGCAACACGGCGTACGACTACGACATGCGCGCCGTTCGCGGTTGCTCGGGCCCATTTGTCGATCAATACGGGCGCGTGTTTTACGCGGGTTGCTAGTCGCCGCTGGAATCAGGGCCGAGGCGAGCCTTCGCGGGCTGCCGCCTCGGCTTTTCGCTTTCGCTAGGCCAGAATCGCTTTCGCCGCCATCTCCACCGCCTCCTTGGCGGTGGAGACGTGTTGCACACCTTCCACATCCGCGGCGCCTTCGAGACCGATGACGAGCTTGCCGAACTGGAGGCCGAGCGCGACTTCGGAAAGCGTGCCGAGGCTGTCGCCGATGGCGATCAGGCAGAACGAAGCGCGCGCGATCAGCGCGTTGCGCGCTTCGCCGATGCCGGTGGCGATCGCCACGCCGACGAACGGATTGGCGTGCGCCGCATCCGTCTCGGGCAAGAGTCCGATCGATAGCCCGCCGACGCGCGAAACGCCTTCGCATACGGCCTGCATGACGCCCTGACGCCCGCCGCAGATCACCGTGAGGCGGCAGTCCCCAAGCAACTCGCCCACCTTCAGTGCGGCGGTGAGTTGCTCGGGCGTCGCTTCGCCCGGACCGATGACGCCGATCGGGACTCGCAGCCATGCGCCGCTCTCGCGTTGCAGCCACGTCACCGCGCCGATGGTGTCGAGCGTTTCGACCTTGTCCGACACGATCGTCGTGGGTGCAAGCCAGCGCCGTTTAGCCGGATCGAAGCATCGTCCCGCGCCGTCGAACAGCGCGCCGCGCGAGCGGTCGAGTCTAAAGGTATCGCTCATGCTTCGCTCCCACCCACTCGCCCGTGGTGATGATCGCCGAGCACGCCGCGGTGATCAGAAGCGCCAGCGCCGCCGCCGCCGGGAAATCGGATCCGGTTTCGGAGATCAGGCTGTAGAGGCGCAGCGGCAGGATTGGCAGTTGCGTTCCGACCAGCGCGAGCGCAGTGCCGTATGCGCCGAAGACGACCGCCGCGACGAGGCAGAACGACGCGACCACGGGCGCGGCCACCTGCGGCAAGAGCACCTGGCGAAACGCCTGCGCCGGCGTCGCACCGAGCGATTCCGCGGCGGCGAGCTGCGCGCGATCGAAATTCACCAGAACCGGCAGCATGCCGATCACCACGCGCGGAATCAGGTAGTAAGACGACGCGAACGCGAGTCCCGTCGACGTGAAGAGTGCCCCACCGATCGTCGCCGCGTCGTAGCCGGCGTAGGCGAGCAGCTGCGTCACGAAGCCGGCGCGGCCGTAGCCGAGGATGAAGCCGTAGGCGACGATCAATCCGGAAAAGGTGAGCGGCAGCGCGATCACGAACGAGAGCGCCGTGCGCCGCCGCGGCGACATGCGGGCGAGATGCAGCGCGACCGCGACGCCGAGGGCCGTCGAGAGCGTCGCCGCGACCAGGGTCAGAACCGTCGTGCCACTGAGCGCAGTCCAGAACCCTGCGGCGGCGAAGACGCGCGCGAACGCCGCGCCGCCTTCGGAGAGCGCATCGACGGCTACGGCGAGCACCGGCAGCGCGAAGAAGAGCGCGAAGAGCAGCGCCCCCGGAAGGGACAGCGCGGCGGCGGTGCGTGCGCGCAATGCCATGGCCCGACTGGATTCGGCGCTACGTCACTTCGTGCCCGACGCCGCAGTCCAACCCTTGTCGACCTCCGCCTTCTTCGCCGCCGCCTCCTTGACGTCGAGCGGACGCACCTGGGGCGCAAGCGGCAGCTTGTCGGCGACGTTGTCGGGAAGCTTCACGCCCTGCACCGATGGGCGCACGAAACCCTGCGCGAAGATGCCCTGCCCCGTGTCGGTCATGATGAAGTTGAGCCAGAGCTTGCCCGCGTTGGGATTCGGTCCCTTCTCGACCAGGCTGATGGCGTAGGGAGCGGCGGCCGAGGCTTCCTTCGGGATCACCACTGCGACCGCGTCGCCGAGCCCGTCGGTGTACTTTGCCTTGAGTCCGTCGTTCTCGTAGGAGATCCAGATCGGGATCTCGCCCTTCACGAATTGCGCGTACGGCGTCGTGCCGAGCACGCGCAGGACGTTCCCCGACTGGTGCAGCTTCGCGAAATAGTCCATTCCGGGCTTCAGGTTGTTCATGTCCCCGCCCATGCCGTAGTTCGCGGCGAAAGCCAGCACCTGTCCGACGCCGGTCGAGCGCGGATCGAGATAGACGATCGTGTTCTTGTACTCCGGCTTGAGCAGATCCGCCCACGATTGCGGCACGTTCTTCACGAGCTTGGTGTTGACGATGAAGGCGACCGTGAGCGTGTGGATCGTGAACCACTTGCCCTCGGGATCGCGGAACACCTGCGGCAACTTGTCGAAGTTCACCGGCTTGAACGGCGCGACGACGTTCTTCGCCGCGGCGTCGACGCCGGAGGCGGCGAAGTAATACGCGGTGTCCGCCTGCGGGCGGTTGCGCGCCTTGTCGAGCGCAACGACCGTCGCGCCCGAGCCGATGTCGTTGTAGACGATCTCGACCTCGGGATAGCGTTTCTTGAAGGCGGCGAACTCGGCGGCCCAGTTGGCCCAGGTCGGTCCCGTGTCGAAGCTCACCACCATGCCTTCCTTCTTCGCAGCTTCGTAGAGCGCCTTCTCGCCCTGGTACAGCTCGGGCGAGTCGAGCACCGTCTGCGCGATTGCGGGTGCGCTGCAGAGCGAGATCGTCAGCGCCGCAACGGAGCAAGCGAATCGATGCAATGTCTTCTTCATGATTCCCCCTCTTCAACGGACGTTCAGGAACTGGATCGCCTCGCGCGGGATGTGCACGTGAGCGACATCATCGCGCATTGCCGTTTCGATTTCGAGACGGCCCTCGCCCGCGGCGACCTCGACCTGGCGGGTGGCGCCGAAAAAGCGGTCGCGCAGCACGCGGACCGGAAACACGTTCTCGCCGGCGGCGACGTCCGCCACCTCGAGCCGCTCCGGCCGCACCAGGAGCTTCAATGCGCTCCCGGCGGTGCGGCCGTGTGCCGGCGTCACGAGCCGGCCGACCGGCGTTTCGACCGTCTCGGGGTCGATCGCCTTGGCGTCGAGCAGATTGGCGCGGCCGATGAAGCCGGCGACGAAGGCATCCGCCGGTGCGTCGTAGAGTTGCTGCGGCGTTCCGCTCTGCACGAGGCGTCCGTCGCGCAGGAGCACGATGCGATCGGCGAGCGAGAGCGCTTCGTCTTGATCGTGCGTGATGAGGAGTGTCGCGATGTTCTGGCTGCGCTGGATGCGGCGGACCTCGTCGCGCATAGCCACGCGCGTCGCGGCGTCGAGCGCGGAAAGCGGCTCGTCGAGGAGCAGCGCCCGCGGACCGAACACGAGAGCGCGTGCGAGCGCCACGCGCTGCTGCTGGCCGCCGGAGAGCTGCGCCGGCAGGCGGTCGGCGAGGCCGGAGAGCCCAACGAGCTCGAGCATCGCTCCGGCGCGCTTGCGGCGCTCGTCGAGGCGGATCTCCCGCACGCGCAGCGGATAGGCGACGTTTTCCCACACCCGCATGTGCGGGAAGAGCGCGTAGGCCTGGAACACGATGCCGCACTCGCGCTCGCGCGTGGGCAACGCGCCGACGTCGGCGCCGTTCAAGCGAATCGTGCCGGCGTCGGGTTTGACGAATCCGGCGATTAGCTTCAGCAGCGTGGTCTTGCCGCAGCCGCTCGGGCCGAGGCACACCACCAGCTCGCCCGGCTGGATGTCGAGCGTCACGTCGATCACGCCGGCCTGCGTCGCGGGATAGCAATAGGTCACCCCTTCGAGCGCGACGGCCGAAATTGTACTCATGCCACCGCCGTCCTGAAGCGCGCCGCGCCGCCTGCGGTCAGGCTACCCGCCACGGCCGCTGCCAGCGCCAGAGCGAGCAGGATCACCGTTGCCGCGCAGGCGAATCCTGTCGCGCCGTAGAAGGCCTGCAGTAACACGACCGGGTACGTCCGGTTCAGAAACCCCGCGACGAGATTCGAAAACTGGAATTCGCCGATCGAGAGCGCTGCGACGATGATGAGCCCCGCGAGGATCGATTGACGCAGGGCCGGCAGCACGACGTGCGCGAATCGTTGAGGCCCGCGGCTGCCGAGCGATTCGGCGGCATCTTCAAGCGTGCGCAGTCCAAGCCGCTGCATGTCGGCCACGACGGTCTGGAGGAAATACGGCAGAGCGAGCACGACGTGGCCCGCGGCCAGCAGCCAGATGCTGCCGAGCCACGGCAGCGTGTCCGACGAGAACACGAGGATGAAGCCGAACGCGAGCACGAGCGGCGGCAGCGCGATGGGCAATTGATAGAGCACGCGAGCGAAAGCGCGCACACGCCGGTTCTCGGCTCGGAACACCGCGTACGCGAGCGGCAACCCGATCACCGCGCACGCCGCGCAGGTGATCGCGACCACGGCAAGGCTCGAGGCGAATGCGCGGCGGAAGCTCGGATCGGCCGCGACGTCGCGATACCACTGTGTCGTGACTCCGGTGGGCAGCAGGGTGTTGAGCCACAGCTCACCCATCGATCCCACGGCGAGCAGCACGATCGGCACCGCGAGATAGACGAGATACGCGGCAGTGACCCAGCGAAGAAACATGCGTGCGGTGTGTTTGTCGGTGCGGCGATCAGCGCTCGGGTCTCGGCGACCGCCCGGCTTACGCAAGCGCGCGCCAGATCTTCTCCGACGTGAGCGGCATCTGCAGGCCGTCGGTCTTCGCCCCGGCACGCGCGAGTCCATCCATCACCGCGTTGACCACCGCCGGCGTCGCACCGATCGTGCCCAGCTCGCCCACGCCCTTGACGCCCATCGCATTGGCGAGGCACGGCGTGGACTCGTCCATCGTCATTGCGAAGTGCCGCATCATCCCGGCGTGTGGCAGCGCATAGTCCATGAAGCTCGCGCTCACCGCCTGTCCCGATTCGCGATCGTAGACGAAGTGCTCGCAGAGCGCCTGCCCGATCCCCTGCGCCGCGCCGCCTTCGAGCTGGCCGATGACGATCATCGGGTTGACGACGCGGCCCACGTCGTTGACGGACCAGTAGCGGTCGATCGTAACGGCGCCCGTCTCCCCATCGATTTCGACTTCGCAGATGTGACAACCGTTGGGCCAGCTCGGTCCTGCCACTGCGCTCTTCGAGTCGATCACGATGCGCCGCGACGCCTGCCGGCGCGCGAGATCGAAGAGACCGATGCGCCGATCGGTGCCGGCGATTGCGAACACGCCGTCGCCGTATTCGATGTCGGCGACCGCAGCTTCCATCTCGGCGGCCGCAAGCTCTCGTCCCTTGTCGACCGTACGCTCGGCGGCGACGCGCACGGCGGACCCGCCGACGAAGAGCGAGCGCGAGCCGGCGCTGCCGAAGCCCTGAATGCGATCGGTATCCCCGAGGAGGATCGTGATCTTCTCGATCGGCACGCCGAACACGTCGACCGCGAGCTGCGAGAACGTGGTGGCGAGGCTCTGGCCCATTGCCTGCGTGGCCGACGCGATCTCGATTTCATCGCCCGCGCCGTCCGCGCCCGCCTTCACGGTCACCAGCACCCGCTCTTCAAAGAGGTCCACGCCGGTCCATTCGATGAAACTCGCCATGCCGCGCCCTCTCAGGCGCCCGCGCGCCTTCGATGCCGCCGCGCGCGCATCGAAGCCTTGCCAATCGGCGAGCGCGAGGGCCTTGTTCGTCACCAGCTCGAATTGTCCGCTGTCGTAGGTTCGGCCGATCGCGTTGGTGTACGGCATCTGCTCCGGGCGGATCATGTTGCGCCGGCGAAGCTCGACCGGATCGACGCCGCTTTGCCGCGCGGCCGCATCCATCAAGCGCTCGATCATGTAAATCGCTTCGGGACGTCCCGCGCCACGGTACGGCCCGGTCGGCGCGGTATGCGTGAGCACGCCCTGGATGCGGATGTCGATGGTGCGGATGTCGTAGATACTCGTGGCGACCCACGGTCCGATGAGTAGTTGAATCGCTACGCCGGCCGGCGTCGCGTAGGCGCCGAGGTTGGCGCGCGACAAAACGCGCAGTGCAAGGATCTTCCCTGACGCGTCGAGCGCGAGCTCGGCCCGGCTCGAGAGATCGCGTCCATGCGACGCGGCGAGGAATTCCTCGAGCCGGTCGGCGCACCACTTGAGCGGCCGTCCGAGCTTGCGCGTGGCGTGGGCGAGCACGACGTCCTCGGGATAGAGGCTCGTCTTCATGCCGAAGCCGCCGCCGACGTCGCCGACCAGGACGCGCAGGCTTTCCGCGGGAACGCCGAGCACACCCGCCAGCTCGTCGCGAACGCCGGTTGGCGTCTGGCAGCTCAGGTGCAGCGTGGTTCGCTTGCTCGCGCGATCGAATTCCGCGAGCACCGCGCGCGGCTCGATCGGACACGGCGCAAGCCGCTGATTGACGATATCGAGCGACACGACGTGCGACGCGCGCTCGAACGCGGCCGCGGCGGCCCTGCCATCGCCATAGCGCGCTTCGGCGGCGACGTTGCCCGTCGCTTTCGGCCAAACGAGCGGTGCGCCGGGAGCGAGCGCATCGTCGATCGCGACCACCGTAGGCATCGGCTCGTAGCGGACCTCGATTGCCTCCGCCGCGTCGCGCGCCTCACCTGCTGTCTCCGCGATCACGGCGGCGACGGCTTCGCCGACGAAGCGCACTACCTCGACCGCGAGCGCATGATGCGGCGGCCATGCCGCAGGCGAGCCGTCGCCGCGCTTGAAATCGGTCGACGAGACGATCGGCTTGACGCCGTCGCGCACGAGATCTTCTCCCGTGACGATCGCGATCACGCCCGGCATCCTCGCAGCGGCTTGCGTGTCGATCGATGCGATCCGCGCGTGCGCGTGCGGCGAGCGCAGGAAGCTGACCCTCGCCTGGCCGGGCGCGGAGACATCGTCGGTGAAACGGCCCGCGCCCTTGAGCAGGGCCTCGTCCTCTACCCGGCGCACGGCTTTGCCGCTGCCGAAGCGTGCGTGTTGCGGTGCTGCGCTCACCTTGGGTTCCCCTTGCGTTTCAGGACAGGCGGTAGGGCTCGAGCTGCAGCGATTCGACCACGCCGCCGAGCATCACGAGGCTGCCCGATCGTCGCGTGAAGCCGTCTTCCGAAAATTCGAAGAGGAAGGTGCGGCGGAAGCGCGCCAATCCTTCGGCGTCGCGTCCAAGACGCAGGCGCACACCCTGCACCGTATCGTCGAGGAGCTGCAAGCCGTGTTGCTTGCAGGCTTCGCGGGCAAAGCGCACGGCGGCCTCCCGCGCGCGCAGCGCGTCGAAGACGTACCAGACTGCCAAGGCGAAGAAGGTGAGCGCGAGGGCTTCCGACATGGAGACACCGGCTGAGCCCCACGGGGGGCTTGATGTCCGTGAGTTCGGGATGGCGCAAGGATACTTCAAGGCGCCGGCGCGAGCGATTGCCCTCCCGCCGGAAAACAAAACCCCGCGCCGGTGAGCCGGGGCGGGGCGAGGTCAGGCGGACTTGCTCGAGTTACACAGCCTTGGCGAACGGCTGGACCATCCTGGCGAAACCTGCGGCGTTGCTGAATGCGGTCACGCCTTTCGTGTATGCAGCGAAGGTTTCTTCCGCCAGCGCGGAGAGCTCGGCCTGCGCATCCGAGGCGATGCCGTAGACGCTGCGCGTGTAACCGAGCGCGTTTTGCACGCCCGCTTCGGTCAATTCGGCGTTGAGCGCCAGCAGGGCATTGACGTCCTTCATCCCGGCGATCGAGCCTGCGTTCTCCACGGTTTCGGCGAACGCGCTCTTGGCGGTCTTGAGGTTGAGCTTCGCGAGCCGCTCGATCTTGTCGAGCGAGAGCGTCGCGAGCTTGATGGCAGTGTCGTATCCTGTCCTGTTGATTTCGGTAAACGCTGCAGTCTTGATCATGATGTCTCCTTTGGGTCGAGGTTGGTGGATCAGCCTTGAATTATGTTGCGATGCACAATCACCATCCTAGAGGGGAAAGTCGTCGTTGTCAAGGATTTTTTGTGCAGTGCGTCATCACAGCTGAAATCGCTTTGTAAACCGTGGGTTGCGCTGCGCAACCTACCTGGTCCCCTTGAGCGCTTCGCGCGCCGCCCCGGCCAGCGGATCCTCGCGATTCCCGGCAATGCGTTCGAGTTGGGCGCGCGCGTCGGGAGTCCCGATCACGCCGAGCCCGGCGACCGCGTTCGAGCGGTAGCCGGCGACGAAGCGCTTGACCTGATCGTCGACGTATTCGCTTCCGGGGACGCGGTTGAACCGTGCCAGATCCTCTTCGCTGACGCCGGCGATGCGGAATTCGCTCAACGGGAATTTCGCCCGGCTCTCGTATCGCGCTTCGGCGCCGGCGCGGACGGCCGCAAGCTCTTCCGCCGACGGACCCGCCGCGATCGCCTGGCCGAATGCGCTCGTAAGCGACTGGGGATAACGGCGCAGCGATTCCGCCAGCGCGCGTTCGTCGCCGCCGATGCAGCTCGCGAGCATCCAGCGGTTGAACACCGCGTACTCCTCCGCCGAGAGGCCGAAGCGCGGCTGCGCGAATGCGCTCGCGCTCGCAACGGCCAGCGCTAGCGCAGCGAGAAGACGCAGCAGCCTGGAAGTCAGTTGGCCGGCCATGTTCCGTCCGCCCAGACGCGTTTTGCGATCGACGGGCAACCCAGCAGCATCGTATCGCGGTCGCACGCTCGCGTCGGCAGGCCGCCGCGCAGCCCGTAAACGGAGTTGATCGCGGAGTTGGGACGCAGATGCGCGCGGAATGTCTGACCCTCGGTGAAGTACTGCCGCACGTTGCTCGCGGAGTGCATGACGTTGGTCGTGTCGAAGCTCGCGGTAAGGTCGTCGATGTGCTCGAGCCCGAAGTCGTGCCCGAGCTCGTGCGCGAGGAGCTCGGCGCCCGAGCCAGACGCGATCGCGACGAAGCCGCCGCCGATGACACAGGCGTTGCCGCGCGACGTCGAGCCGTCGACCAGCCCGACGAGATACACGTTCATGCGTCCCGCGCGCATGCCGATGTCGCTTTGGATCGCGGCGACGCTGGCGTTGCCAGCCCCGCAGGTGAACGCTGACCATGTCGACGCCTTCGGATTGGCGGTGGCATCGACCACTTCGAGCGTGAGCTTCACGCCAAGGCGCTCGTCCCAGTAGATCTGCTGCGCGGTCTGCCACAGCGTGAGCGCGGTCTGCTGCGTCGTCGAATAGGGACCGGCGACGACCCAGATCGTGACGGGAGTGTCGAGCTCCGCCGCGAAGGGCACGTTCACGGTCTGATCGCCGGCGCTCGTCGCCCAAGCGACAGGCTGCAACGCGACGGGCCGGTGAGCGCTGAAGGTGATCGCCTCGCCGGCGCCCGAGCGCGGGCCCACGTTGACGACGTCTGTCGGAGTTGCGTAGCCCTGATAGTTCGCCGTCGCGGTGCTCGCGCCGTCGCTCACCAGCGTACCGTTGGGCGCAGCGGTGCCGGCAAGGAATTTCACGTTCGCGGTGCCTGGCGCCGGCGCACACATGATCACCGCATTCGGCCCGTACCCTTCGGCGATGTAGCCGAGCGCGATCATCTGCGCCTTGACCGCGGGATCGGTGGTGTAGCGATGGTTCGAGTCAACGCGGTGATTCCACAGGCGATAAACCGGGACAGTCGCGTTCGGGCAGGCGCCCGTCGCCGTGTCGGGCAGCGCGATGTAGAACGCGCTGGGCGTCTCGAACACGTACCCGCTGAAATTGGGATCGGTGAGGGATTTCTGCTGAACGTCGGCGCACTCGGCCGGCGAGGCCGAGAAGAAGTGCGAGTTGCCGTGCGCCGGCGGAATGTAGAAACGGCACACGGGATTGACGCCCGGACCGCCGTTCGCTTGGCTCGCGAACACCTTGAACGACTTGGTCGTGCGCGCCCAGCCGGAGATGTGCCCGGTGTCGAGCGCATCGAGCTCCGGCTGGAGGTCGCTAAGGAAGTAGTGATCGAGAGCGGCGTTGTGGTACTCGACCGCGAGATCGGGAAGCGGCGGTATCACCGCGCTCGCCCCGGCGAAATTGGTCGCCACGTTCGGCGCGCTCGCCCCGGTGCGCGTGATCGCGCTGGCGCCATCGGTCGGCAGCGCCGGGTAGGTCACCTGATCGACCGAGGCGTAATTGAGCGTGCCGCCGTCGGTGGCGAGAAAGCCGTTCGGCACGACGTAGTCCGGCGTCACCAGGCCAAGCGCAGCGAAGCCCTGCGTGGCGATCAGCACCCTCGCGCCGGCCGTGAGCGAGCTGGGCAGATTGGCCGGGAAGGTGAACGTCTTGGTCACGCCGGCGTGCGTGTTGGTGAAGGTCTTCCCCGCCCATTGGTCCTGGGCGGCGAAACTCTGCGATTCGTGCAGCACCACGAACTGCACCGTGCCGTCGGCGCTGGAGTAGATCGTCTCGATCGTCCAGGTGTGGAAAGTCGCGTGCGCGATCATCGGGTAGAGCGCCGCGACCAGTGGCCACATCCACTTCGGCATGCCGCTCATGGTACGCTCGTTGAAGGCGTCATCGTGGGGAATTCGCCATGTCAATGTTCGCCGTTCGTCTCGCGCTGCTGGTCGCGATCGGCTGTCCGGTCGCAGCCTCGGCGCACGACGCGCCTGCACCCGCGAGCGCAGCCAGCGTGGCGCTCGATCCGGGTCTTGGCTCGCTGCATCACACGGTGTCGACGCGAAAACCGCTGGCGCAGAAATATTTCGATCAGGGGATGCGACTCGTCTTCGCTTTCAACCACGAGGCTGCGATCGAATCGTTTCAGCGCGCGGCGGAGCTGGACCCCGATCTCGCCATGGCGTACTGGGGCATCGCGCTCTCGCTCGGCCCCAACATCAATCGCCCGATGGATCCCAAGGCGCACAAGGCCGCGTACGAAGCGCTGCAGAAGGCGATTGCGCTGAAGCGCAAGGCCTCGCCGAAAGAGCGCGCCTACATCGATGCGCTCGCCAGGCGCTACAGCGCCAATGCCGAAGCTGACCTCGCGCCGCTGCAGCTTGCGTACAAGGACGCGATGAAGAAGCTCTCGCAGCGCTATCCGCAGGACGATGATGCCGCGGTGCTCTACGCCGAATCGCTGATGGACCTCAACCCGTGGAAATTCTGGTCGCCGGACGGAACGCCGGCGCAAGGGACGCCCGAGATCGTCGCCGTGCTCGAGCGCGTGCTGGCGCGATCGCCCGATCACCCCGGTGCGAATCACTACTACATCCACGCCGTCGAGGCTTCGCCGCATCCGGAGAAAGCACTCGCCTCGGCGAAACGGCTGGAGACGCTCGCTCCCTCCGCGGGGCATCTCGTGCACATGCCCGCGCACGTCTATATCCGCACCGGCGACTATCTCGCGGCGGCGCGCGCCAACGTCGCGGCGATCGCCGCCGACGAGCGCCGCGCGGCGATCCAGGGCGAGTCGTTCTACATGATCGCCTACTACGGTCACAACCTGCACTTCCTCGCCATCAGCAACGCCTTCGCGGGCAACTCGCGCGATGCCATCGCGGCGGCGAAGAAGCTCTACGAGGTCGAGGCGCCGCGCGTCAGGGAAGTCCCCTCCGTCGACGGCTTCCTGTTCACTCCGGCGCTGCTGCTCGTGGAGTTCGAGCGCTGGGACGACATCCTCGCGCTCGCCGAGCCTGCGTTCGAGGCGCCGATGACCGACGCGATGTGGCGCTTCGCCCGCACCATCGCGCTCGCGGGGAAGGGACGCCTGGAAGAGGCGCGCGCGGAGCGGGCGAAGTTTCTCGAGGCCGCGGGCGCCGTCTCGAAGACGATCGAGTACGGAAACAACGATGGCGCTTCGCTGATGGCGGTCGCACGTCCGTACCTCGACGGAAGGCTCGCCTTGATGGCGGGCAACAACACGGCTGCGATCAGCTCGCTGCAACGAGCCGCAGCCGCGGAGAATGCGCTCGCCTACGACGAACCGCCGGGCTGGTATCTGCCCTCGCGCGATCTGCTCGGCACCGCGCTCCTGCGCGAGCGTTACTACCCAGCCGCAGAAGAAGTCTTCCGCGTCGAGCTGGCGCGGCACCCGGAGAGCGGGCGCGCGCTCTATGGTCTCAGCGCTGCGCTTCTCGCCCAGGGACGCGACAAGGAAATCGTCGACGTGCAGAAGCGCTTCGAGCGCGCGTGGCGGGCGGCTGACAGCAAGCCCGAAGTCGCTGCCGCGCTCTGACTATCCGCACGCTCCGGGGCTTCGCCCGGATTACCCGCCGTGCTCTCGTTCGCCCGTCACGCGACCGGACGACGCCACGTTTGTGGATTCGTGCCGGATCATCCGCGATTGCTGACGCGGCTCGGAGCGGGCAATGGCGCGCTGATGACGCTCATCGCTCCGCGCGATGCTTTGCGCACGCTGATGATCGCGGTGCGCACGCACCGTCGTCTGCGACGTCCCCGAGCGCACGCTCGTCCGCGGTTGCGTCACCGCGCCCTGCTGCCACGAACGATGATGGTAGTTGTGGTCGCGGTCGTAGTTGTAATACGAGAAGCTGCCGGAGAAACCAGGCCCGTAGTAATAGCCTGGGCCATAGTCATAGGAATAGCTTGGCCCGTAGCCGTAATAGCCGTAGTCATAGTAGTACGGGCTCTCGTAGCCATACCCGGAGTTGTACCCATAGCCCGGGCTCTCGTACGTCGCACAACCTGCGAGCAACGCCGCCGAAACCGCCGATGCAACAAGGATTCTCATCTCGATCCTCCAATGAGTTTTCCTCTTATGAATAACGGTCAGGCCATGCGTGCGGTCGACAAGTTCCCGATATCCGCGTCCGGGAAGAAATTGCGGTCGAGCGATAAGAAAAGAAACGGGCCGGTTGCCCGGCCCGTCGATTCTTCCTGTGCCCGTCTCCATCTTGGGAGAGGACCCGAGGAAGGCGGCATTTTGTCGTTGTTATTGATCCTTGCGCTTCGCTTGGAGTGTAGGGAGGAGGCCGCCAGTCAACTCTAATCCAGGTCAGTAGTTGAAGTTGCTGCTTTGTCTTCCCTACATGGCGTGCATTGTGTCGAGTGACACGGACGGGGAAAATCAGCCTTTGTCCGATTTTGCTGTAGGACGTTACGGAAGCCTTGCAAAGCGCCATAGCGGCCCAAGATCGTTAGTGGGAACCCCATGAGAACCAAGGAAGCACGCCTCCTGATCGACGCGCTTGCGTTTGCCGCGGACAAGCACCGCACCCAGCGGCGCAAGGATCCCGAGGCCTCTCCCTACATCAATCATCCGATCGCGCTCGCGCGCGTACTCTCGGTCGAGGGGCGCGTGCGCGATGTGAAGGTGCTCGCCGCCGCGGTGCTGCACGACACGCTGGAAGATACGAAGACGACCTACGAGGAGCTGCACGAGCGCTTCGGCCCGGCGATCGCCGGCATCGTCCGCGAGGTGACCGACGACAAGACGCTCCTGCCTGCCGAGCGCAAGCGCCTGCAGATCGAGCACGCGGGCGAACTGTCGCACCGCGCGCGGCTGGTGAAGCTCGCCGACAAGATCTCCAACCTGCGCGACCTCACGCTGAACGCGCCCTCCGAATGGTCGCTGCAGCGACGGCGGGACTACTTCGACTGGGCGCAGAAAGTCATCGACAAGGTTCGCGGCACGAACAAGAAGCTCGAGCGCGCGTTCGACGACGCGTACGCCGGACGGCCCTGAACTCCGGTAGCGGTCAGCTCCGCGCCGGACGGTGTCCCTTCGTCTCGCGGGCGGCGTGTTGCGGCTTCTCGGGGCCGAGGCCGAAGAGTTCGGCGAGCGCCTGACGGTACTGCTCGGCGCCGGCGCCCATGCTGTCGCTGTGCCCGCCGCCTTCGACGAGCAGGAGCCGCTTTGGTCCCGTCGCCGCGGCATAGAGCGCCTGCGCGAAGCGCGAGGGGACCTCACGGTCCACCTCGCCGTGCACGACGAGTACCGGCATCGCGACCTTGCTCATCTTGCTGACCGAATCGAACTTCTGCGTCATCAACGCGCCGAGCGGCAGCCACGGAAAGCTCCATTCCTTGGCGATGTCGACCAGCGTGGTGAAAGTCGATTCGACGATGAGTCCGCCGGCTGCGTCCCTGTTCAGGGTCGCGGCGAGGTCGACCGCCACGGCGCCGCCGAGCGAGTGCCCGTAGATGAAGCGCTTGGCGGGATCGGGCTGCCTCGCCGCGAGCCAGTTCCAGGCCGCGCGCGCATCCTCGTACACCGTTTGCTCCGAGGGCAGATCGCCGTCGCTCCGGCCGAAGCCGCGATAGTCGATGGCGAAGACGGAGAAGCCGAAGCCGCGCAGCAGCGCGAGCCGTTGGACCTGATCCGTCAGATTGGAGCGTGAACCGTGCAGATAAAGCAGGGCCGGCGCGCGTGGGTCGGCCGCCGGCCACCACCAGGCGTGGATGTTCTCGCCCGCCTGGACCGGCACGGTCATTTCCTGCACGCCCGCAGGCAATTCGTTGAACCAGCTGACCGCATCCCTGACCGCCTCGAAGGTGAGCTGGCGCTCTTCGTGGCGTAGCGCCGTTGAGCCACCCGCGAGGAGCGTGCCCGTGACCGCCGTTGCGAGGGCGAGCCGCACAGCGAAAGTCGGCTTCTGGCGAAGGCTTCGAGCAGTCATGTGTTGGTCCTTGCGGGACCCGCAGCAAGGACCGTGCCGACGCACGTCTTGTTAACGACAACGCGCGGGCCGCGCGCTGGGCGCGCCGCACGGGGCTGCGGCCAACTTGTCGAGGTGATCCGGCCGGATCCGTTCGCAGCTACTCCGGCTTTGCGCCGGAGATCTTCACGATACGCTCCCACTTCACGATGTCGGCATCGATGTACTTGCCGAACTCCTCGGGCGTCATCGTCATCGCGACCGCGCCCTGCGCGGCCCATTCCCGCTTCACCTCGGGCCGAGCGACGATCTTCGTGATTTCCGCGTTGAGACGATTCACGATCGCCGGCGGCGTTGCCTTTGGCGCGATCAAACCGATCCAGATCGTCGCCTCGTAACCCGGGACCCCAGCCTCGCTGATGGTGGGCACGTCGGGCAGCACCGTTGAGCGTACTTTCCCGGTCGTGCCGAGCGCGCGCACCTGCCCCGCCTTGACGTGCTCGCTCATCGTAGTCACCGCATCGAACATCATCTGCACCTGACCGCCTATGATGTCGGTGCGCGCGCCCGAGCTGCCGCGGTAGGGCACGTGCACGATGTCCACGCCCGCCATCGCCTTGAACAGCTCGCCCGCCATGTGATAGGGCGTACCAGGCCCGGAGGACGCGTAGTTCAGCTTGCCGGGCTCCGCCTTGGCAAGCGCGATGAATTCGGAGAGGGTCTTCGCCTTCACCGAAGGATGCACGACCATGACGAGGTCGGAATAGTTGATCGGGGCGATTGGCACGAAGTCGCGAGTGAGCACGAACGGCTTGTTGGGGATCAGCGATTCGTTCACCGTGTGCGTGTTCGACATGACGAGCAGCGTGTATCCGTCCGGCGCACTCTTCGCCGCGGCGTCGGTGCCCACGATCGAACCGCCGCCGGGACGATCCTCGACGACGAACGGCTGACCCATGGCTTCCTGCAAGCGCTGGGCGAGAAAGCGCGCGTACACGTCCGCGGGGCCGCCGGCGGCGAAGGGAACGATGATCTTCACCGCGCGGCTGGGATAATCCTGTGCGAGCGGCGCGCCGCAGAACGCAACGAGCGCGAAAGCGGACAGCATCGCTGCACCACGCGCTGCGCGCGCGGACCGCGCCGATCCGAAATTCATGACTCCTCCTCGAGGCGCCTTCGAGAACGGGCGCCGCACGTCAATCTACCGCAAGTCTCCGCCTCGGGGTAGCATCTGTCCCTCGCATCTGCGCAAACTTCTCAGGGAGAGAAGCATGTTGAAGCGGATCACGCTGGTTGTCGCGCTCGTCTCGCTCATCGCGGCGGGTTTCCTCATGGCGCAACAGCCCGCGAACACGCCCCCGATGGCGCCGATCAAGCGCACGCTGCTGCAGAAAGCCGACGTGCCGGGAACCAACCTGGAGATCATCTACGCCATCGTCGAAATCATCCCCGGCTTCAAGGCCGGTCGGCACAGCCACCCGGGCGTGGTCATGGCGCAGGTTGTCGACGGGGACTTCTGGATTCAGTTCGACGGCCAGCCCGAGCAGGTCCTCCGCCCGGGCGAGTCTCTTACGCTCCCCGACCGCGCTGTCCACAACGAAGGTTCAACCGACAAGCCGGTGAAACTGAATGTCGTCTACGTCGTAGAAAAGGGCAAGCCGCTCGTGTCTCCAGCCAACTAGCCACAACATCTCATGCGTCCAAACTGTTTGCTGTTCGCGACGCTGAAGCAGCCAACGAACCAAAGCCTGCGAGCCGGGTCAATTCACCTGCCGGCGGGTAGCCGGCTCGACCGCATGGAGAAGCAGGCATTGGCTGACGATCGGTCCATCGGGCGGCTCCTCGGCCGCCGCGAGGCGCTCGCGCTCCTCGGCGCATCGGGATTGATCCTGCTCGCACGGCCCGTCCGCGCTGCAACGGGCAGCGTTGCATCGTGCGTGGCACGGCCGCAGCAGACCGAGGGTCCGTTCTTCGTCGAGGAAGCTCTCGAGCGCTCCGACATCCGCTCCGATCCCGCGACCGGCGCGATGAGCGCCGGCACGCCGTTGCGCTTGAACTTTCGCGTCTCGCGCGTGAGCGACGGAGGCTGCGCGCCGCTGCCGGGCGCGACGGTCCACGTCTGGCACTGCGATGCGACGGGCCGCTATTCGGACATCGGCGCATGGGGCGGCTCCACCGCCGGGCAGAGATTCCTTCGCGGCTATCAGGCGACCGACGGGGCGGGTGCAGCCGCCTTCACGACCATCTATCCGGGATGGTACGGAGGACGTGCGGTGCACGTGCACTTCAAGATTCGCGCTCCAGGCGCCGGCGGCCGGCAGCGCGAATTCACCTCGCAGCTCTACTTCGACGACGCAGTCTCCGATCGCGTATTCGCCAGCGGGCCGTACCCGGAAGGCGGCGTTCAGCGCAGAATGCGCAACGAACGTGACGGCCTCTTTCGCGCCGGCGGCCGCGAGCTCCTGCTCGACGTGCGCGAAGAAGCGCCGGGCTACGCTGCTACATTCGACATCGGACTGGACATCGCATGAAGGGCTCAACGCTTCGCATATCGACGGTGCTCGTGGCGCTCGTCGCCGCTGCGCTCATCGCCGCATGCTCGCGGCCTGCGGAGCCCCCGAAGCCGCCGCCCTCGGCGGAGCAGGCGGCCAATACCACGGCCTCCGCCATGACCGGTGTCGCGCACCCGGCGCAGAGCGAAGGCGCGATCGCCTGGCGCAAGGGCGACGTCGACGCTGCCTTCGCCGATGCGCGCGTGCAGCGCCTGCCCGTGTTCCTGTACTGGGGCGCGATCTGGTGTCCGCCCTGCAATCAGGTGAAAGCGACGATCTTCAACCGCCAGGATTTCGTCGACCGCGCGCGCTTCTTCATCCCGGTCTATCTCGACGGCGACAGCCCCAGCGCGCAGAAACTCGGCGCGCGCTTCAACGTGTCGGGCTATCCGACCATGATCCTCTTCACGCCGGACGGACGCGAGATCACGCGGCTTCCCGGCGAAGTCGATGCCGATCAGTACATGCGCGTGCTCGCGCTCGGCATGAGCGCGGCGCGGCCGGTGAAGGAGACGCTCGCCGCGGCGCTGTCGCCGTCCGCTGCGCGCGGGAAGCTCGGCGCCGACGACTGGCGCATGCTCGCCTACTACTCGTGGGAAGTCGACGAGCAGCAGCTGGTGCCGAAACGTGAACTCCCCGTCACGCTTCGCCGCCTGGCGCAGGCCTGCCCCGCGGACCAGGCCGACACCGCGACGCGGCTCGAGCTGCACGCGCTCGCCGCAGCGGCGAGAGTCAAGGGCGCGAAGTCGACTACCGATGCGGCGGCGATAGTGCGCGTGATGAACGTGCTCAATGATCAACGCCTCGCGCGCGAGAATTTCGATACGCTGACCGAGTTCCCGGCCGAGATCGCCGGATTCATCACCGAGCCGAAATCGCCCGAGCGCGCGCGCCTCGTAGCGGCGTGGACCTCGGCGCTTGACCGGCTTGCCAACGACGCTTCCCTTTCGACGGCCGATCGCCTCTCCGCCGTCATCGGCGAAGTCGCTCTCGCGAAGCTCGACCGCGACCGAGCGCTGCCGGCGCCGCTCCTCGACAAGGTGCGCGCCGAAGTCGCTCGCGCCGATCGCATAACCAGGGATCCGTACGGGCGGCAATCGGTCATCAGCAACGCCGCTGACGCGCTCACCGAGGCGGGCTTGCTCGACGAATCCGACGCGCTGCTCAAGGCGGAGCTCCAGCGCTCCCATTCGCCTTACTACTTCATGGTCGATCTCGCCGAGAACGCGAAGAAGCGTGGCGACAAGGCTGCGGCGCTCGATTGGTACGCGCAATCCTATGCGGCCGCGGAAGGACCCGCCACCCGCCTGCAGTGGGGCGTGCGCTACGTCAACGCGCTCACCGATCTCTCCCCGCAGGACAGCGACCGCGTCGAGCAGGCGGCGAAGGCCGTGATCGGCGAGCTGGAGCCTACGCCGGACACGTTCTACGAGCGCAACCTGCGCGGCCTCGAGCGCATGGGGACGAAGCTTTCCGAGTGGGGCAAGGACCCGGCGCACGCCGCCGCGCTCGCGCGCATCCGCGCTCAACTCGCCAACGTCTGTTCCAAGCTGCCCTCGGGCGATCCGGCGCGCGCCAAGTGCAACGGCGCGCTGCGGCCGAAGGCGCTGCCTAACGCGGCGTAGCCGCGCTCGGCTTGACCCCATCCACCGCGGGAGCGGGCGAGAGGGCGCCGCGTCTCGGCAGCGAGGCTTGCTGAAGGTGCGGCGCGTCGACGGCGAGCCCGAAGAATTCGTGCAGCGCCACCTTGTATTCGCCATTGCCGACGACCATGCTGTTGTTGTGCGTGCCGCCCTTGACCAGCAGCAGCTTCTTCGGCTCCGGCGCCGCCTCGTAGAGTCTTTCGCTGAAGCGCGACGGCACGTAGCGGTCATCCGCCCCGTGGGCAATCAACACCGGCATGCGAACGCGCGCGATCTTGTCCACGGAATCGAAGGTCTGCCTCAGCAGCAGTTGCACCGGGACCCACGACCAGGTGAGCTGCCGCGCCATGTCGGCGAGCGTCGTAAACGACGACTCGACGACAAGACCTCGGGCAGGGGCGGGTGCGTTCGTCTTCGCGGCTTCGTCGCTCAAGCGAGCGGCGAGATCGATCGCCACGGCGCCGCCCAGCGAATGCCCGTAGATGAAGCGGCGCGAGGGATCGGGCTCGAGCTCGGTCAATCGCTGCCAGGCCACCGCGGCGTCCTCGTAGACCATCGCCTCGGAGGGAACATCGCCGTCGCTCTTGCCGAAACCGCGGTAATCGATCGCCAGCACCGAAAAGCCGAAGTCGTGCAGTTGCTGGATGCGGAAAAGCTGCCCGGTGAGATTCCACCGCGCGCCGTGAAGGTAGAGCAGCGCGGGCGCGTGCTCCCCTGCAGGCCACCACCAGGCGTGGATGTGCTGGGCTACGCCGTCCGCCACGACGGGCAGGTCCATCTCCTGGACGGCCTCGGGCATTCCCTGGTACCAGCTCGCCGTCCCCGGGACGACACGAAAGGTCAGCTCGCGCTCCTTGGTCTGGATGGCGGCGCAGCCGACGACGGCGAGCACCGTGACGACACCCGCGCCGATCGTCGCGCGACGAACGACGGGGCGGCGCCAGAGGCCGAGGGCAGTGGTGATGATCATGCGCGTCTACGATCCATTTTTTGGCCGGCGTCGACAGCTCGACCGCCGGCCTTGGCCCTCGACAGACCGCCGAGACAGCTCCGGGTTCCATCGGCCTCGCTCGGGAGGCCGGCCGCCTTCGCGGTTTCTGACAGCCGGCCGCCTGCAATCTTACGACTGGACACGGCGCCTATCTATTGTCGTGACTGCTCAACGCGATGCATATTTGCCGGGTTGACGGCGCTCGAGCGCCAGTGAACGCAGCACGGAAGCAAACCCTTCGACCGGAAAGGAACGCAATGAACAAGGATCGCAAGGTGGCTGTCATCGTCGGCAGCCTGCGCAAGGAATCGCTCAACCGGAAAATGGCCAAAGCGCTGGTCGCGATGGCTCCCGCGCCGCTCAAGCTCGAGATCGTCGAGATCGGCCAGCTTCCGCTGTACAACCAGGATTTCGACGCCAATCCGCCGCCGGAGGTGCCGGCCTTCAAGCAGCGCATTGCCGAATCCGACGCCGTGCTCTTCGTCACGCCGGAATACAACCGCTCGGTGCCGGGCGTGCTCAAGAACGCGCTCGACGTGGGCTCGCGCCCTTACGGCAAGAGCGCCTGGAACGGCAAGCCCACGGCGGTGGTGAGCGTCTCGCCCGGTCCGATCGGCGCCTTCGGCGCGCATCATGCGCTCCGCCAGTCGTTCGTCTTTCTCAACATGCCCGCGCTGCAGCAGCCCGAGGCGTACATCGGCAACGCAGCGCAGCTTTTCAACGACAAGGGCGAACTCGCCCAGGACTCGACGCGCGAGTTCATGGCGAAGTTCCTGCAGGCGTTCGCACAATGGATCGAGCGCAACGCCGCATAGATCGAGCTTGACCGAATCGCTAGCGATCTCCACGCGCCGAATTTCATTCGGTCGGGTCGAATAGCGATGGCGTCGGCTCCGCGACCTCCGTGGGCGCTGAGCCGATGGACTCCGCCGGGCCCAGCGTGCCGATGCGCACGCCCAAGAGCCGTATTCGCCGGTCGAGCGCGACGCGCCGGAGGCACTCCCCTGCGGTGCGCCGGATCACCCGCGGGTCCTGCGTCGGCACCGCGATCGTCTGGTCGCGGGTGACGGTCCGGAAATCGCTGAAGCGCAGCTTCAGCCCGATCGTCTTGCCCGCGTAGCCGCTGCGGCGCAGGTCCTCGGCGAGGTCGGCGCACAGCTCGGTGAAGATGCGCGAGAGCGCCTCGCGATCGCGCCTGGCGTCGAGATCGCGCTCGAAGGTCGTCTCGCGGCTGATCGACTTCGGCTCGCTGTACGTGACGACCGGGCGCTCGTCGCGTCCGTGCGCCGCGTCGTGCATCCACGCGCCGAGCGCGTTGCCGAAATGCTCGATGAGCCACGTGCGTTCGGCCTGCGCGAGTTCGCCGATGGTGCGGATGCCCAGCGTCTCGAGTCGGGCGCTCGTCTTCGGACCGATGCCGTTGATCTTTCGCGCCGGGAGCGGCCAGACGCGCGCGGCGATATCCTGCGCCGTGAGAATCGTGAGCCCGTCGGGCTTGTCCAGCTCGGAGGCGATCTTCGACAGGAGCTTGTTCTGAGTAACGCCGATCGAGCACGACAAGCCCGTTGCCGTGCGCACCGCTGCCTTGATCGACTGCGCGACCGCGCGAACCCGCTCCCAGGGTTCGCCCGCGCCTGCGTTCGCCGCAACATCCCCGGGCGCGGGGACATCAGTCAGGTCGATGTAGATCTCGTCGATGCCGCGATCCTCGATCTGCGGCGCAATCGTGCGCACGGCAGACTTGAAGCGCCGCGAGTAGTCGCGATAGGTCTCGAAATCCGCCGGCAGCAGAATCGCCTCGGGCGCGAGGCGCGCCGCTTTCATGAGGCCCATCGCCGAGTGCACGCCGAGAGCGCGCGCTTCATAGCTCGCGGTGGTCGCGACTCCGCGACCGGCGTAGTCAGCGAGCCTGGCGAAGCGGCGCGTCGTGCGTCCCGTTTCTCGATCGACGATTTCCTCGGGTTGATGCCGGCGCCCGCCGCCGACCACGACCGGAAGCCCGGCAAGCTCGGGATAGCGCTGCAACTCGACCGACGCATAGAACGCGTCCATATCGAGATGCGCGATCAGGCGAGTAGCTGCAGGCATCGTTGCTGCGGCGTGGTGGCGTGCTGCACGACAGTTTAAGCGATGTTCGGCGGCGTTCCATGTCTTGGCTAACCCAGCTTGGGCATCGTCTCGCGGAAGCTCGGGCGCGCTGCCATCCACGCGTGGGCGCGCGTGACGTTGGGTGCTTCGGCGAGTAGCGTCTTGCCCTCCGGAAACTGTCCTAGATAAAACACGATCGGCGCAAGCAGCAGGTCGGGCAGCGTCGGCGTGTCGCCGACGAGCACGTTGCGCGCGCCGTAGGCCCGATCGAATATTCCAAGCTGTTTCCTGATTTCGGGAACCGCGGCATCGATCGTCGCGCGGTCGGGCGCGCCGGCCGCGCCCTTGGGAAACACGTATTGCAGCACGTAGCGGCGCACCATCGGGTCGTAGCAGTAGAAGCTGATCGCGCTGGCCCACTGCTCCATCTTGGCGCGCAGAACCGGGTTGCTCGCGACGAGCGGCGGGCCATCGAAGCACTCGTCGATGTAGCGGACGATGGCGCTCGTCTCGAAGAGCGTGAGCTCGCCGTCGCGAAACGCCGGCACGCGGCCGAACGGATTGATCGCGAGCACGTCCTCGCAGTGCGGCGCGACGAGCTCCAGCGTGTAACGGACGCCCTTCTCGGCGAGCGCCATGCGGGTCGCCCAGACGTAGCTGCTGCGCGGATTTCCCAGCACGGCGATCGATGCCGCACTGCCTCGCTCGTCGACGCGGTCGACGAGCTTGTTGAGACACGAGCTCCAGCCCAAGGTGTGTCCGTCGCGCGCCTCGGGCGCCGGGAAACCGGTGTGGAGCAGCGTGAGCTCCGTCTCGACGCCGTCCTCTCCGCGCCGTTCGGCGAGGCTCACCGTCACGAGCGTCTCAGGCAGCGCCGACATCGGCTGGCTTTCCCATTTCCAGGTGAAAGTGAGTCGCTCGGGAGCCTTGATCTCGCGGTATTCGCCGGAGACCGCCACCGGCTCGCCCATACGTTGCTTCATCGTCATGCGGTAGCGCCCACCCACGCGCGCGTCCACGGTTGCGCCCGTCACGCTGAATCCGCGCGGGGCAAACCATCGCCGTAGCAGATCGGGATCGACGAAGGCGTCGAAAACGCGTTGACGCGGCGCGCGGATGACGCGGGTCAGGGTGAGGTCGAAGGTGTCTCGGGCGGTCATCGCTTGCTCCTTGCTTTGCGCTTCGGTTGAGGATTCGGTCGAGGGTTCGGTTGCGGCTTCGGCTGGGAAGGCGCTTCGAGCAGCGCCGCGAGATCGTCGAGGCGTTGTTCCCAGAAGCGCCGGTACTCCTCGATCCAGCTTGCCGCGGTGCGCAGCGGCTGCGGCCGCAGCCTGCACACGCGCCATTGCGCGTCGACGCGCCGCTCGATCAGCCGTGCGCGCTCGAGCACGCGCAGGTGCCGCGACACCGCGGGGAGCGAGATGGCGAACGGGCGGGCGAGATCGCCCACGACCGCGTCGCCACGAGCGAGGCGGGCGAGGATCGCCCGCCGCGTCGGATCGGCGAGCGCCGCGAAGGTCGCGTCGAGATCGCGCGAGCGAATGGAGGCGTGTTGGGGGGACATGGCGGGAACCCGAGCGATCGGCAAAGCTGACGAGCTCCGACCTTACGCCTCTCGTATTTAACCGTCAAGTAAAATAATGATGGCCCGACCGGGCGACCAGCATCCAAACGCCCGCAAGGCTTGCGCTAGACTCCGGCGACCGCCGCGATCGTCGTTCCCATGACTTTCCCACCCGCCGCCGCCCGTGAGATCGCCGCCGGCTTCGATCTGAAGGCGCTGCCGCTGCAGTTCTACGCCCGCCCGCTTCCGTGGGTTTCTGCACCTGCCGACGCGGGTGGCCTAGACGCGGGCCGATACAGCAGACTCCTCGGCCTTACGGCCTCGGAATGACCATTATCGTGCCGCCTGCCGGCGCCGCACGGAATCGATGTCGAGATATTTCCAGTAAGTGGTATAGAGCGGCTTGTTGTAGCCCTGCACCCACGGCTGCACGAAATCGTTTTCGAGGCGGAAGATCGTCGGGATCAGCGGAACGTAGGTTGCCGCGATCTCGGAGGCCGCGCGCGACGCCGCGACGCGTCCGGCCTCGCTCGGGCTCGTATAGAAGCGGTCGAGCGTGCGATCGTACTCCGGCAGCTTGAAGCGCGACGCGTTCGCCGTCGTCGGCTGCCGGCTGTCGAGCTGATTCATCTCCGCATAGCCGAAGGGTACGCCGCCGTAGCCGCCCGAGTAGATCTGGAACTTCCCGGCTTCGAGATCCTTGATGAAATCCTGGAACGGCGTCATGCGAAACTCGCTGCGCAGCCCAAGCGTGTCGAAGTTCTTCTTCCACAGCGTGGCCATCTCGCGCGAGATGGCGCCGGTGCGAAACGACATGGTGAGCATCAGCGGCTTGCCATCCGGCGTCGTGCGAAAGCCGTCCGCGCCGCGGGCATAGCCGAAGCGATCGAGCAGCGCGTTGGCGCCGGCGGGATCGTAAGGAAACGGAGGAAGGGTCGGATCGTGGCCGGCTACGCCCGGCGGAACGAGCTGATTTGCCGGCAGCGCCTGCCCGGCGTAGACGACATCGATGAGCGTCTTGCGATCGAACCCGAGCGCGATCGCCCGGCGCAGGGCGATCCGATCCTTGCCCATGCCGCCGACGACCGGATCCTCCATGTTGAAGGTGACGCCGAACGAATATGGCTCGGGGTAGACATGACGCGCCACTCCGCGCGCCACGTATTCGGGCCTGAGCTTGTTGTCGGCGAGGAGCCGGCCCGCGATCTCTGCACGCAGCACGACGATCTCGAGCGCCCCGCGCTCGAACTCCAGCAGTCGCGTGAGATCCTCTTCGATGATGTTGACCTCGATCACGCCGATCTGCGGCAGTGTCTTGCCCTGCATGCTCTTCACCAGCGGCGCCAGCGCCGCATCACTGCTGGAAGGAAAACGCAGCGCCCGATACCCGGGGTTGGCCTCCAGCACGACGCGCGACCCGCGCTTCCATTCGCGCAGCCGGTAGGGACCTGTTCCGACCGGCCGCGCGCGGATGTCGCCGTGCGCGGCTTCGACGACCTCTCGCGCCACCAGGAAGAGATTGAGGAAAAGCTGCGCGACCGGGTAATTCACGTGCGTGAACTTGAGCTGTAGCGTATAGCGATCGAGCGCGCGCAAGCCCTCGATCGGCCGGTCGTAATCGAGCTTGCCGCTCTTGGCCGCCGCGTCGACGACGGCCCGTGCACCGACGATGAGATCAGTCCCGGTTGGATAGCCTCCGCGACGCAGATTCGGATCATGCCAGCGCGTGATCGAGTACACCGCGTCCTGTGCTGTGAGCTCGCGCGGCTTGCCCTTGAACGCCGGATCGTCGGTGAAGTAGATGCCCGGCTTGATGCGAACGGTCCACGTCAACGCGTCGGCACTGACCTGCGGCGGTCCTGCGGCCGTTACCGGCGCAAGCGTGGGACTGGTCGCGAGATAGTCCCACTCGTAGAGCCCCTCGAAGATTGCCGCGATGACTTGGGACGACGGGTCGTCGTTGTACTGCTGCGGATCGAGCGTCTCGATGTCGGGCAAGGCGAGGCGCAGCACCTTGTTCGGGTCGGCGGCCGAAGCCTGGAAACATGCAGCGAGCGCGAGCCAGACGAGCAGCTGCAACGACCGGCGAATCATCCCCTCATGCATGGTTTCTCCCGCAACTCGATGGCCGCGATTATGCGCCTGCGCGTCGCAGCGCTCGGCTCATACACCTGGGATGCATGCCTGGAATTGGCGAACGCGATTCCCGTGGCGCTCAGGAGCGCACAGCCCGGCTCGGTGGAATTCCGGCGCGCGTTGCGCGAAGCGCTGGAGAACACGAAGAATCTCGAAGTCACCAACGGCGCCGTCAAGATGACGAAGACCGATCACCTCGGTCTTGACGCGCGGGCGCGCGTGATGACGCGCATCGAGAACGGGAAGTGGGTGCTTCGGCGTTGGAGGTGCGCTATGCGGCGCGGGCGCGATGTGGCGCAGTCGTTGCTAAGCGGGTGATTTGTGCGCGGCCACTCGTGGGTTGAGTGGCCGCCGCAAATCGGGACCCGCTCGACCGAATTGCGCCACTGCGCCCAAGCCGCAGTGGCGCACTGACACGCTCAACTCGCCGGCGGGGGAAAGACCGGCGGCGCAGGCGCAGGATACGGATAGCCGTACGGCGGCGGGCCGTTGTAGTA
>DATJWL010000072.1:0-7440 GCA_035501215.1 Casimicrobiaceae bacterium
AGGAGCGCAAGGGCTCGGCGCTCGGCGTCAACGCGGGGCTGGGCAACCTGGGCGTGTCCAGCGTGCAGTTCCTGGCGCCGCTGGTCGTCACGATGCCGATCTGGGGTCCGCTCTCCTTCGCGCCGCAGACCATCGTCGACAAGGCGGGACAGACGACGACGATATGGGCGCAGAACGCTGCGCTCATCTGGGTGCCTTTCATCGCCATCTGCGCAATCCTTGCGTGGCTCTTCATGCACGACATTGCCGCCGCCCGGGCGTCGTTCCGCGACCAGGCCGTCATCTTCAAGCGGAAGCACAACTGGCTCATGTGCTGGCTCTACCTCGGAACCTTCGGCTCGTTCATCGGCTACGCCGCTGGATTTCCGCTTCTCATCAAGAGCCAGTTCACCGGCGTGAATGCGCTCTACTACGCCTGGATGGGACCGTTCGTCGGAGCGCTCATCCGTCCGTTCGGGGGCTACCTCGCGGACCGGCTCGGCGGAGCGCGCGTGACGTTCTGGAATTTCATCGTGATGGCGCTCGCGGTCGTCGGCGTCCTCTACTTCCTGCCGTCCGGAGCATCGGGCGGCAGCTTCGCCGGCTTTTTCGCGATGTTCATGGTGCTGTTCCTCACCACCGGCATTGGGAACGGCTCGACCTTCCGCATGATCCCGGTGATCTTCCTCACCGAGCGGCAACGCGATGCGGCCGGCAAGGGCACCGAAACGATCGAGGAGGCCACCCGCGACGGCAACAAGGAGGGCGCCGCGGTGCTGGGCTTCTCCGCCGCGATCGCGGCGTACGGCGGCTTCTTCATCCCGAAGAGCTACGGCAGCTCGATCACGCTCACCGGCGGGCCCGAGTTCGCGCTCTACTGCTTCATCGTCTTCTACCTCACCTGCATCGCGCTCACCTGGTGGTATTACTCGCGGCGCAACGCGCCGATGCCGTGCTGAACGGAGCTTCGTCATGAGCCATTTTCTCGATCGCCTGACTTATTTCGCCAAGGAGCGCGAAGAATTCTCGGACGGCCACGGCGTGGTCACGACCGAGGACCGCACCTGGGAGGACGGTTATCGCAAGCGCTGGCAGCACGACAAGATCGTGCGCTCCACCCACGGCACGAACTGCACGGGCTCGTGCAGCTGGAAGATCTACGTCAAGGGCGGCGTGGTGACGTGGGAGACCCAGCAGACCGACTACCCGCGCACGCGTCCGGACATGCCGAATCACGAGCCGCGCGGCTGCTCGCGCGGCGCTTCGTATTCCTGGTACCTCTACAGCGCGAACCGCATCAAGTATCCGATGGTGCGCGGACGATTGCTGCGGATTTGGCGCGAGGCGCGCGAGACGTTGAAGCCGGTCGAAGCGTGGGCATCGATAGCCGACGATGCGACCCGCGCCGGAAAGTACAAGTCGGTCCGCGGGCTGGGGGGCTTCGTGCGCTCGACCTGGGACGAAGTGAACGAGATCATCGCCGCCGCGAACGTCTATACGATCAAGAAGTACGGGCCGGACCGGGTGATCGGCTTCTCGCCGATCCCGGCGATGTCGATGGTCTCGTATGCCGCGGGCAGCCGTTATCTCTCGCTGATCGGCGGCGTATGCATGAGCTTCTACGACTGGTACTGCGACCTCCCGCCCGCCTCGCCGCAGACCTGGGGCGAGCAGACCGACGTTCCGGAGTCCGCCGACTGGTACAACTCGACGTTCCTCATCGCGTGGGGCTCGAACGTCCCGCAGACGCGCACCCCCGACGCGCATTTCTTCACCGAGGTCCGCTACAAGGGTGCCAAGACCGTTGCGATCACGCCCGACTACGCGGAGGTCTCGAAGCTCGCGGACCTGTGGCTGCACCCCAAGCAGGGCACTGATGCCGCACTCGCGATGGCAATGGGCCACGTGATCCTGAAGGAGTTCTACTTCGAGAAGCCCTCGGCGTACTTCCAGGACTACGCGCAGCGCTACACCGACCTGCCGATGCTGGTGCGGCTCGTTCGTCGCGGCAACCGCTATGTCGCGGATCGCTACCTGCGCGCATCCGATTTCGCCGACAAGCTCGGCCAGGAAAGCAATCCGGAATGGAAGAGTGTGGCCTTCGACGCCGGTCGCAACGCGTGCTACGCGCCGCAAGGATCGGTCGGATTCCGCTGGGGCCAGAAGGACGGCGGCGACGCCGGCAAGTGGAACCTCGAAGCGAAGGACGGCCGCAGCGGCGCAGATGCCACGCCGGCGCTCACACTGATCGACCGGCGCGACGACGTGCTGCCGGTCGCGTTCCCGTATTTCGGCGGGATCATCAACGAGCACTTCAACCCGAACGATCAGGGCAGCGATGTGCTCGTGCGCAACGTTCCCGTGCGGCGCGTGACACTTGCCGAGGGCGAAGCGTGCGTGGCGACCGTGTTCGATCTGGTCGCCGCAAACTATGGAATCGACCGGGGCCTGGGCGGCGACGCCGTAGCGAAAAGCTACGACGACGACGTTCCTTATACGCCGGCCTGGCAGCAGAAGATCACCGGCGTGAAAGCCGCGGATGCGGTGACACTGGCCCGCCAGTTTGCCGACAACGCGGACAAGACGCAAGGCAAGTCGATGGTGATCATCGGCGCCGCGATGAATCACTGGTTCCACTGCGACATGAACTACCGCGGCATCATCTACATGCTGATGCTCTGCGGCTGCATCGGCAAGTCGGGCGGCGGCTGGGCGCACTACGTCGGGCAGGAAAAGCTGCGTCCGCAGACCGGCTGGACAGCGCTCGCCTTCGCTCTCGACTGGCATCGTCCCCCGCGGCAGCAGAACTCCACGTCTTTCTTCTATGCGCACACCGATCAGTGGCGCTACGAGAAGCTCGACGTCAAGGAGATTCTCTCGCCGCTTGCCGATCCGAACGAGTACACGGGAAGCCTCATCGACTTCAACGTGCGCGCCGAACGGATGGGTTGGCTCCCCTCCGCGCCGCAGCTCCAGGCCAATCCACTCGAGATCACGCGGCGCGCCGCGGCCGAGAAGATCGACGCCAAGGACTACACGGTGCGCGCGCTCAAAGACGGGTCGCTGCGCATGGCCTGCGAGGATCCGGACCATCCGACGAACTTCCCCCGCAATCTCTTCGTCTGGCGCTCGAATCTGCTCGGCAGCTCCGGCAAGGGACACGAATACTTCCTGAAGCATCTGCTCGGCACGCAGAACGGCGTGCAGGGGAAGGATCTCGGCGTCGAGGGCGGAAGCAAGCCCGAGGAAGTTACTTGGCGCGACCAAGCGCCGCGGGGCAAGCTCGACCTTCTGGTCACGCTCGACTTCCGGATGTCGACCACCTGCCTATATTCCGACATCGTCCTGCCAACGGCGACCTGGTACGAGAAGAACGATCTCAACACCTCCGACATGCACCCGTTCATCCATCCGCTTTCCGCGGCGGTGGATCCGGTGTGGGAGTCGCGCTCGGACTGGGAGATCTACAAGGGCATCGCGCGCAAGTTCTCCGAGGTCTGCGTCGGCCACCTGGGTGTCGAGCGTGATCTCGTGCTCACGCCGCTCATGCACGATACGCCCGCCGAGCTCGCGCAACCCTTCGACGTCAAGGAATGGAAGAAGGGACAGTGCGAGCTTGTGCCGGGGCGGACCGCCCCGGCGATGACCGTGGTCGAGCGCGATTACCCGAACACCTACGCGATGTTCACCGCGCTGGGTCCGCTGATGGCGAAGCTGGGCAACGGCGGCAAGGGCATCGGCTGGAATACGCAGCATGAAGTCGAGAAGCTCGCCGAGCTCAATTACACCGTCCACACGGAAGGCGTCGCCAAGGGTCTGCCCAAGATCGAGAGCGATATCGACGCCTGCGAGGTGATCCTGATGCTCGCGCCGGAAACCAATGGCGAGGTGGCCGTGAAGGCCTGGGAGGCGCTGTCGAAGATCACCGGACGCGAGCACAAGCACCTCGCGGAGCCCAAGCAGGACGAGAAAATCCGCTTCCGCGACATCCAGGCGCAGCCGCGCAAGATCATCAGCTCGCCGACCTGGTCAGGGATCGAGAGCGAGCACGTGAGCTACACCGCGGGTTACACCAACGTGCACGAGCTCATTCCGTGGCGCACGCTCTCCGGCCGCCAACAGTTCTACCAGGACCACAAGTGGATGCTCGGCTTCGGCGAGGGGCTCTGCGTGTATCGGCCGCCGGTCGATCTCAAGGCCGTCGCGCCCATCAAGGGAAGAAAGCCGAACGGCAACGCGGAGATCGTCCTCAACTTCATCACGCCGCACCAGAAATGGGGCATTCATTCGACCTACACCGACAACCTCCTCATGCTGACCCTCTCGCGCGGCGGGCCGATCGTGTGGCTCTCCGAGACCGACGCGCGCAAAGCCGGCGTCGAGGACAACGACTGGATCGAGCTCTACAACGTGAACGGTGCGATCGCCGCCCGCGCCGTCGTGTCGCAGCGCGTGCTGCCGGGGATGTGCCTCATGTATCACGCGCAGGAGAAGATCGTGAATGTGCCGGGATCGGAGATCACCGGGACGCGCGGTGGCATACACAACTCGGTCACGCGCATCGTGGTCAAGCCAACGCACATGATCGGCGGCTATGCGCAACAGGCGTACGGCTTCAATTACTACGGCACGATCGGCACAAACCGCGACGAATTCGTCGTCGTGCGCAAGATGAAGACGGTCGACTGGCTCGATGGTCCGGCTCAGGTGACAACTCAGTTGCCAGCTCAGTTGGCACCTGAGGCGTCGGCGCGCGCTTGAGCGGCAAGGAGAACGAGCGATGAAAATTCGCGCACAGATCGGCATGGTGCTCAATCTCGACAAGTGCATCGGGTGCCACACCTGTTCGGTCACCTGCAAGAACGTGTGGACCAACCGCGAGGGCATGGAGTACGCGTGGTTCAACAACGTCGAGACCAAGCCCGGGATCGGCTATCCCAAGGAATGGGAGAACCAGGAGCGCTGGAACGGCGGCTGGATCCGCAAGCCGAACGGGAGGCTCGAGCCGCGGCAGGGTGGGCGCTGGTCGATCCTGATGAAGCTCTTCGCCAACCCGAACCTGCCCGAGATCGACGACTACTACGAGCCGTTCACCTTCGACTACGAACACCTGCACACCGCGCCGGAAATGAAATGCGCCCCGGTCGCCCGGCCGCGTTCGCTCATCACGGGCGAACGGATGGAGAAGATCGTCTGGGGTCCGAACTGGGAGGAGATCCTCGGCGGCGAGTTCGCGAAGCGCTCCTTGGACTCGAACTTCGAAGGCGTGCAGAAAGCGATCCACGGCGAGTTCGAGAACACATTCATGATGTACCTGCCGCGCCTTTGCGAGCACTGCCTCAATCCGACGTGCGTGGCGAGCTGCCCGTCGGGCTCGATCTACAAGCGCGAGGAAGACGGGATCGTGCTGATCGATCAGGACAAGTGCCGCGGCTGGCGGATGTGCGTCTCGGGCTGTCCGTACAAGAAGATCTACTACAACTGGTCGACTGGCAAGGCGGAGAAGTGCATCTTCTGCTATCCGCGCATCGAGGCGGGGCAGCCGACGGTGTGCTCGGAGACCTGTGTGGGCCGCATCCGCTACCTCGGCGTGCTGCTCTACGACGCCGACCGCATCGAAGCGGCGGCGTCGGTCGAGGATCCGAAGGCGCTCTACGGCGCTCAGCTCGGCATCTTCCTCGACCCGCATTCGCCCGAGGTCCAGGCGCAGGCGCGGCGCGACGGCGTGCCGGAAGCGTGGCTCAAGGCGGCAACGGACTCGCCGGTATACAAGATGGCAGTCGACTGGAAGGTCGCGCTGCCGCTCCACCCCGAGTACCGCACGCTGCCGATGGTCTGGTACGTGCCTCCGCTCTCGCCGATCCAGGCGGCGGCGAACTCTGGAGACATCGGTGCTTTCGGCGAACTGCCGGACGTGCGTTCGCTGCGTATCCCGGTCGCCTATCTCGCCAATCTCCTGACCGCCGGCGACGAGCGGCCGGTGGTGACCGCGCTGGAGCGCATGCTGGCGATGCGCGCGTACATGCGCGACCGGCACGTGGAGCGGCGCGAGAACTCCGCGGTGCTCGCGCAGGCAGGACTGACCGCGGCGCAGGTCGAGGAAATGTACCGTTACATGGCGATCGCCAACTACGAAGATCGTTTCGTGATTCCAACCACGCATCGCGAGTACGCCGAGAACGCATACGAGATTCGCGGCGGGTGCGGGTTCTCGTTCGGCAACGGTTGTTCCGACGGAGCGTCGGCGCCGAGCCTGTTCGGCGGCCGCAAGCGCAAGGCGATTCCGATCAAGCAGGTCGCGTGAGGGCAATGCGATGACGATCACGTACAGAGCACTCGCAGCGCTGCTCGACTATCCCACCGCGGAGCTGGTCGCCGCATTGCCCGAGATCGGTTCAGTGATCGAGCGCGACGCGAAGCTCGGACGGCGCGAGCGCGGCGCGCTGCGCGCGCTCATCGCCGAGCTCGTCGCATCGGATCTGCTCGACGCGCAGGAGCGCTACGTCGAGCTCTTCGATCGCGGCCGCTCGACGTCGCTGCACCTGTTCGAGCACGTCCATGGCGAATCGCGCGATCGCGGCCAGGCGATGGTCGATCTCAACGCCACCTACGCGCAGGCCGGGCTCGAGCTCGCTGCGAACCAGCTTCCCGACTATCTACCCGTGCTGCTCGAGTTCCTGAGCTTGCAGCCGGAAGCGGTCGGCCGCGACATGCTCGGGGACTGTGCGCACATCGTACGCAAGGTCGGCGACGCGCTCGCGAAGCGCGGATCCGCGTACGCCGCGGTATTCGCCGCGGTGCTCGCACTCGCGCGCGAGCGCGGGCTCGGCACGGACCCGCAACCCGCTGACGATCGGGAGCGACCGATTGACGACGAGTGGATCGAAGAGCCGGTTGTCTTCGGGCCCGCCGCGGCATCGGCCTGTAGCGCGAAGACGCCACCAACATCCGTCATCCAGTTCATGCCGCGCGCCGCCGCGCCGCGTTGAGGAACCGCAATGGGCTACATCGATACCTTTCTCTTCGGCATCTACCCCTATCTCGCCGGCGCCGTGTTCCTGATCGGCAGCCTCATCCGCTTCGACCGCGAGCAATACACATGGAAGAGCGATTCGTCGCAGCTCCTGCGGCGCGGTCAGCTCCGCCTCGGCTCGAATCTCTTCCACATCGGGATCCTCGGCATCTTTCTCGGGCATCTCGTGGGGCTTCTCACGCCGATCGATATATGGCACGCGATTGGCGTCACCGCACCGGCGAAGCAGCTATTGTCGATGGTCGCGGGCGGCGTGTTCGGGTTCGTGATGCTGGTCGGACTCGTCATCCTGATGCTACGGCGCTACGGCGAGCCGCGCATCCGCGCCACCACGCGGCCGATGGACTGGATCGTGCTGTGGCTGCTGCTGGTGCAGCTTGCGCTCGGACTCTACTCGATCAGCGTGTCGGCGCAACACCTCGATGGCG
>DATJWL010000073.1:0-11618 GCA_035501215.1 Casimicrobiaceae bacterium
GAGGCGAAGCCGCCGCGCGAGCCTCGTGCTCCGCGCGAGCCTCGTGCGCCGCGCGAAGCGTCGCAGCCTCGCGAGGAGCTACCGCTCGCTGTCGCGGCACCGATACCCGTTGAATCGCCTCCGGCGGCACCTGCCGTCAGCGAACCCGTTGCCGCAGCGCCGGTCCCCCAGCTGCCGCAAGTGCCGGCGGTGCCGCCGATTTCGCTCACGCTGCCCGAGGACTCCGGCCTGGTTCTCGTCGAGACGCGTCATCACGCACCGGCAGCCGAGGAGCCCGACGCGCCGCGGCAGAAGCGCGTGCGGCCGCCGCGCGTGGAAATCGCGAACGAGCCGCTCGAGATCGTGGAGACGCGCAAAGAGCCGCCGGCCCCTGCGCCGTAAGCCCGCGCCGGCGGCAGCCGCAAGGCAGTTAGGGGTGGGCGCGTCACGCGTCCACCCTTTTCTTTCCGGTCTCCCGAATCCGCGCTATTGCATGTGCCAGCCGTGGCTCGCCACGAGCGACTGGCCAGTCAATGCGTTGCTCGGAAACGCGGCAAAGAAGAGCGCCACCTCCGCGATGTCGTCCAGCGTCGTGAACTCGCCGTCGACCGTGTCCTTGAGCATGATCTTCTTGATCACGTCGTCTTCGGAGATGCCGAACTGTTGCGCTTGTTCGGGGATCTGTTTGTCGACCAGCGGGGTGCGCACGAAGCCGGGGCATATCACGTTGGCGCGCACGCCGTACTTCGCGCCCTCCTTCGCCATGACTTTGGCCAGGCCGATGAGCCCGTGCTTGGCGGTCACGTACGGCGCCTTGAGCTGCGAGGCCTCCTTGGAATGCACCGAGCCCATGTAGATCAGGCTGCCGCCGCGGCCGGACTTGTACATGTGCGGCACGCACGCCTTGGTCGTGAGGAACGCGCCGTCGACGTGGATGGCCAGCATCTTCTTCCACTCCGCATAGGTGAACTCCTCGAGCGGATGCACGATCTGAATTCCGGCGTTGCTGACCAGGATGTCGACGCCGCCGAATGCAGCGACGGTGGCGGCGACGCCGCGGTCGACGTCGTCTTCGCTCGTCACGTCCATGGCAAGGCCGATTGCCCGTCCTCCGCCCGCCGCGATCTCCGCCGCGACGGCTTCCGCCTGCTGCTTGTTCAAGTCGGCGATCGCCACGCGAGCGCCCTCCCTCGCATAGCGCGACGCGATCGCTTTGCCGAGACCGCTCGCCGCGCCGGTCACGATGGCCACCTTGTCCTTGAGTTTCATCTTCGCTCCCTCTGCGCTCATTGCGCGAGATCGAACGTCTGCAATCCCTGCTTCGTCGAGCAGGCCCGATGCCATTCCGGGCTCGCCATCGTGCGATGCACCGCATCGCGCCCGGCGTCCCACAGCGCGCGCACGGTGGCGCGCGAGAAGTCGTAATCCTTCGCCTGCGACGAGTGGTCGAAGCGGCGGTTGATGAGCTGTACCACGGACACCCTCCGCCTGCGCGTCGCCTCGGCGAGGAGGCGCACGTCGGCGTCGTCCTTGAGCTTGTCCGGAAGCTTGTCGAGCACGCGGTGCAGCGCGGCCGCCACGTCCTCGAACTGCTTGACGCGCGTCGTATTGAAGCGCGTCTTACTCGAGTACTGGATGTCCTTCGCGCGCTCCAGGACCTGGTCCAGGTTCTCGGGCATCTTGCCGCGCGCGCTGAAGAGGTCCACCTGCAGGATCAGCGCTTCGAGGTTCGGCGTCTCGTCCAGGACGTACCACAGCGGTGAGTTGCTCACGAGCCCGCCGTCCCAGTAGAACTCGCTGCCGATCTTGACCGGCGGGAACCCCGGCGGCAGCGCGCCGCTCGCCATGACGTGCTCGACCTTGATGTCGCCGGTTTCGGGTTTGTAGTTGTCGAAGTATTTGGAGTTGCCCGTGCGCACCTCGACGGCGCCGACCGAGAAGCGCATCCCCTTCCCGTTGACGATGTCGAAGTCGACGAACTCGTGCAGGGTCTCTCGCAAGGGCTGCGTGTCGTACACGGACAACGCCGCCAGCGTGCCCTCCGGCGCCAGCACCGCCGGCGGAATTCGCGGATGGAAGAAGCCGGGCACGCCGAACGTCGCGGCCGCCGACGCGGAGAAGAGGTTGAACGTCCGGCGCATCGGGTCCAACGCGGCGGGCGCGATGAGCGGCACGCCGGACGACACCCGTTCCCAGAATTCGCGCAACCGCGCCACGCGCGAATCGGCCGCGTTGCCGGCGATCAGCGCCGCATTCACCGCGCCGATCGAAACGCCCGTCACCCAGTCCGGCGCGAACCCCTTCTCGGACAGCGCTTCGTAAACGCCCGCCTGGTACGCGCCGAGCGCGCCGCCGCCCTGCAGCACGAGCAGCGTGTGGTCCTGCCTCGCGGCGTACGACGACGCCGCGGCCGAATCCTTGGGCGCGACCACCGTGGCGTCAGGTCTCCACCGGCAACGCGACGCCGAACATCTTCTGGCGCAGCTCGAAGAGGCGATCACGCAGCTCGGCGGCCCTCTCGAACTCGAGATTGCGCGCAGCGTCGAGCATCTGCTTCTCGATCTGCTTCAGCTCGCGCTCGAGGTCCTTCTCAGGCATCGCGTCGTAGCGCGCCTTGGCCTGCGCCGCGCGCAGCTCCTTCTTCGCCTCGTCCGGGTCGTAGACGCCCTCGATGATGTCCTTGATGCGCTTCTGCACGCCGACCGGCGTGATGCCCATTTGCGCGTTGTACGCGATCTGCTTCGCTCGTCGACGCTCGGTCTCGCCGATGGCGGCCTTCATCGAATCCGTCATGTGGTCCGCGTACAGGATGGCCATGCCGTTGATGTGGCGCGCCGCGCGACCGATGGTCTGGATGAGCGAGCGCTCGGCGCGCAGGAAGCCTTCCTTGTCCGCGTCGAGGATCGCCACGAGCGACACCTCGGGGATGTCGAGCCCCTCGCGCAGGAGGTTGATGCCCACGAGCACATCGAACTCGCCCAGCCGAAGGTCGCGGATGATCTCCACCCGCTCGACCGTATCGATATCGGAGTGCAGGTAGCGGACCCTCACGCCGTTTTCGGCGAGGTAGTCGGTGAGGTCCTCGGCCATGCGCTTGGTGAGCGTGGTGACCAGCACGCGCTCCGACCGCTCGACGCGCTGGTGAATCTCGGACAGGAGATCGTCGACCTGTGTCGCTGCCGGGCGCACCGAGAGGTCCGGGTCGACGAGCCCGGTGGGCCGCACGAGCTGCTCGACCACCTGCCCCGCATGCCTGCTCTCGTAGTCCGCCGGCGTCGCCGACACGAAGATCGTCTGCGGCATGAGGCGCTCGAACTCGTCGAAGCGCAGCGGCCGGTTGTCGAGCGCGGACGGTAGGCGGAATCCGTAGTTGACCAGGTTCTCCTTGCGCGCGCGGTCGCCCTTGTACATGCCGCCCACCTGCGGGATGGTGACGTGCGACTCGTCGACGAACATGAGCGCGGCCGTCGGCAGGTAATCGATGAGCGTGGGCGGCGGCTCGCCGGGATTGCGTCCCGACAGGTACCGCGAGTAGTTCTCGATGCCCTTGCAGTAGCCGATCTCGGCCATCATCTCGAGGTCGAAGCGCGTGCGCTGCTCGATGCGCTGCGCCTCGATGAGCTTCATCTGACCGGCGAAGAATTCCTTCTGCGACGCGAGCTCGACCTTGATCTGGTCGATGGCCGAGAGCACCTTCTGCCGGCCCGTCACGTAGTGCGACGAGGGAAACACCGTGAAGCGAGCGAGCTTCTGCTTCAGGTGCCCCGTGAGCGGGTCGAAGAGCTGCAGCATCTCCACTTCGTCGTCGAACAGCGTGACGCGGATCGCGTTCTCCGCGTTCTCGGCGGGAAAGATGTCGAGCACGTCGCCCCGGACGCGGAAGACCCCGCGCCGGAACTCGGCGTCGTTGCGCGTGTATTGCATCTCGGTGAGGCGCTTGATCGCGTCGCGCTGCGAGACGCGGTCGCCCTGACGCAAGTGCAGGATCATGCTGTGGTACTCGGTCGGGTCGCCGATACCGTAGATCGCCGACACCGTCGCCACGATCACGCAGTCCGGGCGCTCGAGGATCGCCTTGGTCGCCGACAGGCGCATCTGCTCGATGTGCTCGTTGATCGAGCTGTCCTTCTCGATGTACAGATCCCGCGAAGGAACGTAGGCTTCGGGTTGGTAGTAGTCGTAGTACGAGACGAAATACTCCACCGCGTTGTTCGGGAAGAACTCGCGGAACTCCGAATACAGCTGCGCGGCGAGCGTTTTGTTGGGCGCGATGACGATGGCCGGGCGGCCGGTTCGCGCGATGACGTTGGCCATCGTGTACGTCTTGCCCGAGCCCGTTACGCCGAGCAGCGTCTGGAACGAGAGTCCGTCCTGCAATCCGTCGACGAGCTTGGCGATGGCCTCGGGCTGGTCGCCCGACGGAGCGAAGGGTTGGTGGAGCTCGTAGGGACTGTTGGGGTACGTGACGACGGGCATGGGCGGCAAGCGAAGGTCAACCGGTTATTGTACTGCCGCTCCGCCGTTCACCGCGACTTCTTCGTTCGCCGGAAGCGGATGCGCTCCGAATTGCAGCGCGGCGAGCCTCGAATACAGCGGGTTGGAACGCGCGAGCTCGTCGTGGGTTCCCGTGGCGATGATCCGCCCCTCCTGCATCACGGCGATGCGGTCGGCGTGGCGCACCGTGGCCAGGCGGTGCGCGATGATGAGCACGGTGCGCCCCGACATCAGGCGGGCGAGCGCGAGCTGCACCATGCGCTCGCTTTCCGCGTCGAGCGCGCTCGTCGCCTCGTCGAGCAGCAGGATCGGACGGTCGGCGAGGATCGCGCGCGCGATGGCGAGGCGCTGCCGCTGCCCGCCCGAAAGCCGCACGCCGCGCTCGCCCAGGAAGCTTTCGTGCTTCTCGGGCAAGCGCTCGATGAACTCCGTCGCGTAGGCCGCCTCGCACGCCGCGCGCACGTCGGCGTCGCTGGCGCCGGGACGGCCGTAGCGCACGTTGTCGGCGACGCTGGCGGCGAAGATCACCGGCTCCTGCGGCACGAGCGCGATGCGCGTGCGCAGCGCCGCCGGATCGGCAGCCCGCAAGTCGACGCCGTCGATCGTCACCGCTCCGCGCTGCGGATCGTAGAAGCGCAGCAGGAGCTGAAACACCGTCGTCTTGCCCGCACCCGACGGGCCGACGAGCGCCACTTTCTCCCCGGCGCCGACGCGCAGCGAGAAATCGGCGAGCGCCGCCGCGTCCGGCCGCGATGGATAGTGGAACGTGACCGCTTCGAACGCCACCTTGCCGCTGGCGGGTTCGGGCAACTCGATCGGGTGCTCCGGCGCACGGATCGCGGGCTCGACCGCGAGGAGCTCGAACAGCCGCTCCGTCGCCCCCGCCGCCCGCTGCAAATCGCCGATCACTTCGCTGATGGTGCCGGCCGCACTCGCCACGATCACGGCGTAGAACACGAACGCCGACAGCTGCCCCGCGCTGATACGGCCGGCGACGACGTCGTGGCCGCCGATCCACAGGATCACGCCGACCGCGCCGAACACGAGCACGATCACCGTCGCGACCAGCAGCGCCCGCTGGCGTATGCGCAGGAGCGCCGTCGCGAACGCGCTCTCCACCCGCAGACCGAACTGCCGGCGATCCTCCGCCTCGTGGCCATAAGCCTGAACCGTGCGGATCTCGTGCAGCGCCTCGTCGACGTACGCGCCGACGTCGCCGACACGATCCTGGCTCGCGCGCGCGAGCCTGCGCACGCGGCGGCCGAAAAACAGGATGGGCACCAAAACCAGCGGGACGCCGATCAGCACCAGGATGGTGAGCTTGGCGCTCGTCAGGGCGAGCATCACGAGGCCGCCGATCATGAGCAGCAGGTTGCGGATCGCCATCGAAGCGCTCGATCCGATCACGGTCTCGAGCATCGTCGTGTCGTTGGTGAGGCGCGAGATCACCTCGCCGGTGCGTGTCATTTCGAAGTAGCCCGGCGGCAGCGCGAGCAGATGGTCGAACACCGCGCGCCGCAGGTCCGCGGTAACGCGCTCGCCCAGCCACGACACGAAGTAGAACCGCGCGTAGGTTGCGCACGCCATCACGACCACGACGCCGAGCGTGTAGGCGAGCGTGCGGTCGAGCTCGGCCCCGCTCCCGCCGGCGAAGCCGCGGTCGATCACGAACTTGAGGCCTTGCCCGATCGTCAGAACGGAAGCCGCGGCGAACAGGAGCCCGATCGCGGCGAAGACGACCTGCCTGCGGTAGGGCCGGACGAAGCGGCCCACGCGGGCGAGTGTGCGCAGCGCCGCGAGGGGCGGCAGCTTGGGCGCGTCGACGGGAATGGGCTGGTAGCCGCGGGCCATGGGAGGTGGTTGCGCCGGTGAGGCGCCTCACGCTAGTTTATGGGATTGCCCGAACCAGGAGAGTGCAATGCCTCGCGCCGAGCCGGCCCTCGTGACCCTGCTGATAGTCCTCTGGTACATGGTCACCGTGTTCCAAGTGGGGCGCGCCCGCGGGAATTACAAGATCGCCGCCCCGGCCACGACCGGCGACCCGGGCTTCGAGCGCGCCTTCAGGGTGCAGATGAACGACCTCGAGAACCTGGTGGCGTTCCTGCCGGCGATGTGGATCTACGCCGTGCTCGGCAACCCGCGCTTCGCCGCAGTCGCCGGCGCGGTGTATCTTCTGGGACGGGTCGTCTACGCGATCGGCTATTGGCGTGAGGCCGAGAAGCGAAGCCTGGGCTACATGATCTCGAGCTTCGCGCTGGCCGTGACCTGGGTGGCGGCGCTCGCAAGCGTCGTGCGCGCGCTGGGACTCGGCGGTTAACGCTTTGCGCGGTGGCGTAAAATCGCTGCTTTGCCCGCCCGCGCAAAGTCGCCATGAACGCACCGCTTCCCTCGCTCCTCTCCGCCGTCGAGCTCGCCCCGCGCGACCCGATCCTGGGCGTCACCGAGGCTTACGTCGCCGACAAGAACCCGCGCAAGGTGAACCTGGGCGTGGGCGTGTACAACGACGACAACGGCACGCTCCCGGTGCTCGATTGCGTCAAGCGCGCCGAGCACGTATTGGCGGACAAGAATGCACCGCGCGGCTACCTGCCCATCGACGGCATCCCGGCCTACGACCGCGAAGTGCAGAAACTGCTGCTCGGCCCCGACAATCCTTCGGTCACCTCCGGGCGCAGCATCACCGTGCAGGCGCTGGGCGGCACCGGCGGCTTGCGTGTGGGCGCCGACTTCCTCCGCCGATTCGCACCCGGGGCGCAGGTGTGGATCAGCGATCCCAGCTGGGAGAACCATCGCGCGCTCTTCGAGAGCGCGGGGTTCACCGTCAACGCCTACGCGTACTATAGCCCGGCGACGCGCGGCCTCGACTTTGCGGCGACGATGGACTCGCTGGCGCGCATTCCGGCCGGCGGCATCGTCGTCCTGCACGCGTGCTGCCACAACCCGACCGGCGTCGATCCCGACGCCGAGCAATGGGGCCAGATCATCGAGGTCGTCCGCGCCCGCAATCTTGTCCCCTTCGTCGACATGGCCTACCAGGGCTTCGCCGACGGCATCGAGCAGGACGGCTCGGTCGTGCGGCGCTTCGCGCAGACCGCGGGTCCGCTCTTCGTCTCGAGCTCGTTCTCCAAGTCGTTCTCGCTGTATGGCGAGCGCGTCGGCGCACTCACGGTGGTCGCCACCGACAAGGACGAGGCGTCGCGCGTGCTGTCGCAGGTGAAGCGGGTTGTGCGGTCGAACTACTCGAACCCGCCGACGCATGGCGGCGAGATCGTGGCGATGGTGCTCGCATCGCCGGAGCTTCGCGCGTTGTGGGAAGCCGAGCTCGCGATGATGCGCAACCGCATCAAGCTCATGCGCGCCGAGCTGGTCGAGCGCCTGCACGAGCGGCTCCCCGGCCACGACTTCACCTACATGCTCGCCCAGCGCGGCATGTTCTCCTACTCCGGCCTCACCAAGGCGCAGGTGCAGCGGCTACGCGAGGCGTACTCGATCTACGCCATCGACACCGGCCGCATCTGCGTGGCGGCGCTCAACTCAGGCAACGTCGCTTACGTCGCCGACGGCCTATGCGCCGTACTCCAAGGGTAATACCTAGGTAATACCCCGGCCGGCCGGCGTTGGCGGTCAAGCGCGGGGACGCTACCATGCGGGCTCGCCGCACTGCGGCGAGCCACGGTGCGGCGTTGAAACGCCGCGCTCCAAGAAAAGCAGGAAAGCGAGGAGGAAAGCATGGCGAGCATGGCGAATGTAATTCGCGTGGCAGCGGTCGCCCTTGCGATCGCAGCCTGGTCCAGCGGCGGCATGGCGCAAGAGGTCAAGCACTATCGCTTCGCGTACGACCAGCCGCGCAACACCGGCTACAGCATCGCCGGCGACATCTTCGCGGACAAGCTCAAGGAATTGAGCAAGGGCACGATGATCATCGACCAGTATCCGGGCGCGCAACTCGGGCAGGAGCCGCAGGTGCTGCAGCTCATGAAGGCCGGCGACATCGAGTTCTGCATAAGCTCTTCGGCGAACGCCGCGACGCTGACGCCGCAAGCGGGCGTCATGTCGCTTCACTTCCTGTTCCGCAACGAGGATCACCTAAAGAAAGCGCTTGCCGATCCCAAGGTCGTGCAGGCCGTGAAGGACATGGTCGAGGAAACGGTCCAGGGTGGCCACGTGCTCGCCGTCATCACGCTCGGCCTGCGCAACATGTACAGCAAGAAAGAGATCAAGAAGATCGAAGACATGAAGGGTCTCAAGGTGCGCGTGCAGGCCACGCCCACGGAGGACGCGATGTTCCCCGCGTACGGCGCGCAGACCGTGCACATGCCGTTCGGCAATGTCTACACGTCGCTGCAGACGGGCGTGGTCGACGTCGCCGAGAATGGTGTCAACGTCTACCTCGTGAACAAGCACTACGAGGTCGCGCCGGTGCTGTCGATGACCGAGCACGAGGCCAACAACAACCTGATCTGGATCAGCGACAAGCTGTGGAAGAGCCTCACGCCGGAGCAGCAAGGGTGGGTGGTGACGGCGGCCAACGAAGTCGGACGGCAGCAGCCCGCGAAGTCGCTCGCGCTCGAGCACGAGTCGGCCGACAAGCTGAAGGCCATCGGCGTCAAGATCGTGCCGGACGTCGACAAGACGGGATTCCAGAAGATCGCCGCGCCCTACCTCGACAAGATGGCCAAGGAGCTCGGCCCGCACGCGGTTAAGATCAAGGACCTCATCATCGCGGTTCAATAGCGCGCTGCCTGCGCGCAAGGGGCCGCAGCCGCGGCCCCTCGCCCTCGTTCAGCCCGAAAAGCGCTGCCTAACCGATGCCGATCGCGGATAGGCTGGTCCTCAAGCGCCAGCGCCATCTGAAGTGGCGTGCCCTCGACGGGCTCGAGCTCGTCCTCATGATCCTGTGCGGGCTCCTGCTCTTCGGCTTCTCGACGACCGTGATGTTCGACATCGTCACGCGCGAGATCGGGCATCCGTGGCTTTGGCTTCAGGAGGTCACCCAGACCTTCTTCATCTACGCCATCTTCGTCGGCGCGTCGGTCGCGACCAGGCGCAACGACCATCTCTACCTCACGGCGGTGGCCGAAGCCCTGCACGGCAGGGCGCGGATCGCCGCCGAGGTCGTCATCCGGCTCGTCGTGCTCGGCGTCGCCTTGTGCCTCATCTATTTCGGCTGGGCGAACTTCCTGCGCGGATTCTCGAGCTTCCGCATGCCCTCGATGACGCCCATCGCGTCGCTTTACGCCGCGATCCCCCTGTCGGGCGCGCTGATCGCGCTCTTCACGATCGAGCAGCTCGTCAACGGGCTGCGCAACGGATTCGAGCATGCGGAGCCTTCCGACGAGCCGGCGCCGCCGGCCGAGGAGACCCGGTGAGCGCGCCGGTCATCCTGGGACTGATGACGCTGTGCTTCCTCGCCTTCGGCTACCTCGGCGTGCCGGTGGCGTTCTCGCTCATGGCCGGCGTGTTCATCGGTGCGGCGTTCACCAATGTCACGTTTCCTGCCATCGTGCAGAAGATCTTCGACGGCATGGACTCCGAGGCACTGCTCGCAATCCCCTTCTTCCTGCTCGTCGGTGAGCTCATGAGCTCGGCGAACGTCGTGAGCCGGATCACGAACCTCTCGCTCGCGCTCGTCGGCCACATCCGCGGCGGGCTGTCGCAGGTCGTGACCGTGTTCAGCATGTTCTTCTCGGAGATGTCGGGGTCGACGACGGCCGACGTCGCGGTCATCAGCCGCGCGCTCGGCGGACCGATGAAGAAGGAGGGCTACACCGCGCCGTTCACCGCGGCGATCATCGCGGCCGCGTCGACGATTGCCGCGCTCGTGCCGCCCAGCATCACCGCCGTGGTGTACGGAGCCGTCGGCAACGTCTCCATCGCGGGGCTGTTCATGGCGGGTGTAGTGCCCGGGTTCATGATCGGCTTCGGCCTCATGATCTTCTGCTATTTCTTCGGCCCGGCGGGGCTGCCGCGGCCGCGCGCTCCGTTTCGCGAGGTCGCGGTCGCGTTCAAGGACGCCTCGCTGCCGCTCATGATCCCCGTCATCCTGTTGGGCGGCATCCTGACCGGATGGTTCACGCCCACCGAAGCGGGGGTCGTTGCCGCGATCTGGATCCTGGTCGTCGTTATCCCGTTCCTCAATCCGCGGCACTTGCGCAAGCTGCCGTACGACTTCTGCATCGCGGGGCTCGTCTTCTCCCTGCCGCTCATCACGATCGGCGCCGCCAACGCCTTCGGCTGGCTGCTCGCCTACCTGCGCGGTGCGATCGTCATCGCGGAGTGGATCACGAACATCGCCGGCAACGATCCGCACATCATCATGCTCCTCATGGTGCTGCTGTTCACCATCATCGGCGACTTCATCGAGCCGGTGCCCACGATCATCATCTTCATGCCGCTCGTCAACGCCTTGACGGCGGCCGGGCAGATCAACCCCGTGCACATGGGCGTCGTGCTGATCGCAACACTCGCGTTCGGCCTCATCACGCCGCCCTACGGCCTGGTGCTCCTCATGGCGTCGAAGTTCATCGGCGTGCGATTCTCGCATGCGCTGCGGGCCGCGCTGCCGATCTACGTCGTGTTCCTGTGCGCCATCGCGTTCGCGATCTACTTCCCCAAGGTCGTGCTGTGGCTGCCGAAGCAGGTCATTCCCGAGTCGGTAGGCTGCTTCAAGAACCCGAGCGGGACGGGCTACATTTGCCCGCAGTGACCTATGCTGTTACAATTGCCGGCCGTCCTACGCGGGAATAGCTCAGTTGGTAGAGCGCAACCTTGCCAAGGTTGAGGTCGCGAGTTCGAGACTCGTTTCCCGCTCCAGTTCGATGAGGGAGAGCTTCTAGACCGAGCTCTCCCTTTTGGTTTCGGCGCCCGCCGGATTTCTGAAGGCGGGCGAAAAGCCCCGTGGCGGGGTGGCAGAGTGGTCATGCAGCGGCCTGCAAAGCCGTCTACGCCGGTTCGATTCCGACCCCCGCCTCCATTACCCCCTATGATGTGCCGAAGCGAACCTTCGTTCGCTTTCCCGTTACCTGTTTCTCCCTGTGTACGACCGTCCTTGCGTGTCTACCTGCATCGAACTATAGTGGAGGTAACGGCGGGGGTAAGCGCAATTAGCGAACCCGTTGGGAGGTAACAGTTCCGATTCGACGGGG
>DATJWL010000074.1:0-9920 GCA_035501215.1 Casimicrobiaceae bacterium
CCGCGTGCCGGATCAGCGTCGCGAGCAGGCGGTACTCGATCGGGGTCAGGTGAACGTCCGCTCCGTCACGCGTCACGCGACGCGCCGCGAGATCCACCCGCACGTCGCCGAACTCGAACGTCGTCTCGCCCGCCACGCCCGTATCGCGCGCCGACCGGCGCAGAGCGGCGCGGATCCTCGCCAGCAGCTCGCCGACGCCGAAGGGCTTGGTGAGATAGTCGTCGGCGCCGGCGTCGAGCGCCTTGATCTTCTCCTGCTCGCTGCTGCGCGCCGAGAGGACGACGATCGGCCCGGAGTACCACTCGCGCAGTTGCGTCACGACGTCCACGCCGTCGAGATCGGGCAACCCCAGATCGACGATGACGAGATCCGGCTTGCGCGTCGCCGCTTCAGTCAGGCCGTCCTTGCCGGTCTCCGCTTCGAAGATGCGCATCGGCTGCGCCGACAAGCCGCTGCGCAGGAAGCGCCGGATCTGCGGATCGTCCTCGATTACGACCAGCGTGGTCGCTGCACCGGAACTCACGATGCGGTCTGCGCCGACGCCGCCGGCACCGGTTCGGCTTCGACCGTCGGCGGCTCGCCGGCAGGCAACTCGAAGCGGAATATTGCGCCGCCCGTCGCTCGGTTCGCCGCCGAGATCGTGCCGCCGTGGGCGGCGATGATCGCCTTGCAGATCGCGAGGCCGAGGCCGACGCCGCTTTGTGCCGCCTCACGCTGCAAACGATAAAACTTGTCGAACAGCTTCGTCTCCTCGCCCGGGGGAATGCCGGGCCCGGAATCGGCGACTTCGACGGCGATGCGGCCCGCGGGCCTCCGCGCGGAGATCTCGATCGGCGTGCCGGGCGGCGTGTACTTCACCGCGTTCTCGAGCAGATTTGCGAAGACCTGCTCGATCAGCACCGGATCGACATTGATGAGCGGCAGATCGGCGGGGAGCGCGACCGATACGGGATGGTCCGCCAGCATCGGCGTGAGGCGCGAGAGCACGCTGCCGACGATTTCCTCGAGCGGCGTCCACTGCCGCGCCAGCTCGACCGCTCCCGATTCGAGGCGCGCCATGTCGAGCAGGTTGCCCACGAGGGTGGACATGCGCTTCGCTTCCTCGTGGATGGTGACCGCGAGCTCACGCTTCGCTGGATCGGAGAGGCGTTCGGCGTCGGTGACCAGGCTGGACGACGCGCCGACGAGCACCGCGAGCGGCGTGCGCAGGTCGTGCGAGATGGCGTTGAGCAGTGAGTTCCGCATGCTCTCGGTCTCGGCTTTGCGCGCCATCTCGGCCGCCTCCGCCGCGAGCTGGATGCGCTCGATCGCGGCCGCCATCTGTCCGCCGAAGGTTTCCAGGAGATGCCGTTGCTCGGGAATCAGCAGGCGATCGGGACGCGCCGGCAGCACCGCCAGCACGCCGACCATCTCGTGCGCGGCGAGCAGCGGCAGGTGCAGCGCTTCCGCGCCAGCAAGCGTGTGCGTGCCGAGTCCCGCGGGAACGCGATTGGCGAAGACCCAGCGCGCTACGCCGAGGTCGGCGCCGTGGTAGGAGCCATAGATCCCCTGCGCCTTCGGATAGGCGATCGTTCCATTGGCTGCGGGCAGCAGCACGACCGCTTGCGCTTCGAACACCTTCGAAACATGCTGGACGGCGATGGTCACGACTTCGTCGAGATCGTTGGCGCGCGAGAGCTCGCGCGTCATCTTGTACAGCGCCTCGGCGCGCGCCTGCCGGTGCTGCGCCACGCGCGCCTGCAACCGGATGCTCGCGGTCAGATTGCTGATGACGAGCCCGACGAGCAGCATCACGACGAAGGTCAGCAAGTACTCCGTGTCGGAGACATGGAAGCTGTAAAAAGGCGACACGAACAGGAAGTCGAAGAGCGCGACGGATAGCATCGAGGCGACGATCGCCGGGCCACGGCCGTACCGGTACGCGACCAGGAGCACGCCAACCAGATACACCATGACCAGATTGGTCTGCGAAAAACGGCCGAAGAGGAGCCATGCCAGCAATGTCGCGGTCGCAGTGATAAGAACGGCGGTGGCGTAACCGCGCCATCGCGGCTTGTGGGAGGCCGGCTTGCTCTCGTCGATGCCGAAATAGGATTTCGTGCGGGCGAGCTGATCGGCGAAGGCGCCCGCGCGCCGCTCGACGTCTGCTTCGCCCACGAGCTGCAGCTCGATCCCTCGCAAGCCGTCGGCGACGGTATCGACAACCGAGCCGAAGAGCCAGCGCTTCAAGCCCCGGCGGCGCGGCTTGCCCATGATGAGCCGGCTGATGTTGTTGTCGTGGACGTAGGCGAGAAGCTCGTCGGCCATGCTCGGGCCCGAAAGCACCGCGGTCTTGGCGCCGAGCTGCTCCGCCAGGCGCAGGTAGCCGAGGACGCGGTTGCGCTCGGCCTGCGGGAGCCGCAACAGCGCCGGAGTCTCCACGTAGACCGCGTGCCACTCGGAGTCGAGCGCATCGGCAAGTCGCTTCGCGGAACGGATCAGTTGCTCCCCGCGATCGTCGGCGCCGACCGACACGGCAATGCGCTCGCCCGCGGCCCACACCGGCGCGATCGCCTCTTCCTCGCGATACTCGCGCATCTGCGCGTCGACGCGATCGGCCGTCTGCCGAAGCGCCAGCTCGCGCAGCGCGATGAGATTCCCCTTCTTGAAGAAGTTGTCGAGCGCGCGTTCGATCTGCTGCGGAACGTAGACCTTGCCTTCCTTCAGCCGCTTGAGCAGCTCGTCGGCGGCAAGATCGATCAGCTCGACTTCATCGGCGGTCTCAAAGACGGTGTCGGGGAGCGTCTCGCTGACGCGGATGCCGGTGATCTGGCCGACGACGTCGTTCAGACTTTCGATGTGCTGAACGTTGAGCGTGGTATAGACATTGATGCCTGCGCCCAGCAGCTCGTCGACGTCCTGCCATCGCTTGGGATGTCGTGCGCCCGGCGCGTTGGTGTGCGCGAGCTCGTCGACGAGAAGGAGCGTGGGCCGGCGCCTGAGCGCGCCGTCGAGATCGAATTCCTTGACCGGCGCGCCCTGGACGTCGAGCATCAACGGCGGCAGTTCCTCGAGGCCCTCGAGCAGCGCGGCGGTCTCCGCGCGCCCGTGCGTCTCGAGCAGACCGACCACGACGTCGGTGCCGCCCCGGCGCAAGGCTCGCGCGGCGGCAAGCATGGCGAAGGTCTTGCCTACGCCGGCGGAAGCGCCGAAGAAGATCTTGAGCCGCCCGCGTTGCTCGCGCGCGGCCGCCGCCTTCACCTCGGCAAGCAATCGGTCGGGGTCGGGACGTTCGCCTTCCATCGCGCGCCGTTAGCGTGGCAACGGCGCGTAGTGTACCGCGTGTGGGCGATCGCCTGCCGTCAGCGGCCGCTGTCCGGCGCAAGTTTCACAGCGTCGGCCCGTGCCGGAATGCGCGCGCCTTGATCGGCGCCCCACGAAACCGTCAAACAAGCGAATGGCTCAGGATCAGGTAAAGCGCGGCGAGGAAGCCGGCAACCGTGGGCAGGACAACGAGGGACCCTCCCTGGTCCAGCGCCTCTGGGATCATCGCGTGCGAGACCAACGCCAGCAGTGAGCCGCCGGCCATCGCTTCGGCGAACACCGCTAACAGTGAATCTGAAGAGCCTATGAAGACCTTTCCAGCCACGGCCGATAATGTGCCGGCAATCAAGGTGATAGACCAGAAGGCGTAGATGCTCCGGGGTCGGAACCCTGCTTTGCGCAGCAACGCAGCGCTCGCCGCCGATTCCGGGATACCTCCGAGGAAGATTCCCAACATCACCGGAACAGACAGCGTCGCGAGGCTTGTGAATTTGGCGCCGACTACCACGAGGCCCGGGATCGTATCGAGGAGATCGCCGAGAATGATGGCGAGTCCGGCGCCGTGGCCGGCCTTGCTCAGGATCTCGTCCGCTTGGCGGCGGCCGGGATGGTCGAGGCTGCTGGTGGCGATCTTGGTCCACAATGCACGGTCGCTGCCACTGGCAGTGAGGTTGTTGATCGCCCGCTCGTGGCTTAGGCGCCGGAGGCCCGCGGCAAGCTGGTGATCGGTAGCCAGCAGTTGCTCGAAGTCATCCTTGTCGATCTGCAGGAGCTCAGCGTCGGTGACCGCGCGAACCGTGGCACTCCGCGGTGCGCCGCTGAGGAGCGCCATTTCGCCAAACGCTTTGCCTTCGCCGAGTTGGGCGATTTCGCGCTCGCCGGAGGTAGCCCCTTGCGGCGCCTGCAGCACCGCCACTCGTCCCCGCGCAACGATGTAGAGCGCGTCACCAGGATCGCCGGCGCGGAAGAGAATCTCGCCCGCGCCGAGTTGGCGCGGGCGAACATAGGTGAGGAGGTCCTGGATTCCCTCGGCCGGAAGGTGTCGCAGGAGATCACACTTGCCGAGCAGTTGGACGTGCTCCTGCTGCCGCTCGAGGACATATTCGCGAAATCTCGTCGGCGAACGTACGGCCGCGCCATGTCGGTCGAGAAAGCGCGACGCGATGTAATAGATGATCGCGCCGGTGGCAAAACCGCCGCTGATGAAGGCCCAGGCGAGTTCCTTGGCAAGACCTCTGTTGTGCAGCTCACGCGCACCCTCGTAGGCAAGCTCGAGGCCAAGCGATGAGATCAGCATGCCCGCTGCGAAGGCGAGCATGACGGCCAGCATCTTTTTCGACAGGTTCCCGTAAAGGCCGAGCGTGGTACCGATCATCACCGCTGAGGTCGTGAACAAGCCGACCAAGGCGGTGGCCGCTATGGTCGTTGCCAGCGACATCGGTTCCGTTTGCGCGAGGCGTGAGCCACCGCTTTGCTAACGCCCCTGGGTAAGCTCAGGGGCAATCGCGCCTTACCTGCGGCTAACCGCGCGATCGAGCGCCAGGTTCAGGGCAAGCACATTGACCCGGGGCTCGCCGAGGACACCGAATGTCCGACCCTCGGTGTACTCGCCCACCAAGGCACGCACTTGTTGTTCGGGCAAGGCGCGAGCTTTGGCCACTCGTCCGATTTGGTACTCGGCTGCGGCGACGCTGATGTGCGGATCGAGCCCGCTGCCCGACGCAGTGACAAGATCGATCGGTACAGGTGCGTTGTTGCCGGGGTCCGCGTCGCGCAACGACTTGATGCGATCCTTCACGGCGTCCGCGAGCGCGGGATTGCGCGCGCCCTGGTTGGAAGCGCCGGAGGCGGCCCCGTTGTACGGTTGCGGCGAAGTCGCCGAAGGGCGGCTCCAGAAATATTTCGGGTCGTCGAACGGCTGGCCGATCAGCTCGGAGCCAAGCGTCTTGTCGCGCGCCACGATCAAGCTGCCGTTCGCCGCATGTGGGAAGGCGACCTGGGCGATGCCCGTAATCACCAGCGGATAGGTGACGCCCGTCAAGGCGGTCAGCACGATGAGCATCCGCAGGGCCGGTACGATTTCAGAGAATGCGAACATCGATCTTCTCCACGTTAAGCGAGATGCGCCGCGGCGAGCAGCATGTCGATCACCTTGATCCCCGCGAAGGGCAGGAGCACACCGCCGACGCCGTAGATCAGCATGTTCCGCCGCAGCACCGCTCCGGCGCCGACGGCACGATACTTCACGCCCTTCAGCGCGAGCGGGATGAGCGCCGGGATGATCAGCGCGTTGAAGATCACCGCGGACAGGATGGCGCTGTTCGGGGTGGTGAGGTGCATGACGTTCAGCGCTTCCAGCACCGGATAGGTGCTCGCGAAGGCCGCTGGGATGATCGCGAAATACTTGGCGACGTCGTTGGCAATCGAGAAGGTCGTGAGCGCGCCGCGCGTCATCAGGAGCTGCTTGCCGATCTCGACGATTTCGATGAGCTTCGTCGGGTTCGAGTCGAGATCGACCATGTTGCCGGCTTCCTTGGCTGCCTGCGTGCCGCTGTTCATCACGACCGCGACGTCGGCCTGCGCCAGCGCCGGCGCGTCGTTGGTGCCGTCGCCGGTCATCGCGACAAGCTTGCCTTCGGCCTGGATGTTGCGGATCAACTTGAGCTTCGCCTCCGGATTGATCTCGGCGACGAAGTCGTCGACGCCGGCCTCCGCTGCGATCGACGCCGCGGTGAGCTTGTTGTCGCCGGTGATCATGATGGTGCGGATGCCCATCTTGCGCAGCTCCGCGAAGCGTTCCTTGATGTGCGTCTTGACGATGTCCTTGAGCTCCAGGACTCCGAGGATGTGGCGCCCTTCCGCGACCGCGAGCGGCGTCGAGCCGCGACGGGCGATCTCTTCGATGCGCGCGGTCACCTCCGGGTCGACTGTCCCTCCCTGAGATCCAATCCAGCCTTTGACCGCATCGAGCGCTCCCTTGCGAATCTCGCGGCCGAGGTAGTTCACGCCGCTCATGCGCGTCTGTGCCGAGAAAGGAACGATCGTGAACTGGCCCGGCTCCAGGGCGGGCGGCATGACGCCCCACGCGCGCTTGAGGTAGACCAGGATGCTCTTGCCTTCCGGCGTTTCGTCGCCGAGCGAGGCGAGCAGCGTCGCCTCGGCGAGCTGTTGCGCGCCGACGCCTGCCAGCGGGTAGATCGCCGAAGCCTGGCGGTTGCCGAAGGTGATCGTTCCGGTCTTGTCGAGCAGGAGCACGTCGCAGTCGCCTGCAGCCTCGACGGCGCGGCCCGAGGTTGCGATCACATTCGCGCGCATCATCCGGCCCATCCCTGCCACACCGATCGCCGAGAGCAGCCCGCCGATCGTCGTCGGAATCAGGCACACCAGCAGCGCGACCAGCACGGTGATCGTCACCGGCGTACCCGCCTTCGTGACGTCGACGCTGTAGAGGGAATACGGCAGCAGCGTCACGGTCGCGAGCAGGAACACCAGCGTCATCGCGACGAGCAGAATGGTGAGCGCGATCTCGTTGGGCGTCTTCTGGCGCTTCGCGCCTTCGACCATCCCGATCATCCGGTCGAGAAAGGCTTCTCCCGGATTGACGTTGATTCGCACGATCAGCCAGTCGGAGAGCACGCGGGTGCCGCCGGTGACCGTGTCGAAGTCACTGCCCGCGGCGCGGATCACGGGCGCGCTCTCCCCGGTGATCGCCGACTCGTCGATCGAGGCCGCGCCCTCGATGACCTCGCCATCACCGGGGATCAGATCGCCCTGCACGACCAGCACGACGTCGCCCTTGCGCAGGCTGGCGGAGGGCACAGGCGTCTGCGCAGCGCCGCGCTCGGGTTTGGCCAGTTTCTTCGCCGTCGTCTCCCGGCGCGCGCTTTTGAGCGAGGCGGCCTGCGCCTTGCTGCGGCCTTCCGCGATCGCTTCCGCGAAGTTGGCGAAGAGCAGCGTGACCCAGAGCCACAGCGTGACCGCGAGGATGAAGCCGGCCGGCGCCTCGCCCTGGCCGAACAGCGCCTGCAGCCAAAGGATCGTGGTCAGGATGCTGCCGACGTAGACCACGAACATCACCGGATTGCGCCACTGGTAGCGCGGCGTCAGCCGGCGGAAGCTGTCGACGAGCGCTGTCTTCAGCAGATCGCCGCTCAGGAACCACGACAGCACAGATTGTCTTGCAGTTGCACTCGACATGATGGGGGCCTTAGATGAGGGCTGTGTGTTACTGTCCGGCGAAGAGCAGCAGGTGCTCGACCACCGGCCCCAGCGCCAGCGCCGGAATAAAGGTCAGCGCGCCCACGGTGATCACCACCCCGATGAGCGTGAACACGAACAGCGGCGTGTGAGTCGGCAAAGTCCCCGCCGACGGCGGCACGCGCTTGCCGGCGGCCAGGGCACCCGCGAGGGCCAGCACGGCGATAATCAGCCAGTACCGCGCGAACCACATGCAGATGCCCAGCGCGGTGTTGTAGAACGGCGTGTTGGCCGAGATCCCAGCGAACGCGCTGCCGTTGTTATTGCTCGCCGAAGAGAAGGCGTAGAGGATTTCCGAGAAGCCGTGCTCGGCCGGATTCGAGACCCCGGCCTTGCCAGCGTCGAGCATTACCGCGACCGCCGTTCCGCAGAGAACGAACAGCGGAGGCAACAGGATCGCGATCGAGGCCATCTTGATCTCGAACGCGCCGATCTTCTTGCCGAGATACTCCGGGGTGCGCCCGATCATCAACCCGGCGACGAATACCGCAACCACTGCGAACATGATCATCCCGTACAGCCCCGAACCCACACCGCCGTAGATGACTTCGCCGAGCTGCAGCAACCACATCGGGATCATGCCGGCGAGGGGCATGAACGAGTCGTGCATCGAATTGACCGACCCGTTCGATGCCGAGGTCGTCGCCGTCGCCCACAGCGCCGAGTTCGCTACGCCGAAGCGCACCTCCTTGCCTTCCATGTTGCCGCCGATGTTCGTCGCGCTCGTGACCTGGTCTGCGCCCAGCTTGACCAGATTCGGGTTGGGCTGAGCCTCGAGGGCATAGACGCAGACGAGCAACGCGACGAACACGATCGTCATCGCAGCGAGAATCGCCCAGCCCTGCCGCGTGTCTCCTACCATCTTGCCGAAGGCGTAGCAGAGCGCGGCCGGGATGAGCAGGATCGCCAGCACTTCCAGGAAGTTGGAAAGCGGCGTCGGGTTCTCCAGCGGGTGCGCCGAGTTGACGTTGTAGTAGCCGCCACCGTTGGTCCCGAGCTGCTTCATCGCGATTTGCGAGGCGACGGGTCCGAGGGGGATCGTCTGCTCGGTCGCAGTTGCTTTCTCGGTGACCGGGTTGCCCTTCTCGTCCTTGAGCGGCTGTCCGTCCGGGCCGGTCTTCGGATTGTCGTAGGTGACCGGCTGCGTCAGGGTGACAGTCGCGTACTTGTCGAAGGTCTGCGGCATGCCCTGCCAGATCAACGCGAGCGAGAGCACGATGCAGAGCGGAATCAAGATGTAGACGGTCGTCCGGACGAGATCGACCCAGAAGTTGCCGATCGCCTTGGCTTCCTTGCGCACGAAGCCCCGAACGAGCGCCACCAGCACCGCCATGCCGGTTGCCGCCGACAGAAAGTTCTGGACGGCGAGCCCGAGCATCTGGGTGAGATAGCTCATCGTGGATTCACCACCATAACCTTGCCAGTTGGTGTTGGTGATGAAGCTCACGGCCGTGTTGAACGAAGAGTCCGGCGACACGGCGCCCATCGCCTGCGGGTTGAGCGGCAGCCATTGCTGCAGCCGCTGCAGCGCATAGACTAGAAGTCCGCCCACCAGGTTGAACCACAGCACGGCCAGCGCATAGCGCGTCCAGTGCATGTCCTGCTCCGGATCGATGCCGGCGCCGCGATAGATCAGGCGCTCGAGCGGGCCACCGATCCGCTGGACCCGCGTCGCGCGCCCCTCGTAAACCGCGGCCATGTATGCACCGAGCGGCTTCGCGAGAAGCAACAGAACGACGACGTACAAGCCGAGTTGCAGCCAACCCGAGGCGTTCATTCGAAGATCTCCGGCTTGAACATGGCGATGAGCAGGTACACGAAGATGCCGAGCGAGGCGAGCCCGCTCAGCCAATAGACCCAGTTCATGACCGGCCTCCCTTGTCCCCGAGAAGGTCCGCGCAGAACCTCACGAGCCATGCCGACGCGGCAAACATGGCCACGGTCAGCGCGATGAATCCGACATCCATCAGCAGGTCCATCCTGTGCTCCTTTTGGAGGCTATCCCCGGCAAACATGCAAGAATAGGTGTCCAGACCTCAAGACTTCGTAAAATCGCCGGCGCCGACGCGTAAAGGCGGCGTAAAGAAGTTGCGCGGAAGATCTTGCGGGAACCGGGACATCCTACGCGTTGCGTCCACGACGAGGCTTGACCGCAGTCAAGAACCGCTCTGCCTGCAGCTACCCTTCCAAAGCGCGCACCAAAGCTGCGCGAATCAGAAAGTCTTTTGAACGAACACCGTTCCGGTCGACTTGCCGATGTTCTTGCCGGCGATCGTGTATACGGAGCCGTTGGCGTTGGTGTCGCTCCAGTAGGCGCCGATGTTCCAGCCGTTCACGGCATAGGTCGCGCCGAGCTTGTA
>DATJWL010000075.1:0-3807 GCA_035501215.1 Casimicrobiaceae bacterium
CCCGGCAACAGCACCGAGGGACAGCGCTTGCATCAAGCGAACTGCACGGGCTGCCACGACTCGAGCGTCTACACGCGTCCGGACCGGAAGATCCGATCTCTGGACGCGCTGGAGCATCAGGTCGAGGGGTGCGGCCACGCAGCAAAGAAGGAATTCTCGGCGGCCGAGATCCACGACCTCGTCTTGTACCTGAACAATCGCTTCTATCATTTCAAGTAGCCGCGCCGAGCTGTCCGCGGGCAACGCCTGCATCGCGATCACCGCTCCGGAGACCTTCCGGCGGCAGGGACGCTGTGACGAAGTCGCAAGCTCATGGTGACACGACGAACACTGCTGGTCGCCCTGGGCACGACGCTAGTGACATGGCCGTTCGGCGGGCGCGGGCAGCCGTCCGCCGGAGTCCCGCATATAGGCTACATCTCCCTCGGCTCGCCGCGCAGCAACGGCGCGTTTCTCGACGCCTTCAAGGACGGGCTGCGCGAGCTCGGCTACGCCGATGGCAGGAACATCGTCATCGACGTGCGCTGGGCGGGCGATTCACCGGACGAGCTTCCGCGGCTCGCGGCGTCGCTCGTGAAGGACCGGCCCAACGCGATCATCGGCACGTGCATCCCGTCCACGCGCGCCGCGAAAGAAGCGACGCGGACGATACCCGTGGTCATGTCGGTCGACGGCGATCCGGTCGCCGCCGGCCTGATCGCCAGCCTCGCACGACCCGGCGGCAACGTCACGGGCACGTCGACGCTGTTCGAGGAGCTGATCCCGAAGTGGGTCGAGCTTCTCACCACCGCCGCACCGAGGATGCGCAAGGTCGCGCTCCTTCACAACCCCAACGATCTGGTCGATCCGTTCTATGCGGGGCAGGTCGAGCAGGCAGCGAAACGGGTGGGCGTCGAGGTTTCCCAGTTCGAAGCGGACGTGGCGGAGGACCTCGATCGGGCGTTCGCCGCGATGAAGGCGAGCGGCGCCAGCGGCCTCGTCGTTCTCACGGAGGCGGCCTTTGCCGCCGAGGTCGAGCGCATCGTCTCGCTCGAGAATCGCTACAAGCTGCCCGCGATCTACGGCTTCCGGGAGTTCGCCCGGGCCGGCGGCTTGATGAGCTATGGCGTCAGCTACCGGGATTACTACAAAGGCCTCGCACGCTACGTCGACGCGGTTCTGAAGGGAACCAAACCCGCCGATCTGCCAGTCGAGCAGCCGAGGCGGATCGAGCTGGTCGTCAACCTGAAAACCGCAAAGGCCCTCGACCTGGTGATCCCGCAAGCGCTTCTGCTGCGCGCGGACGAAGTGATCCAGTGACGGATCGGTCTGCGCCGTCGAATGGCGGCGGCGCGACGAAGACCGTGGGATCGGCGGTTGCCGAGGCAAAGCATGCTCAAGACGATCCTGGGCAATGGGCAAACCGTCAGCGCTCACGGTTCATGCGTTCCCGGCGGGCGATCTCGCGTTCGCTGGGGGCGCCGAGCACAGCGTTGCCGATCTTGACCTCGCCCTCTCGCTCGTAATGGCCGACGATCAGCGGTCGATCTCTTCGCCGAACGGTTGATCGAAATAGCGCATCGCCCAGCCGCCGAACTTGAAGCCCTTGGTCGGGTCCTCGGTCGGCCCGCCGGGCGCTTGCATGACGCCGTCGATGGAAACCTGAGCGCCAACGATAATCTTCCGCATGGGTCACCTCCTTCACTCGGTAGTCGAACGAGGCGGATCGAATTCGACAGCAATCAGGTCGACATCAGGCAATAGTACTCTGGGCGAGAGACGCGGGGCGTTGACGCCGGCGATGCAACGCCGGATGCCTGCACCTTGTGCGGGCGCGCCGAGGATCAACGGAGGGTATTGCCGATAGCCAGCCATGGAAAGTTCACGCAGCGGTCGCGCTACCATTGCACGTCTCCACGAGACTCGCCGAAGGGCGAGGTCATGCTGACCACGGAAGGAATGACCAAGGCCCTCTTTCAGCTCTTCACCGAAGAGCAGGCTTTCGCGTGGAAAGAGGATCCGCTGACCGCGAGTTACGAAGGTCAGCGTGCGTACGACGACCGGTTCGAGTCGGCGCTGCCCGCTGATTTCGAGCGCCGCGCCGCCGCCTACGCGACGTTTCTCGGGCGCCTCCACGCGATCGACCGCGCAGGCTTGAGCGGTGAAGATCAGATCTCCTACGCCCTCTTCGATTTCATCTTGACGTACCGGGTCAAGTTCGCCGCCTATAAGGAATGGCGCGCGCCGTTGTATAGCGACAACGGCTTTCACACCGCGGTCATGCAGATGCACGAGGCCGCCGATACGCAGCGCGTGCTCGGCTACGAGCGTTACATCGCGCGCCTTAACGACGTGAAGCGCTACTTCGCCGAGAACATCGCCAACATGAGGCAGGGATTGGAGGACGGCTACACGTTGCCGGCGGCCATTCTGCCGGGCGTAGCCTCGATCATCGAGGCGCAGCAGTTTGCGAACGCGGAGGATTCGCCTCTGTATCGCCCGTTCAAGGCGTTTCCGCATTCCATCCCGACGACGGATCAGGCGCGGCTGAGAGGAGCAGGCAAGGTGGCCATCAACTCGGCCGTGATTCCGGCATATCGCGATTTCCAAGCCTTCTTCCGCGACGAATACATGCCGCGGGCACGGAAGACGATCGCCGCGTCCGCGCTTCCGAACGGCAAGGCCTACTACCAGGATCTCGTCCGCTACTACGCGACCTACGACATCACGCCGGACGAGGTCCACGAGATCGGTCTCAGCGAGGTCGCGCGCATTCACGCGGACATGGAAGCAGCGATGAGAGCGGCCAAGTTCACGGGAACCTTCGCGGACTTTCTCGCCTTTCTTCGCAGCGACCCGCAGTTCTACGCCACGACGCCGATGGCCCTGTTGAAGGACGCGAGCTACATCGCCAAGGAGATCGACGGAAAGCTCCCGCGGTACTTCGGCAAGCTGCCGCGCATGACCTACCACGTCGAGGCGGTGCCGAGGACACTGGCGCCCAACTACACGGCAGGGCGCTACAACCCGGGTCCCAACGACGGACGCACGCCGGGCGCCTACTGGGTCAACACCTACGCACTCGACCGGCGGCCGCTGTATTCACTGCCGGCGCTGACGCTGCATGAAGCCGTGCCGGGACATCACCTTCAGATCGCTCTCGCGCGCGAGCTCACTGACCTGCCGGCGTTTCGCCGGAACACCTATCTCAGCGCTTTCGGCGAAGGCTGGGCGCTCTACTGCGAGAAGCTCGGCGTCGAGATGGAGATGTACAAGACGCCGTACGAGGATTTTGGCCGCCTGAGCTACGAGATGTGGCGTGCATGCCGGCTCGTCGTCGACACCGGCATGCACTGGAACGGCTGGAGCCGTGAGCAGGCGCTCGACTACCTGCGGCAGAACACAACGCTCTCCGAGCACGAGGTGCGCACCGAGACCGATCGCTACATCGCATGGCCCGGCCAGGCGCTGTCGTACAAGCTCGGCGAGATCAAGATCGTGGCGCTGCGCCGCAAGGCCGAGCAGGCGCTCGGTCCGAAATTCGACCTGCGCACTTTCCACGATGCCGTTGTCGCCGAGGGAACGATTACGCTGCCGATGCTCGAGCGGCGGATCGATGCGTACGTGGCGGTTTCAGGAGCGGCGTCCGCGTCGAATTAGCCGCTGCCGCGCTCAGGTAGGATTGCGGCGATGAGTACCGAGCGTGTTGTTCTTCGTGTGCGCGAGTGTCACGGACAGCCACCCCGCCACACGAGCCTGTGGGTATCCTTCCATGGCATCTGTGAAATGCAGAGATTTTTTGCGTGGCTATTGGGCGAGGTGCAGAAT
>DATJWL010000076.1:0-17140 GCA_035501215.1 Casimicrobiaceae bacterium
CTCTCTTCCCGCTGACGCCGGAAGACCACCAGGTGCTTACGCGGGCACTGCCGGTCGGTCCGGTGACGATGATCTCGCGCGGCTTCGGTCACTGCCGGATCAGCTCCACGCTGACGCGCCACGTGTGGCGCGTGCAGTACTTCAACAGCATGAACACGCTGATCCTCGACACTATCGAGGTGGTGGGTGTGCCCGAGGTCGCGATTGCGGCGCCGGAGGATCTGACCGACAGCCGGACGCGCCTCGCCGAGCTGGTCAGCTGGATAGCCGAGTCGGGCACGGCCTGAGCGTGCGCGAAGAGAGGTGCCGCGTGAAGACTTTCGAAGGTTCATACCTCGGGGATCGCTCCAAGATCGCGCCGACGACGCGGCTCGAATGCAAGGTGTGCTGGTATGTCTACGATCCGGCGCAGGGCGACCCGGTGTGGCAGATCCCGGCCGGGACGCCTTTCACCGAGCTGCCCCCGCATTGGGCTTGCCCCGTCTGCGCGTGCCTGCAGGAGCAGTTCCTGGTGCTGCCCGATGAACGATGAAGCGCATACCCTGCTGGGTGACCCGTCCGCGCGTCTCGAGAGCGCGTTCCGGTCGATCCATGAGCGGCACATGCGGGACCTGCCATTCGTCAATCCCGCGCTTGGCGTCGAGGCGGTCGCTTTCGAGCCGTGGAAAGGCTACTGGCTCGGCGTGATGGTCACCCCCTGGTCGATGAACCTCATGCTAACGCCGCGCGATGCGCAGGCCTGGCGCCCACTCGCGTACGGCGAGAAGCGCCGCTACGCTTTGCCGGCCGGTGCATTCGACTTCATCAGCGCGAATACTGGCGACATCGGGGAGCATCTGGTCTGTTCACTGTTCTCGCCGGTGCTGGAATTCGTCGACCATGCGTCCGCGTGCGAAACGGCGCGGCTTGCGCGTGCAGCGCTGTTCGACGCGCATCATGCCGAGCCAACCGAAGGAATTGCGGGACAGCCCGAACCCGCGACGCAACGCGAGGGGCACGCAACAGAGGCTGCGCCGGGGCCGATTGCGCGCCTCGAAGCCGCGCTCCACGCACCGGTTTCCAGGCGCGATCTGCTGCGCGGTCGCTTCGTCGGAGAGGGCGATGAGCCTGCAAAGTGAGCTCGTCGTGCAGCTCGACTGGGACGGGCGGCGAGTGAACGACGTTCATGTCCGCTCGACCACGCTCGCTGCATCGCGGTTGCTCGTCGGAAGGACCGCAGGCGAGGTCCGCAACATCGTTCCGTCGCTCTACAGCGTATGCGCGAGAGCACATGCAGCGGCCGCAACCGCCGCGCTCGCGGCAGCCGCATCGGTCAGCTCAGCCGCAATGGACCTCGAGACGCCTTCGATCGGCGTTGTTCTCGAAGCCGTCGGCGAGCACGTTCGATGCCTGCTGATCGATTGGCCGCGCGCGTTGGGCCGTGAACCGAACGCATCGCCCGTGGCTCGAGCACAACGCAAGGTCGAAGCAATGCAGTGCGATGCTCGTGCCGGTCGCGCTGTCCCTGCGAATGTGCGCGCCCTCGAGTCGACTGCGGCCGACTTCATCTACGGCATGCCGAGCGCGCAATGGCTGCAGATCGAGACGGTGGAGGCACTGCAAGCTTGGCTTGACGAGGCATCCGTCGAGCCGGCGCTTGGCCTCGCTGTGCTCCTTCGCGAGCATGCCGCGCTGGGGGCGAGCGCCATCCTGCCGATGCCAGCGGTCGGCGCGACTACGCTGCACGATCCGCTTGCGGCGTCGCTCGCGACAGCGCCTGAGTTCGAGCGCTATCCCACGTGGAACGGCTCGCCGGTGGAAACCGGCGTGCTCGCGCGCACGCAATCGGTGCCGCTAGTACGCGCCGTGCTCGCGTCGTTCGGCAACGGCGTCGTGGCGAGGATCGTCGCGCGCCTCGCAGAGCTCGCGATGCTGTTGCAGCAACTCGCCGAGACGCAGTGCGTGCATTGGCCCGCGGTCCAGGTCTGCACCGATACGACCGGCGCAGGCGTGGCCGCCGTGCAAACTGCGCGCGGCCTGTTGTTGCATCGCGCCCGTGTCGAAGGTGACCGCGTCACCGGCTATCGCATCGTCGCGCCGACCCAGTGGAACTTCCACCCCGACGGGCCGCTGGCGAGCGGGCTGCGCCGGTGCACGGCTCGCGATGATGACGATCTGCTGCGCCGGGCGACGTTCGCCGTCTGCGCGCTCGATCCCTGCGTGGCGACACGTATCGAGGTGGGCTATGCATGAGCTCGCCCTGGCCCAGAGTGTGATCGCGCTCGTCGAGACCACGGCGCGCAGGCACGCGGCGCGCTGCGTAACCCGCGTTCGCCTCGAGATCGGTGCGCTCTCCCACGTGAGTCCCGCCGCGCTGCAATTCTGTTTCGACGCTGCGGCGCGCGGAACCCTCGCCGAGCGCGCACGACTCGACATTCTCGCCACCCCGGGCGAAGGGTGGTGCATGCCCTGCGGTGCGACGGTGAAGATCGCGAACCGAGGCGAGCCGTGCCCCGCGTGCGGAAGTTATCAGCTGACCGTCGTTCGAGGCGACGAAATGGCAGTCAAGGATATCGACGTGTCGTAGCGGGGCGCAATCCGCAACCCAAAGGAGAAGGTCTCATGTGTGTTACGTGTGGATGCAGCAACGACGAAGCAGCCGCCCACGGCCTGCAGGAAGAGCATGCTGCTCGGCAGGACCAGGAAGCGCGCGGCAGCGCGCTGCACGCAGCAGCGTCCGGTATGCCCGCCTACCGGCACGCGCATCCCGGCGCGAACAACGGACACTGGCACGCCGATGGTACGTGGCACCGTCATGGCCACGACGCCGCCGGCACGGTCGGTACTTCGCTCGCGTTGCCTGTCGCCGGCCGAGCGGTGTCGGAGGCGTCCCGTACGCTGCGCATCGAGCGCGACATCCTCGCCAAGAACGACGCGATCGCCTCGCTCAACCGGCGCCGGTTTGCGGAGCAGGGCATCTTCGCCGTGAATCTGGTGTCGAGCCCTGGGTCCGGCAAGACGAGCCTGCTGGTCGCAACCGCGAAGGCATTGAAACACGATATGCCGCTCGCGGTGATCGAGGGCGATCAGCAGAGCTCCCTGGACGCCGACCGCGTGCGGGCCGCGGGCGTCGACGCCGTGCAGATCAACACGGCCAAAGGCTGTCACCTCGACGCACAGATGGTTGCCGACGCTTTGCGCGAGCTGCAAGTGGTGGACGACAGCCTGCTCCTGATCGAGAACGTCGGCAATCTCGTGTGCCCGGCGGCATTCGACCTCGGCGAAGCGCACAAGGTCGTCATCCTCTCGGTCACCGAGGGAGACGACAAGCCGCTCAAGTATCCGGACATGTTCCACGCCGCTGATCTCGTGATCATCAACAAAATGGACCTGCTTCCGCACGTCGATTTCGATGTGACCGCCGCGATCGACTACGCGCGACGGGTCCGGCCTGGAGTCGAGGCGATGCTACTGTCGACGCGGACCGGCAAGGGCTTCGATGCCTGGCTCGCATGGCTGCAGCGGGGTGTAGCTGACGCGACCGCGCTACGGATGCAGACCGAACACACATGACAGCGATAGCGAATGTGAGCCGAGCCACGCGCAAGCGCATCGAAGTGCGCGGCATCGTGCAGGGCGTCGGCTTTCGACCTTTCGTCTATCGGCTCGCCGATGCGCTTGCGCTCGACGGTTTCGTCCGCAACGACGGCGCGGGCGTCACCATCGAAGTGCAGGGCGATCCGGCAGACATTGCGGCGATGGCGCGCCGGATTGCCGAAGATGCGCCGCCGCGTGCCCGCGTCGACAGCATCGCCATGCGCGACAGTGCCTTGCGCGACGGTGCGGGCTTTGCGATCCTCGACAGCGAACCCGGCTGCGCGACGACCGCGATCGGGCCCGACACCGCGATCTGCTCCGAATGCCTGCGCGAGCTGTGCGATCCGCAGGATCGCCGCTATCGCTACGCGTTCATCAATTGCACGCATTGCGGGCCGCGCTACACGATCACGCGGGCGCTGCCCTATGACCGCTCGATGACGAGCATGGGGGCCTTCGCGCAGTGCGCCGCGTGCTTGCGCGAATATCGCTCGCCGCTCAATCGGCGCTTTCACGCCGAGCCCAACGCGTGCCCGGAGTGCGGTCCGCGGCTGGCGCTGCTCGATGCCGATGGCAACGCTGTGGAGAATGACGACCCGATCGCTGCGACGATCGCGCGAATCAGGCGCGGCGAAGTGGTCGCGATCAAGGGCCTTGGCGGTTTTCACCTCGCCTGCGACGCGCGCAATGGCGCGGCCGTGGCGGCATTGCGGGCGCGCAAGGCCCGGGAAGAGAAGCCGTTCGCAGTTATGGCGGCGAGCGTGGCATCGCTCGCGCGATTCGCGGCCGTGTCCCCAGCGGAGGCAGAGCTTCTCGCCTCGCCTGAGCGGCCCATCGTGCTGATGCGCAAGCGGTCCGACGTGGATGCGATCCTGCCCGGTGTCGCACCGCGGCTTGCATGGCTGGGCGCAATGTTGCCGTACACTGCTCTGCACTACCTCCTGTTTCACGAGGCGGCCGGCCGCCCCGCGGGCGTTGCATGGTGCTATCAGGCGCATGACCTCGTCCTGGTCATGACCAGCGCGAACCCGGGCGGTGAGCCGCTCGTCGCCGACAACGACGAGGCCGTGCGACGGCTTGCCGGCATCGCGGACGGGTTCCTGCTCCACGATCGCGCGATCGTCGCCCGTTGCGACGACAGCGTGCTGCGCGTTGCGAGCGACGAGACGGGCAAGACATTCCAGTTCCTCCGCCGCGCGCGCGGCTACACGCCGCGAGCCATCAAGCTTGCTCGCGCCGGCCCAAGCGTCGTTGCGCTGGGCGGACATTTCAAGACCGCGATCTGCGTGACGCGCGGCGACCAGGCGTTCGTCTCGCAACACATCGGCGATCTCAACAACGCGCCGACCTGTCGCGCGCTCGTCGAGGCCGTCGACCACTTGACAAACATACTCCAGGTCGAGCCGGCGGCCATCGCGCACGATCTGCATCCGGACTTCTTCAGCACGCGCCACGCGGCGCATCTTGCGCACGCGCTGCAGGTTCCCATGCGCGGCGTGCAGCATCACCATGCGCACATCGCCGCCGTGACCGCCGAGCACCGGGTGGACGGTCCGGTGCTCGGGGTCGCGCTCGACGGCGTGGGACTCGGCACCGACGGAACCGCATGGGGCGGAGAATTGCTCCGGGTGGACGGCGCGCATTGCGAGCGTCTGGGACGGTTTGCGCCGCTGCGTCTTCCCGGGGGCGACGTTGCTGCGCGCGAGCCGTGGCGCATGGCGGCGGCGGCTCTGCTGCAAGGCGGCCGCGGCAACGAAATCACGCAGCGTTTCGCCGACGAACCGGCAGCGCCGATCGTCACGGCACTGCTCGAACACGGCCGCAACGCGCCGCAGACGTCCAGCGCCGGCCGCTACTTCGACGCTGCCGCAGGCCTGCTCGGCGTGACCCGCCACATGGCGTTCGAGGGCCAGGCGGCGATGCTGCTGGAAGGATTGGCCGAAGCGTACGGCAGCGTGACGCCCGATGCCGATGGATTCCGCATCACGGCAGGAAACGAGCTCGATCTTCTGCCGCTGTTGATGCGCCTGGCCGACACGCCGGACGCTGCGTTCGGCGCCTCGTTGTTTCACGCGACGCTGATCCAGGCACTGACACAGTGGATTGCGGCAGCGTCGCGTGCATCTGGTATCGCCACCGTCGCCTGCGGCGGCGGCTGCTTCCTCAATGCGATCGTCTCACGCGGCTTGCGCTCGGCGCTCTACGTCCGCGGCATCGCCATGCTGGAAGCGCGCGCATTGCCTCCCAACGATGGCGGACTCGCGCTTGGACAGGCTTGGGTCATCCACCGCGCGCTCGCACAGGAGTGAACGATGTGTCTCGCCCTTCCCGCACGCGTCATCGCATTGCCCACACCGGATGCAGCGGTGATCGACATCGACGGCGTTCGCAAGACGGTCTCCCTCGAGCTGGTCGAAGGGGTCGCGCCGGGCGATTACGTGATCGTGCACGTCGGCTATGCGCTTGCACGATTGGACGCCGACGAGGCGCAGCGCACGCTGGCGCTGTTCGCATCGGCTGACGCGAGCGCGCTGGCAGGACCGGAGCAGCCGTCGTGAAATACATCGACGAATTCCGCGATGGCGCGCTGGCGAGCCGATTGTCGTCGGCGATCGAGCGCGAAGCCGATGGAAAGCGTGCCTACAACCTCATGGAGTTCTGTGGCGGGCATACCCACGCGATCTCGCGCTACGGCATCGCGGATCTCTTGCCGGGCAACGTGCGGATGATCCACGGCCCGGGGTGCCCGGTGTGCGTGCTGCCGATCGGTCGGATCGACAGCGCGATCGATCTGGCCGCGCGGCCGGGCCTGATCCTCGCAACCTATGCAGACACCATGCGTGTCCCCGCGTCCAAGGGCCTTTCGCTGCTCAAAGCGAAAGCTCGCGGTGCTGATATCCGGATGGTGTATTCGAGCGCCGACGCCATTCGCATCGCGCGCGAGAATCCCGGTCGCGAAGTCGTATTCTTCGCTATCGGATTCGAGACCACGACGCCGCCGACGGCGGTCGCGATCCGGCAGGCGCAGGCCCTCGGCCTGTCGAACTTCAGCGTGTTCTGCAACCACGTGCTGACGCCGGCCGCGATCACGAACATCCTCGAGTCGCCCGAGGTCCGGGAGCTCGGCACGGTCCCGCTCGACGGCTTCATCGGGCCCGCGCACGTGTCGACCGTGATCGGCAGCCAGCCGTACGAGTTCTTCGCGGAGGAGTACTGCAAGCCGGTGGTCATCGCCGGGTTCGAGCCGCTCGATGTGATGCAGTCGATCCTCATGCTGGTGCGCCAGCTCAATGAAGGGCGCGCCGAAGTGGAGAACGAGTTCACCCGCGCCGTCAGCCGCGAAGGGAACGCGAAGGCGAAGGCGTTGATCGCGGAGGTGTTCGAGCTGCGCAGCTCGTTCGAGTGGCGCGGCCTCGGCGAGGTGCCTTACAGCGCGCTGCGCATTCGCGAAGCGTTGCGCGATTTCGATGCGGAGGTCCGCTACGGCATCGCCTATCGCCAGGTGCCCGACAACAAGGCCTGCGAGTGCGGAGCGATCCTGCGTGGCGTGAAGAAGCCGACCGACTGCAAGGTCTTCGGGACGGTGTGCACCCCGGACAATCCCATCGGCTCGTGCATGGTCTCCTCCGAAGGAGCGTGCGCCGCGCACTACACGTACGGGCGCTTCAAGGACATTCCAGTCGTCGCCGCTGCATCATGAGCAAGGTGCGCGGCGGCTACGTTCGGCCGGTAGATTTCAAGCACGGCCATGTGGACATGAGTCATGGCGGCGGCGGACGCGCCATGGCGCAGCTCATCGAGGAGCTGTTCGTGCGCGAATTCGACAATGCGTGGCTGCGCGCGGGCAACGATGGGGCCAGCGTCACGGTTCCGCCCGGCCGGATGGTCATCGCGACTGACAGTCACGTCGTGTCGCCTCTCTTCTTTCCCGGCGGCGACATCGGCTGCCTGTCGGTTCACGGCACGCTGAACGACGTGGCGATGGCGGGCGCGCGCCCGCTGTACCTGGCCGCGAGCTTCGTGCTCGAGGAAGGCTTTCCGCTCGCCGATTTGAGACGCATCGTCGCCTCGATGGCGCAAGCCGCTCGCGATGCGGCGGTGCCGATCGTCACCGGCGACACGAAGGTGGTGGAAAGAGGCAAGGGCGACGGCGTGTTCATCACGACGACCGGCGTGGGCGTCGTTCCCGACGGCATCGACATCGCGAGCGACCGCGCGCGGCCCGGGGACGCGATCCTGGTCAGCGGAACCTTGGGCGATCACGGCGTCGCCATCATGTCGTTGCGCGAGAACCTGAGCTTCGAATCGACCATCACGTCGGACACCGCGGCGCTGCACGGGCTCGTGGCGGCGATGCTCGCCGCGGTGCCGCGGATCCATTGCTTGCGCGACCCGACGCGTGGCGGCCTGGCGACGACGCTCAACGAGCTGGCGACGCAATCCGGCTGCGGCATGGTCATTCGCGAGCGCGACCTGCCGGTGAAGGCGGAAGTTGCCGCGGCGTGCGAATTCCTCGGGCTCGATCCGCTCTACGTCGCCAACGAGGGCAAGCTCGTCGCCATCGCACCAATGGAAGAAAGCGAAGCGCTGCTCGCGGCGATGCGTGCCCATCCGCTCGCTCGCGACGCCGCGCTCATCGGCACCGTTGTCGAAGACCCGCACCACTTCGTGCAGATGCAGACCACGTTCGGCGGGCGACGCAACGTCGACTGGCTCACGGGCGAGCAGCTGCCGCGGATCTGCTAGCGTCCCGGTTCAGACATAGGTTTCGCGCGTTCCGATGCGCATCCTGCTCCTGACCCACGCGTTCAACAGCCTTACGCAGCGGTTGTTCGTCGAGCTGCGCGAGTGGGGCCACGACGTCTCCGTGGAGTTCGACATCAACGACCGCGTGACCGAGGAAGCGGTGGCGCTGTTCCAGCCCCACCTCGTCATCGCGCCCTTCCTCAAGCGCGCGATCCCCGAGAGCGTGTGGCGAGCGCATCGCTGCATCGTGATCCATCCCGGCATCCCGGGCGACCGCGGCCCCTCGGCGCTGGACTGGGCGATCATGCGCGATGAGTCCCGCTGGGGTGTCACGGCGCTCCAGGCCAACGGCGAGATGGACGCAGGCGACATCTGGGCGTCCGTGCCCTTCCCGATGCGGCGGACGACGAAGTCGAGCCTGTACCGCAACGAGGTGACCGACGCGGCCATCGAGGCGATCGCGCAAACCTTGCGGCGCCTCGACGATACGGGGTTTCGGCCGAGGCCGCTCGATTACACGCAGGGCGACATCGAGGGCCGGTGGCAACCGCCCATGCGCCAATCAGACCGTGCCATCGACTGGGAGCACGACGATACCGAGACAATTCTGCGCAAGGTGCATGCGTCCGGCGGCGCTCCGGGCGTACTCGATGCCATCGCCGGCGAGCGCTACTACCTCTACGGCGCGCACGCAGACGGGTGCTTGCGAGGGACAGTTCCGGGCGCGATCCTCGCGCAGCGCGACGGAGCGATCTGCCGGGCGACGCGCGATGCCGCGATCTGGATCACCCATCTCAAGCGCGCCGACGATGCGGGCGCCTTCAAGTTACCGGCGGCACGAGTGCTCGACGGTCAACTCGCAAACGTCGCGGAGGATGTGCTCCCGCCGCACCGTACTGTCGATCATACGACGTGGCGCGAGATCGAGTACATCGAGCGCGGACCGCTGGGCTTCCTGCACTTCCGGTTCTACAACGGCGCCATGAGTACGGCCCAGTGCGTGCGCCTGCGACACGCGTACCGCTACGCACGGTCGCGCCCCACGCGCGTGATCGCGCTCATGGGTGGCGAAGACTTCTGGTCGAATGGTATCGACCTCAATGCGATCGAGGCATCCGCCCATCCGGCCGAGGAATCGTGGCTCAACATCAATGCGATGAACGATCTCGTGCGCGACATCGTCCAAACATCACGCCAACTCACCATCGCGGCGTTGGCCGGCAACGCCGGCGCCGGCGGGGTATTCCTCGCTCTCGCGGCCGATCGCGTCATGGCACGCGACGGCGTTGTCCTGAATCCGCACTACAAGAGCATGGGGAACTTGTACGGGTCGGAGTACTGGACCTATCTGCTGCCGCGCCGCGTCGATGCCAGTGCCGTGCGGATGCTCGTCGAGAACCGCTTGCCGCTTGGCGCTCGCCGGGCAGCCGCCATCGGCTTCATCGATCAATGCGTGTATCCGGACGGTGCGCCGTTTGCGACGGCCGTCGAGGACATCGCGCTTGCGCTAGCGCAGTACAAGCGCTTAGGTGGGCTGCTCGATGCGAAGAACGCGCGGCGCGCGCAGGACGAGGCGCGCAAGCCCTTGTCGGCGTATCGCGAAGAGGAGCTCGCGCGCATGCGGCTCAACTTCTTCGGCTTCGATTCGAGCTATCACGTGGCTCGCCACAACTTCGTGCGCAAGGTCGCGCGCTCGCGCACGCCGCTGCATCTGGCGGCTCATCGGAAGGTCGCTCCGGGATCCCCTCGTTCACTCGTGCTCGTGTGAGCGCGAGCGATCGCAAGCAAGAACGGCGCATTTCTCATTTGGGGTTACATCGACAAGGAGCTTGCGACCTCCCAGGCCGCGCTCGAGAAGATCGAGCGGCTCGCCGCCCAGCAGGGGACCGGGTCGATCACGCTGTTCTTCGCCGAAGGCTCGGCGCGCCTCGATCAGCTCCAGTACGACCGGCTAGTCAACTTCCTCGACTACCTCGCGCGCGAGAGCTGCGGCCGCGAGGTGATGGCTGGTGCGGATCATCGTCGCGTACGACACCGCCCTGCTCGCCGGGACGCCCGGCAGCTGAGCGCCGTTCAGAAAGGACGATTCTCCTTCGCGAATTGCAGAGCTTCGCCGCCGGCGATGCGGCCAAAGGTGATCGTCTCCGAGATCGAGTTGCCGCCGAGGCGGTTCGCCCCGTGTACTCCGCCAGTCACCTCGCCAGCGGCGAATAAGCCCGGGATCGCCTTGCCGTCCTGACCCAGCACACGGGTGCGCACGTCGATCGCAACGCCGCCCATTGTGTAGTGAACCCCGGGCCGAATCTCGATCACGTGGAAGCTCGGGTCCTTGAGGGGGCGCGGCATGTCGGGGCGGCCGAAGTCGTCGTCCTTCTTCGCTGCCTGGAACTTGTTGTAGCGCTCGAAAGTGACCGCCAGATTGCCACCGTCCGCGCCGATCGCCTTCGCGAGCTCCTCCGGTGTCTTGCCGCTTTTCACCAGCTCGAGGTGGAAGTAACCCTCGATCTGTTTGAGCGAGCGTCGGATCCCCTCGTCGAACACGAGAAAGGCGCTCTGCCCGGGCTGCTTGAGGATCGCGGCGCTCGCCGCATCGCGTGTGGTGAGCTCGTTCATGAACCGCTTGCCGTCGCGGTTCACGCAGATCGCGCCGTTGCCGCGCACCGCCTCGGTGATCAGGATCTTGGAACCGGCGGCCTGCGTGGGATGGATCTGGATCTGCTCCATGTCGACGAGCTTCGCCCCGAAGTCGGCGGCGAGGTCCAGCCCGTCGCCCGTCGCGCCGGGCTGGTTCGTGCTCGAGAACCCCGCGTACTCGGGGCGGTACTTCGCCACGCGCTCGAGGTTCGCCGAGAAGCCCCCCGAGGCGAGGATCACTGTGGGCGCTTCGATCGAGTAGAGCTCCCCGAGCACGTTCTGGACCACCACGCCGGACACGGCGCCGCCCGGTGTCTCGAAGATCTTAAGCACCTTCGCGTTGGTGCGCACGTCCATCCCGCGCTTGATGGCGTTCTGACGCATTACGTGGATGAGGTGATGGCCTACGGCCTCGCCGCCGGCCGGGCGGTGGGTTCGGTTCACACTGGCGCCGCCCATGCGCCCGACGTCGCTCATGTCGGCGCCGAGGGCCGTGAGCCAGTCGATCGACGACGAGGAGTTGTGCGCGAGGATCTCGACGAGCTCGGGTTGGGCGAGGTACTTCCCGCCCTTGTATGTGTCGTCGAACATGAGCTTCACCGAGTCGTGGATCCCGCGCTTTTCCTGGAACACGGTCCCTGCGGCGTTCATGCCCCCGGCGGCGAGCTGCGTGTTGCCGCCGGTGATCGGCATCTTCTCGAGCACCACGACCTTCGCCTTCGCGTCGAAGACCGTGATCGCGGCGGTCATCCCCGCGCCGCCGGAGCCGATGACGATCACGTCGGCGCGCTCGAGGCGCGTGGCGGCAAAGGCCCGCGGCCCCGCGAGCATCACGAGGGTGCCGAGCTTGAGGACGTCGCGTCGTTGCATGACGGATCTCCTGTCACTTGCCCGCCGCGGGCGCGGCCAGCTCAGCCGCGGCCCCGGGGATGGGCATCTCGAAGTTCGTGTGGCAATTCAGGCAGTAGGGCTTCGACTCCCGGTGCCCCTGATGGCACACCGTGCAGGCGATCTCCGGCCCGAGGTGCGAGCTATGCGGGTTGATCTCCGGGTTCTTGAGCTTCGCCCTGGTCAGCGATGCGAGCTTGTCGTAGTTGCCGTGGCAGGCCACGCATTGCTTGTTGACGACCGTCTCGTTGTCGTCCGGGATCGGCTGCGACTGGTGGCATGCGCCGCACGACAAGTTCTGCTTGTTCCCGTGAGTGGCGGCGAGCCATGGGGAGTTTGCCCAGCTGGCCATCGCCTTGCGCACCATTTCGTACTGCTCGGCGTCGAGCGCTCCGAGATTACCCTGATGGCCCAAGACGGCGAAATGCGTGCCCGGTGCGTATGCGTGGCAGGTCGTGCAGTCGAGCGCGACCTTGACGTGCGCGCGATGCAGCCGGGACGCGAGCGGGTACGGTTTCGCCTGTCCGGCCTGCGAGGCGTGGCAGGCCGCGCATTCGACGATGCTCGCGCCCTTAACCTTCGGATGCGTTTCAGGGAGCGGGAGCCCGGCGTCATGGCAGCGCTGGCAGTTACCAGGCGCGGCGTTCGCTTGTTGCGCCTGTACGCCAGCGGACAGAGCGAAGAGGAACGCCACACCAAGCGCGCGAACTATCTGGCGGTTCATCGCAAGGTCACTCCGGGATCCCCCAGTTGCAGGGCGAGCCGGGCAATCTTCAGCGCCGTCCCGTCGCCATGATCCGATACCACGAATCCACGGCGCGAAAGGAACTCGATCATGGGCCGATTTGTCGCCAATATGCGTGCCCACATTTGCGTCTGACACTTGCATCGCGCTGTCTCAATTAGCGCCTCCAGCAAACGGTTCCCAACTCCACGTCTTTGCCAGGAATCGGTCACCGTGATCGCAAGCTCGCAACTCTTCGCTCCTGCCTCAAACACGATTCGTCCCGATCCTACGACTGCTTGAGCAGCGGCCGTGCGCATCAGAACGAGCAGGTGGACGCAGCCTTCGGGATCTGGATGGCAGACACGTTGAATCTCGTCTTCTCGAAGCTCAAAGTTTCCGCGACCATATCGGAAGTAGCGGGTACCGAACGACAGGCGCTTGACGAATGGCATGAGAAGATTGGCGTCGCCGTCTTGAATGGGGCGCAGCTCCATTTGGGTGCCGTCACGGGTTATCCACGTTTTGCGCACAAATCGCTCGCCGCATCGCCGAAAGGAGGTGGCGGTGGAACATGTGGCAGGCCGTCGCCTCGACGGGCCTCCATAGCCAGGCTGGGCGCATGGCGCTCACGTATCGCGTCGTGATGCCGACCTCGGTGCCGCCACCCTCGAGCAATCGCAGCGCATAGCCTCCGCCGATAAGCGCCAATCCGCCGCCGAACTTCAGATTTTGCTCGATCACCTCGAACTCGTAGTGACGCGGTGCATCGATGCGTGTTATGCGTTTGATCAGATCGCCGCATTCGTACACGCACTTGACGTCGTCTCCGACCTGCGACTTGGGACCTTCGGTGCGGACCGGTACCGGAAGCAGCAGGCGGAGGTGCAGCGGCGGTCGCTCCTGGATCTGCTCATAGAACAGCAAGCCGTTCCATACCTGCTTTGGCGGTGCCGCGAACACCATCCGCGTGACGACCGTGGTCGATGATTGCGTGGTCGCAGGTCTCGCCCGCGCGATCGGTGCCGGGCGTGCTTGCGCGGCGCCATTCAGTTCGAGTTGCATTGAAGTTATCCCGTCGAAGTCGACAGGAGAATGTTGGCGTGCCCGCGTCACGCGCGGGTGTCGACGAGGTTTCCGCTGTAGCCGAGGGCTGCGTGCGCGTGAGACGCACGAGGTCCACGCAGCGCTTGTCGATCCTGCCGTTCGTCACAGCGCCACTACTTCCCTTACATCGACAATGCCCCACAGCATCGAGCGGTCGTCGGCAGCGCGGTTGGCGAGCAGGACGTCGGCCGGCTCGCGAAAGCTGCGTAGCACGCAAACTGCGCCGTGCGCAGCCGCGCGTTTCACTGCAGCAATGACCCGCGACGCATAGGCCACGTCGGCCCCGTCCAGGATGTTCGACAGGGAGAACGCATCGAAGCTGCCGGGCGGCTCGCCTTCGAGGTAGGCAGCGGCATCGGCATGCACGAGTCGAATCGCCTTCGCCTCCGGCGGTGGCGGATCGTCGCACAGCTCTCCGAGTAGAAGCGCGCGCGCATAGGGGTTGGTCGCATTGGGATGCCGGGCGAAGCAGCGCTCCATTCGTTGGCGCATGACGGCGCCCAAACGTGGCGGCAGGAAATCGAGGAGCGACTCGGCGTAGACGGCGCGCAGCGCACTCAGAGAAAGCATTCCATCGAAGGCGACGCGGAAGCGCCACGTGTCGAGGCGGCGATGCCAGAACGCGGTTTGAGCGGCCGGCTCTTGCAGATCGACGAACGCGCGCAATTCCGAAGGCGACCAACCTACGGTCCGCGCCAGGGGCCGCACTGCGGCCATCACACGCTCGACGACACCGCAAGCGGCGCGCTCGCCCGCGAACCGTCGCTCGGCGTAGTCAAGCTGGACTCGATTGATGTCGACCGCCACTACCTCGTGTCGCGGCGCAAGGGTCATTGCGGTGCAGCCGGCCGAGGCGATGCAGAAGACGCGGCCACCGGGTCGAAACGCATCCAGCTCGATCGATGCGTCTTCGTACATGCGGCCGAACAGCAGCTCGCTTGGGCCGCTGCCCGCATCGAGGCGACCGCTCTTCCAGGCAGTCCCAGCCGAAGTCATCGCCGAAGTCATCGTCATGCCGCCGAGGGCAGCCCGGCCATCACCCATACCAGCACGAGGAATGCGATGTTCTTGACCACCATGCCGCTCGGATCATGGATGATTCGACGGGCAAACAGAAGGCCGCTGGCATTCAATGCGACGAGCAGCAACGTTTGCGCGATAGCGCACTGCAACGGCGCCACCGCGCTCAAGGTCCAGATTCCCAGTCCGACCTCGACGATGCCGAGCGCCTGAAGGAAGAGCCCCCCGATGCGGGGTCCGAAGTAAGGTACGGCCCTGACCACTTCGAGCTCGTGCGGCTGGCCACGGAGGAGCTTGCACCAGAGGCCCTCGTAGATCCAGACGGCCGCCACCGCCACGCGAATGAGCCAGAACGGGGTTAAGAACGTGAAGGTCATCGTCGGCTCTACGCAGCATTCAGCTCTCGCCAAAAAAAAGCGCCGGACTGATTGAGCAGCCCGGCGCGGAGGCCGAACGTGTCCAGGAGGAGGGGGAAGGACCGTTCGGAGGGAGTGATCTGGTCGGAGCGATGGCCGCGGAGATCCGCTGGTGGATGGCGGCGCGTCACGGTTTGGCTGCCGCGTGTTCCGCGAATTTGTGCCCGACGTCGGCGTGACACTGCACGCAGTCGACGGGGCCGGCCTTGAGCAGGTCGGCATGGATGTCGGCTGCCGGGCCGGTCGCGGCGTCCAGCCGGTGGCAGCCTTTGCAGGTTACGTAGTTCGTCTTCCTGAGCCAAGCCTCCACGTCCGCGGCGAGCTTCGGCCGTCTCGCATCCCACTCTTCCTCGGTCGAGATCGTGCCACGGAGCTCCGCGATCGCGTCGTGGATGCCGTCGTGCTCCTTGGTCCCGATCGTGCCGAAGATGTACTGGAACGGAGTCGCCGGCCGGCTCTCGAACGGAATGTGGCAATCCGCACAGCTCGCGCGAACGCCGTGGGGGTTGGCGAAGTGCGGTGAGCGCTCATAGGCGGCCGCGGCCCATTGCATCGTGTGGCATGCGGTCGCGCAGAAGTTTTCGCTGCTGGTCGCATTGACCATCCAGGTGGTGGCCCCCACACCGACGATGCCGACTGCGATGCCGAGCGCGATCAGGAGGATGACGCTCCAATGAAGCGCGCCGCGCATCGCTGCCGGTCCCGCGCCAACGATCCGGTCGCCCCGTCGCATGGAGCTATTTCTTGAGAGCTTCATAGGTCCCCTTCATTCAGTCGATCCCGGTAGTGCCGGCGCCTTGCCACGGATGCTCGCGGCGCTTATGACAGCAAGCTTGAACCGTGCATATCGAAATTGGATGGCGAAAGCTCCGTATCCGGTCACACTTGTGATTTGGACCTCTCCGGCGTCGCTGCGGCCGGCTCGTAGCGGCGCGCGGCGCGCATGGCGGCGAGGAAGGCGGCGATAACCGCGCTTACGACGATTGTGCCGAAGACGAGCTCACGGCTCGCGGCCCAGGCGTCGAGCGCCGGCAGCAGCAGCTTGGCCACGGTGAACACGCCGACCGCGAGGCTGATCGCCGCCACGGCGAGCGCCATCACGCGCGAGGCGATGACCGCCGTGCGGTCGGCGCGACGGATGAGCGCGGAGATCCAGACGCCGTTGATGCCGTCGACCGTAAGCATGCCCAGCACGAACAGCCCCGCGACGAACAGCGCCTGCGAAACGCCGCCAAACCGACCGGCCGCCAACGCAAACAGCGCCGCCTGCGACACCGTGTCGAACGACAGCGCGAACAGCATCCCCACCGCGGCGATGGCCCACGGCCGGCGCACCGTCAGCACACGCCCGAGAAGGCGTGCCTTGAGCCCGCTGGGCGCAACGACCGCGTTGGCCGCACTCGTCAGCACCGCGTGCAGGTTGAAGAACGCCAGCCCGAACAGAAAGAGCACCGACACTGCGGCTCCGGTGAGCTCGAGCCAGCCGGGGGTTTGCCAGCCCGCGGAGAGCGTGCCCGCAACGAGGGCGACCAGCAGCACGACCACGCCGTGTCCGAGGGAGAAGAGCGCACCAGCGACCCTGGCCAGAGCCGGATTCGCGCGCGCGTTGTAGCGGGTCAGCCCGTCGATCGTTGCGAGGTGATCGGCATCGAAGCCGTGCTTGAGACCAAGCACGAATGCCAGTAAACACAACGCAGTCCAGGTGGCGGGCAGAGCATCCATGAAGTGTGAGCCAAGCAGCAGACGATCACGGCACGGTGCAGCAAGTTGATGACCGAAGCATTTCGTCGCAGTTACAGCGGTAACGCGGTGTCCTTTGTCACATCTGCAACGCAGAGGCCCATGCGTGTGACTGGGGAGTCATGCGATTTCACTTTACAATCGGCCGACTTGCACCGCGAAGAGGAGAAACCAAGTGAACACCACCAAGGACGCCTGTTACAGCAACCGCCGTGCTTCCGCCGTTGGGGCGTTCGCGCTCGTCATTTGCATGCTGGTCGCCGGACAGACGGATGCCGCCGACACGCCG
>DATJWL010000077.1:0-16874 GCA_035501215.1 Casimicrobiaceae bacterium
AGGGCGTGCTCTTCGAAGATCCCCACGTCGTGCGCGAATTCGAGCGCTTCTTCGAGGAAGCGGTTGCCGAGAACATTCCGTCCGTGAGCTGAGCGGCAGGTTAAAGCACCTCACTAGATGCCGGTGTTAGTGACCCGACCCTCGCGGGAAGGTTTCATCCCGCGCGACCTTCCGCCTTCCGGCGCTTGCTGCTCGGGCCAGGGGCGCTCGGATTTTCCGTGGAAGATAGACTCCGTATCTGCGGGGGCAAGCTTCCAATCGCCGCGCGCGATCTCGGCCTCGAGCTGACCCGGCCCCCAGCCCGAGTGACCGACGAAGATCCGCAGACCGTCCATGGGCTTGTCTCGAACGAGCAGCTTGTGCAGCAAATCCCGGTTCGCGCTGAAGTAGACGCCGTCGAGCACCTGGACGGCATTTTCGGGCGGCGTATCAGCTCGGAAAAGAAACGACGCCGACTCGACCTCGACCGGACCGCCGAAGTACAACTTGCCGTCGAGTCGCGCGGAGCGCTCGAGATCGGGAAAAATGTCGGCGACACCGATCCTCGTGGGCCTGTTGATGATGACGCCGATGGGGGCGGGACCGATGTTGTTCATCACGAGCACCACCGAGTCCCTGAAATTGGAATCGGGAAGCTCGGCGCGAGCGACCAGCAGGATTGCGGTTAAAGCCTTCGCGTCGCCGGCGGACGCCGGCGACGACATCCCGAGCAGGAGCAGGAAGGCGCAGAGGGCGCGGATCACGTCACGCAAATAACAGCCACAGGCATTGCGCAAACGCCAAGGCCGCCTCAGCAGACGGAGGCCTCGGGGTTATGGTGGAGACGAAGGGGATCGAACCCTCGACCTCGGCATTGCGAACGCCGCGCTCTCCCAGCTGAGCTACGTCCCCGGAGAAGCAAAATTATAGTCGCGGGCGCTCCGAGCGTAAACTGTGCCTTGGCGGCGCGACTAAGCTCAGAACTCCCCGTTCTTTCTTAGCGCTTGATTTGCGCAGGTTGAAGCCCAATACCCCTGAGACTGTCCGTTCGTCCGGGAAAGTTCCATGGAACATCTGATCGCGCTGGTTGAGCAATACGGTCTCGGTCTCGTCTTCATCAACGTGCTGGCGCTGCAGGCCGGGCTGCCGCTGCCCGCGTATCCCGTGCTCATCGTCGCCGGCGCGTACGCCGCGATGGGCGGCAGCCCGGTCTGGCAACTGGTGTCGGTAGGCATCGCCGCCGCGCTCGTCGCCGATACCGGCTGGTATGTCGCCGGCCGCAATTTCGGCATGCGCATCCTGAGCCTCCTCTGCCGCATGTCGTTGTCGCAGGACACCTGCGTCCGCCAGACCGAGTCGATCTTCCAGCGCTTCGGTCCGGCGTCGATGCTCTTCGCCAAGTTCGTGCCCGGATTCGCGTCGGTGGCGACAGCGCTCGCCGGTGCGCTGCGTCTCAACTATCTCAAGTTCCTCCTCTTCGACGCGGGCGGCGCAGCACTCTGGGTCGGCGTCGCGGTGACGCTCGGTTACGTGTTCAGCGATGCGATCGAGGGCGTCATGAAGACGCTGACCTCGCTCGGGCGCTATGGAGTGATGATCGTCGTGGCCGGCTTCGTCGCGTGGATCGCCTTCAAGTGGTGGAGCCGCTACCGGTTCATCAAGCAGTTGCGCATGGATCGCGTTTCGGTCGACGAGTTGCGCGAGATGATGGAAAAGAACGCCGTGCAGGCGCTGGTCGACGTGCGGTCCGCGATCACGCAGGAGGCCACCGGAAAGATCCCCGGTGCGCTCGCGATCGACATGAAGAACATCGCCGCTGGCTTCGAAGGCGTGCCCGTCGACGGCGAGGTGATCGTCTATTGCGCCTGTCCGAACGAAGCGACGGCGGTCAAGGTCGCGCAGAAGCTGCAGAAGCTCGGCTTCAAGCGCATTCGGCCGCTTCTCGGCGGCATCGATGCGTGGATCGAGGCGGGACTCGAGGTCGAGCGCTAGGCTCCCAAGCACGTGCTACATTGGCGGTTACGCAGTGGGAGGAGCGCGTGAGCAAGCAACCCATCCACACCGACGCCGCACCGGCCGCGATCGGACCGTATTCGCAGGCGATCCGCGCCGGCGACACCGTGTACCTGTCCGGGCAGGTCGGACTCGATCCCGCGACCGGCAAACTGCGCGAGGGCACCGAGGCGCAGACGCGCCAGGTATTCGCCAACCTGAAGGCCGTGGCGGAGGCCGCGGGCGGATCGCTCGACGATATCGTCAAGCTGACGGTTCTGCTCGCCGATCTCGCCGACTTCGTCAAGGTGAACGAGATCATGGCGGCGTATTTCAAGCCGCCGTATCCGGCGCGCGCGACCTACCAGGTCGCGGGACTGCCGCGCGGCGCGCGCGTCGAAGTCGAGGCGGTGCTCGTTCTCAAGTAGGGTGGCGACCGCAAAGAAGGCGGCGGAAGAGAAAGCGGGCAACACGCTCGCCGACAAGCTCTCGCGGCTCGGCATTTCGCGCGAGCAGGACCTCGTGCTGCATCTGCCGCTGCGCTACGAGGACCGCACGCATCTCGTTCCGCTCGCCTCCGTGCAGGCCGGACGCGCGTGGCAGGTCGAGGGCACGATCGTCAACACCGAGATCCAGTATCGTCCCCGGCGCCAGCTCGTGTGTCTCATCGAAGATGGCGAAGCGAAACTCGTGCTGCGCTTCTTCAATTTCTATCCGAGCCAGCAGAAGGCGCTCGCCGCCGGGAGGCGCGTGCGCGCCTTCGGTGACGTGCGCGAAGGTTACTACGGCATGGAGATGGTGCACCCGAGCTTCCACATCGTCGCGCCGGGGACGCCGCTGCCGGATCGCCTGACGCCGGTGTATCCGACGACGGCCGGCTTGTCACAGGAGAATCTGCGCAAGCTCGTGCAGCGCGCGCTGGCCCGCGACCCGGCGAATCTCGCCGAGACTCTGCCGCCATGGACGCGCGAGCCGCGACGGCTGTGGGGTTTCGAGCGCGCCGTGCGCTATCTGCACGAGCCGCCGACCGATGCGCCGCAGTCCGCACTCGACGAGCGCACGCACGCGGCGTGGACGCGGCTCAAGTTCGACGAGCTTCTCGCGCAGCAGCTTTCGCTCAAGATGCATCGGCGCGCGCGGGCTCGCCGCCGCGCGCCGCGGCTGCCCGGCGACGCGACGCTGACGCGTGAGCTGCATTCGCGGCTGCCGTTCACGCTGACCCGCGCGCAGCGGCGCGTGATCGCGGAGATCCAGCGCGACCTTGCGCGGGCCGAGCCGATGCAGCGGCTGCTTCAGGGCGACGTCGGCAGCGGCAAGACCGTGGTTGCCGCGCTGGCCGCGCTGCAGGCGATCGAATCGGGCTGCCAGGTCGCGTTCATGGCCCCGACCGAAATACTCGCCGAGCAGCATTACCGCAAGCTCGCGGCATGGCTGGAAGGCTTGCCGGTGACGATCGCGTGGCTCTCGGGCAGCCTCCCCTCGAAGGCCAAGAAGAAGGCGCTCGCGGCGATCGAGAGCGGCGCGGCGCAATTCGCGATCGGCACGCACGCCCTCTTCCAGGACGAGGTGACGCTGCCGAAGCTCGGGCTGGCAATCGTCGACGAACAGCACCGCTTCGGCGTCGCGCAGCGGCTGGCGCTGCGCCAGAAGGGAATCGGCGATGCGCATCAGCTCATGATGAGCGCGACCCCGATCCCGCGGACGCTCGCGATGAGCTTCTACGCCGATCTCGACGTATCGGTGATCGACGAGATGCCGCCGGGCCGGACGCCGGTCGCCACACGGCTCGTGAGCCAGCGCCGCCGCGATGAGATCGTCGAGCGCGTGCGCAAGGCGTGTCTGGCCGGCCGGCAGGTGTACTGGGTGTGCCCGCTGATCGAAGAGTCGGAAAGGCTCGAGCTGCAGACGGCGGTCGCGCTGCACGAGGAGTTGACCGCGAAGCTCGCGCCGATCTCCGTCGGCTTGCTTCACGGCAGGATGAAGCCGGACGAGAAGGCACAGGTGATGGCCGGGTTCGTGCAGGGCAATGTCGGGGTGCTCGTCGCGACCACCGTCATCGAGGTCGGCGTCGATGTGCCCAATGCATCGATGATGGTGATCGAGCACGCGGAGCGCTTCGGCCTCGCGCAGCTCCACCAGTTGCGCGGCCGCGTCGGCCGCGGCTCGGCCGAGAGCGAATGCATCCTGCTGTTCGAAGAGCCGATGTCGGAGGCTGCGAAGGCGCGGCTCAAGGTGATCTACGAGAACACGGACGGCTTCGAGATTGCGCGGCAGGATCTGCTCATCCGCGGGCCCGGAGAGTTTCTCGGCGCGCGGCAGTCGGGCGTGCCGCTCCTGCGCTTCGCCGATCTCGAGAGCGATGTGCGTTTGATCGAGGCCGCGCGCGATGCCGCCGACGAGCTTCTGCGCCGCGAGCCGGCCGCGGCCGGCGCGCATCTTCAGCGCTGGCTCGGCGGCCGGGAAGAGTTCATCAAGGTCTAGGAACCTGACAGGCTCCTAGGGGTCGGCCGTCCGCGAGCGCCCGGCGCGGCGCTACGCGATGTCTGTTCGTGGAGGTTACTGACAGACGGTGCCTGGCGCAGTGAAGACCTCGCGCGTGATCGCCTTCGTTTGCGTCTCGCCGTTCACCGTGTATTCGAACGTACCCGTGTTCCCGTCGGTGAAGGTGAAGGTCGCGGTGCCGACCGAAGTCTCGACGACCTTGGTCGGATCGAAAGGCACTGCATTGAACGGGGGTCCGGTCGTCTGGTACACGGTGCCGCCATAGGTACCCGGGGCAGTCTTGGGCGCGGTGACGACGAGCCACATCGGAGACCGGTTCTGAGCGTAAGTGAACCAGGTGGCGAAAATCGTGTCGCCCTGATGCGTGAGGTTGATACCCCATCCGGATTCGGAACCCGCAGGCGCCGCCCACCACAGGTCCTGGTAGTTGTAGGCCTGTGTCAGGTCCGAGAGGATTCCGAACGTGCAGGTCGGCAACTGCCCGAAGACTTGGCGCGTGATCGCCTTGCTCTGGGCGACTCCGTTGACGGTGTAGGCGAACGTGCCATCGTTGCTGTCGGTGAACGCGAGCGTGCCCGTGCCGACCGCGAAGCTGTGCACCAGCGACGGACTGAAGGGAACCGAGTCGAACGCCGGTCCCGTCGACTGGAACAGCGTGCCCTTGAAGACGTCCGTGGTCGTCGTGCCTGTCGTCGTGCTGCTCGTCAATGGAGCACTCATCGCGAGCCACCAGCCGTTGCCCGTGAGATCGTAGGTGAACCACGTCGCGAAGATGATCGTCCCCTGGTGCGCGACGTTGAGTCCCCAGCCGGATTCAGACCCGGCGGGGCTGTTCCACCACAGCCCGCCGTAGTTCTGTGGTCCCGCCGCCACGACCTGCACCGAAGTCGGTGGTGAAACGAGACCGAACGGAGTTCCTGCCGGAAGATTCATCTGCCACTGGAAGTTGTAGTTGCCGACGGTCATCGGCGCGACGACGTAAAACTCGAACGTCGCCGAATCGCCCGCCGCGACGGCGGCGGGGAGCGGCACGCTGGTCACGCCCCAGGTCATGTCGCCGATAGGCAGCGGAGCGAGCACGTAGCCATCCGCAGGAAGCCATGTCACGTTGGTCGTGTTGTTGAAGGTGACGCTCACTTGCACAGTCGCGCCTGCCGGAACGGTGAGCGGGACCTGTTGCGACACGAATTCCGAGGCGGTCGACACCGTGATATCGGCCCCCGGTGTCTCTTCGCCGAAAGTGCCGTGGAGCTGCGAGAGCATGCGAAACCGGAACGGTGCCGTCGCCCTGAAGAAGCAGCCCAGCGGCTTCACCACGAAATTGAAGACGACGTCCTGATTCGGCGCGACGTCGTAGGGCAGCAGGACGCGGTTGCCGCTTTGGCTGCCGTATTTGTTGTCCTGGATACACCAGTAATAGTTGTCCTGCGGCTCCTGCGTGGACAGGAACACGTCGCCATCGGCCTGGTACCAGGTCGCGGTGCCCGTGTTCCTCATCGTGACCGACACGGGCGTAGGCGTCTGCAACTGGATGAAGGTCGGCGCCGATTGTGTTACGAAAGCCGCGTCATACGCGGGTTGGGCCATCGGTCCTGACCCGGGGAGGATGGCAAGCGCCAGCAGGCAGGTGGCCGCGAATGACCGTGAGCGCTGTGGGCTGCGGAGACTGGGTTTCATTGCGCAGAGTCAAGGACCACCACCTCAAGCGCGTGGTTCAATCGCCGCGCGATGCGCTTGCCGGGGCGTGCCGGCCCTTGATCGAGGGTATCCGGAGGCGGACCTTGACCGTATTACGTTAGAATATCAGTTACTTGTAGGCAAAACGTCATGCCGCTCTACGCCCTCGGCCTCAACCACCAGACCGCGCCCTTGTCGGTGCGCGAGCAGGTCGTGTTCCAGCTCGACACGCTCGCAACCGCACTGCGCGATCTGCTGGCACGGCAGAAGGTCAGGGAAGTAGCGATCCTTTCGACCTGCAATCGCACTGAGGTGTATTTCAACGGCTCCGACGTTGCGCCGGTCGTGCAATGGCTCGAAGAATTCCATCGCGTGCCGAGCGCCTCGCTCGGACGGTATTGCTACACACTCGCGCAGGACAAGGCGGTGCCGCACGCGTTCCGGGTGGCGAGCGGGCTCGATTCGATGGTGCTGGGCGAGCCCCAGATTCTCGGGCAGATGAAGCAGGCGGTGAAGACGGCCGAAGCCGCGGGCTCGCTCGGCCTCGTGTTGAACCGTCTCTTCCAGCGCACCTTCGCGGTGGCGAAGGAGGTGCGCACGCAAACCGATATCGGCAGCGCCTCGATCTCGATGGCCGCGGCGTCGGTCAAGCTCGCGCAACGCATCTTTCCGTCGATCGCCGAAGAGCGCGTGCTCCTGATCGGCGCGGGCGAGATGATCGAGCTTTGCGCGGCGCACTTCGCGGCGCAGAAGCCGAAGATGATCACGGTGGCCAACCGCACCCTCGAGCGTGGTGAGCAGCTCGCCTCGCGCGTGCACGCCGATGCGATCACGCTGAACGAGCTGCCGGAGCGCCTCGCGCAGTTCGATATCATCGTCACGTCGACCGCCAGCTCGCTGCCGATCCTCGGCAAGGGCATGTTGGAGCGCGCGATCAAGACGCGCCGACATGCGCCGATGTTCATCGTCGATCTCGCCGTGCCGCGCGACGTCGAGGCGGAAGCCGCGGAGCTGGACGACGTGTTCCTGTACAGCATCGACGACCTCGCCAACATCGTGAAGGACAGCCTGCAGATCCGCGTCGATGCAGTGCGCGAGGCCGAAGCGATGATCGCCGAGCAGGCCGAGAGCTTCCTGCGCTGGCTCGAGGGCCGCGTCGTGGTGCCGACGATCACCGCACTGCACGGTCATCACGACGCGCTGCGCGCGGCGGAGCTCGAGCGCGCCAGGCGGCTCCTGGCCAACGGCACGCCGCCCGAGCAGGTGCTCGATCAGCTCGCCCGCGGCCTCACCAACAAGTTCCTCCACGGCCCCACGCAGGCGCTCAACACCGCGGGGGAAGCCGAGCGCGCCGAGCTGCTCGCGCTGTTCCAGCGCGTTTATCATCTTCCGGAAGAACCTTAACGGGCGTCGTCCCGGCCGAGCGCTCCAGCGCGAGGGCCGGGACCCAGTGGCGTTGCTCGCGACGACACTGGATCGCCGCGTTCGCGGGAATGACGCCACTCTCAGAAGCACCGATCATGAAACCTTCTCTCGCCGTCAAGCTGGCGCAGCTCTCCGCCCGGCTCGAGGATCTGAACGGGCTCCTCTCCGCGCCTGACGTCACGCGCGACCTCGACCGTTATCGAGGCCTCTCGCGCGAACATGCCCAGATCGCGCCGGTCGTGGCGCGCTACCTCGAATGGCAGGGAGCGGAGCGCGATCTCGCCGTAGCGCAGGAACTCGCGTCCGATCCGGAGATGAAGCCGCTGGCGGAGGAGGCGAAGGCGATGATGGAGCGGCTCGAAGAGGAGCTGCAGCATCTGCTTCTGCCGCGCGACCCGAACGACGAGCGCAACGTTTTCCTCGAAATCCGCGCCGGCACGGGAGGAGACGAGTCGGCATTGTTTGCGGGCGAGCTGTTCCGGATGTACACGCGGTTCGCCGAGCGCAACCGCTGGAAGGTCGAGATGGTCTCGGAGAGCCCCGGCGACATGGGCGGCTTCAAGGAAGTGATCAGCCGCATCGCGGGCGAGGGGGTGTACGGAAAGCTCAAGTTCGAGTCCGGCGGCCATCGCGTGCAGCGCGTGCCCGCCACCGAGGCGCAGGGCCGGATCCACACTTCAGCATGCACGGTGGCCGTGCTGCCCGAGGCCGACCCGATCGCCGACATCACGATCAATCCGGCGGAGATCCGCATCGACACCTTTCGTGCCTCGGGCGCGGGAGGCCAGCACGTCAACAAGACCGACTCCGCCGTGCGCATCACGCATTTGCCGACGGGGATCGTCGTCGAATGCCAGGACGATCGCTCGCAGCACCGCAATCGCGCCCAGGCGATGGCGGTGCTGGCCTCGCGCCTTCTCGACAAGGAACGGCTCGAGCGGCAGCGCAAGGAAGCCGCGACGCGCAAGTCGCTCATCGGCAGCGGCGACCGCAGCGAGCGCATCCGCACCTACAATTTTCCGCAGGGGCGGGTCACCGACCATCGCATCAATCTGACGCTCTACAAGATCGATCAGATCATGGACGGCGACCTCTTCGAGCTGACGCAGGCGCTCGCGCAGGAGTTCCAGGCGGAGCAGCTCGCGGCGCTGGGGGAGGCTTGATGCGAGTCACTTTCGCCACGGCGCGCCTCGCGCTGCGGGAAGTCGCTCCCGGCGACGTCGAAGCGTTCGTCCGGCTCGATCGCGACCCGGAGGTGATGCGCTACATCGGCGACGGCTCGGTCAGCACGCGCGCCACCGCCGCCGCGGCCGTCGCGCGCGCGGCGAAGTACTACGCGCTCTATCCGGGGCTCGGCAGATGGTGCGCGGAGGACTCGAGCAGCCGCTTCATCGGCTGGTTCTCGCTCAATTACGTGCCGGAGACGGTCGAGGTGGAAGTGGGCTATCGCCTGTTACCGGACGCCTGGGGTCGCGGTTTCGCGACCGAGGGTGCGCGAGCGCTCCTGAACCATGGATTTCAAACGCTGGGCCTGTACCGCATCATCGGCCTCACGCACCCGGACAACGCCGCTTCGCAGCGCGTGCTGCAGAAAGCAGGGTTGCGCGACGCAGGCTGGGGACGTTACTACGAGCGCGACCTGCGCGTGTTCGTTGCCGAGCGGAGCTAGTGCGACGTTCTGCGTTAAGAAATGCTGGCGCCCCCAGCTTAGGGTCCGAGCCGCGCCGTTGCCCGCACGCGCTCGGCGTCGCGACTCTCACCATCCTCCATCGCCTTTTGCAGCGCGGCGGGATGGACCGGCTTGACCAGGTGGGTGTCGAAGCCCGCCGTGGTGACGTTCACGAGGAACGCGCCCACGAAGATGGCCGGCCAGGCGCGGTTGCCGAAGAGCAGGAATGCGGCGAGGGCGATTCCCGTCGGCGGCAAAACGGCCGAGGCGCTGCTGTGCAGCGTAGCGAAGCTGAGGCCGAGCTTGCCCGCGGCGAAGTAGACAAGCGTGAGCGCGGCGAGGAGCCAGGGCGTCGGGACAGCCGTGCGCATGCCCCAGGTATCTCACCGCGGAAGCGCGGGAGGGCACGTCCGGCCTCGGGCAGGGCCGCCCTGTCCGATCAGGCAATCAGGATTTGCCGTAGTTGGCGGTGAGGTAATCGGCGATGACTTTGGCGTCGGCCGCGCTGATGGGTGCGCCGAACGCCTTGATCATCTTCGTCACCTCGGCATTCCAGCCGCCGCCGTCGAGAAACGGCGAGTTCAGCGGGATGTAATCCAGGCTGTGACAGGACCCGCAATTAGCCTCGACCTGCTGCCGCCCGGGGCCATCCTTCAACTCGATCTTGCGCTCCTGTGCGATGACGACGCCGGCGGCGAGCGCCAGCGCGACGACGAGCAAAGTGGTTTTCATCGCGCCCCCTAGATCGCGCTCACGTTGATCCGCTGCATCACGTTGTGGTGATAGCCCGCCGGATTGTGGATCAGCTCCGCGGTCTGCGTCTGGCCATTGCCATTGGTCGCGCGCGCCATGATCACCATAGGACCGGCCGCCGCGGGCGTGACCGCGAGGCTGAAGCTACGGAACGAGAAGCGTCCGAGGTCCAGGCCGAGGATGGCCGGCTTCCACGATGTTCCTCCATCCGTCGACACGTCGACCTTGGCGATGCCGCGGCCACTGTCCCACGCCATGCCCTTCACTTCAAAGGGCCGACCCACGGCGAATTGCTGGCCGGCGGCGACATTGGTGATGAGCGAATTGACGACCATCTCGGTGATCGGCTCGTTCGCCTCGGTCATCTGCGAACCGAAGTGATCGACGATGTTGAACTTTCCGCGCGGGATCCGGTAGGCGGTCTTGATCCAGAAATTGTCGAACGGCTTGGTGAGCGCGTTGATCGCGATGATGTGCTTCATCCAGTACGTGCCGGTCCATCCGGGCACGATCAGGCGAACCGGGAAGCCGTTCCAGCGCGGGAGGGGTTCGTTGTTCATCTCGTAGGCGAGGAGCACGTTCTCGTCCATCGCCTTCCACGCGGGAATCGACTTCTGAAAGTCCGGCGTTCCCTGCATCACCGGGCCGTCGGCGCCGTCGAACGCGATCTCGACGGCTTCCTTCCTGATGCCGGCCTTGGCGAGCACGTCCTTCAGCCGCGCGCCTTTCCAGCGCGCATTGCCCATCGCACCAATGCCCCACTCGACGCCTGCGACATGCGGCTCGAAGAGTCCGCGGCGGTTGCCGGAGCACTGGTTGACCGCGACCAGCTCGACCGCGGGGAAATCGCGCTTGAGCTGATCGAGATTCAGCTGGTAGGGTGTGGAGGCGCCGTCGCCCCCGATCTTCAGTGTCCAGGTGGCGGCGGAGACCTCGGGGATCACGGCGAGGTGATAGCGCACGAAGAACGCGTTGTTCGGCGTGATCTCGGTCGCGAAGTAGGCGAGCGGCGTCTCGTAGTTCGGCGGCCGCCAGCTCCGCTTGATGAGCGCCACCTTGCCGGGCAGCGTCTCGAGATCACCCGACGCCGTCGCGCCCATCGGCAGCGCAGTGAGGCCCGGTGTGTCCGGGACGGCTCCACGCGCGGTGCCGGCGAGCAACCCACTGCCGGTTGCCACCACCAGCCCGCCCGTACCCTTCAGGAAGTCGCGTCGCGATGCCATTGTTCCTCCGCTCGGAAATCCCCTGGGAAATCCCTCTTGTCGAACCGCTGTGTTGACTGCGTCCCGGGGGTCGCCGACATTATCCGCATCCGCTATCTCAGCCGCAAGGCATTCGCCCTTTGACTCCGTCATCGACCATCTCGCGCGCCCTGGCGCTCTCCGGGCTCGTCCCGTTCGAAGCGAAGATCCTTCTCGCGCACGTGCTCGGCCGCGACCGCGCCTGGCTCGCCGCACACGGCGATGCGCCGCTGTCGCGCGAAGATGCGACGAGCTTCGACGCACTGGCGCGCCGGCGCCGCGAAGGTGAGCCCGTGGCGTATCTGACCGGCCGCCGCGAGTTCTATGGGCTCGATCTCGAGATCACGCCCGACGTGTTGATCCCGCGCCCCGAGACCGAGCTCCTGGTCGAGCAGGCGCTCGCGTGGATTGCAACCGATGCGGCGGCGCGCGTGCTCGACCTGGGCTGCGGCTCGGGAGCGGTGGCGCTCGCGATTGCACGCGAGCGGCCCGGCGCGCACGTGCTCGGCGTCGACGTCGCGCCGGCTGCCGTCGCGCTCGCGCGGCGCAACGCCGAGCGCCTCGCAATCGGCAACGCGAGCTTCATCGTTGCCGACTGGTTCGATGGCGTGCCGCGTGAAGCCTACGAGGTGATCGTCGCCAATCCGCCCTACGTCGCAGAAGACGATCCGTATCTCGGGGAGGGCGATCTGCGCTTCGAGCCGCCGCTGGCGTTGACTCCGGGCCCGGATGCGCTCTCCGCGATTCGGGCCATCGCCGCGGAAGCGCCGGACTATCTCGTGCACCGCGGCGCGCTCGCACTCGAGCACGGACACGACCAGTCCACCGCGGTGCAGGGGCTGCTCACACAGGCAGGCTTCACCGAGGTGTGCTCGTGGCGCGATCTCGCCGGAATCTTTCGCGTCACCTGCGGCCGCAGATGAAGGCGGCGGCCTCCTAAATCTGGCGTTCTCTACAACGCGTGGCGCGTCGGCCGCCAGGCCTTCTCGCGGCTCGCCCCCATGCGCTGCGCGCACGGGGACCCACTCCGCCGCTTGAAAGTCCTCTAGCCAGGCATCGCGACGGCGTACTTCTTCGCCCACGGCGCGAGCGCGGGAAGAATCGTCGGATAGAGCGCCACTCCATGCGCGAGCTGTTCGCGATAGCGCTCGAGCCCGCGCTCGCCGGGCAGCCGCACGCGATCCACGCCCGCGCGCGGAGCGGCGCGATGCGCGGCCTCGGCAACATGCTCGAGCTGGCGCTTGAACGCATCGAGGCCGGCGAACGCTTCGGGGTCGATCGCCTGCACGAACACCGTCCCTCCCCAGCCTGCAGGCGGATCGGCGCGGCCGTGACCCGCGAGGCCCGCGGTCATCGCTTCGACGAGGAGCCCGAGCGCGAAGCCCTTGTGCCCGGCGTCGATGCCTCCGAGAGGCAGCAGTGCGCCGGTCGGCTCGTCGAAGAGCGCGGCCGGGTCGTTTGTCGGCTCACCGTCGGCATCGATGAGCCACGGTCCCGCCAGACGCTTGCCGGCGAGCATCTGCTGCTTCGCGTAACCCATGCTCGTGATCGAGGTCGACACATCGATCAGGATCGGATCGCCGGAGGTCGGCAGTCCCGCCGCAATCGGATTCGGAGTGATGAACGGCGTGATGCCGCCGTGCGGCGCAACCGCTGTCACCGTAGGATCCGAGCTCTCGACGATCGCGACGAATCCCTGGTCGGTCGCACGCTTCAGGTAGGCCGCGAGACAGGCGATGTGGTGCGAGCGCGCGATCACCACGGTGCCTGTTCCGCACTGGCGCGCCATGGCCATTGCGGCGTCGAGCGCGCGCAGCGTGAGCCACGGTCCCGGGAGCCGGTTGCCGTCCCAGATCTGCGCCGCAGGGCGGGCATGGCGCACGGTAGGCTCGCCGGACTTTGTCATGCGCCCCTCGTCGAGCTCGTCGAGATAGGGAGCGAGGAGAGCGAGCCCGTGTGTAGTGTGGCCGAGGAGATCGCCGTCGAGCAGCACGTTGGCTACGTCGTGTGCGATGTCGCGGCGCACACCGGCGCGCTCGAGAAGCTGGAACGCAAAGGCGCGCAGCGTCTCGACAGGATAGCGCACCGTGTTGTCTTTCCGCATGACAGCGCGGGGGGGCCGGTTCGAGCAGAGGTGATTTAGAATCCGCGATTCCTCTCCTGGCGTCAACTAAGGTTGAGGAACGTCTGAAACAGCCCCACGTGGATTGCGCTGCGAGCAAAATGCGGATGAATGCGAGACGCACGACGAGCGTAATGGTAGTGCATCCTATTACCGAGGAGGGCGGCGACGCAGGCGCCGCATTTTGCCGCAGCCCGAAGGGACGGCCACGTTTCGGGCGGTCTACTTTGTCGCAGCTTCGCTCGTGTACGCTGGGTACACTTCGCTCGCTGCTTCGCGCAGCCCATCCCGAACCGTGGCCGTCGCAACCGCTCGGGGCTATTTCAGAGGTTCCCTAGTGACTGCCGTAACGCTGACTGTCAGCATCGTCACGTTCGAGCCGGATCTTGCGCTGCTCGAGCGGTGCTTGCGCGCGCTCGCCGGTGCGCTCGATGCCGCCCGCGAGGCGGGGCAACTGCGCGGGGCCAATGTCGTGCTGGTCGACAACACCGGCGACCGCGCGACCGCCGAGGCGGTGGTGGGCCTGGGAGAAACGCGGTTCAAGGACGCCGGCGTGGTCATGAGCTACCTGCATGGACACGCCAACATCGGCTACGGCAGCGCGCACAACCTGGTGATGCACGGGGGCAACACGCACTATCACCTGGTGCTCAATCCCGACGCGGAGCTTGCACCGGACGCGCTCACCGTGGCGCTCGCCTACATGGGCGGTCACCCGGAAGTGGGCGTGCTGGCGCCGGCGGTCACGGGCCCCGAAGGCGCGCCGGAGTTTCTGTGCAAACGCTATCCGAGCCTGCTCGACCTCGCGTTGCGCGGCTTCGCGCCCGCGCCGCTGCGCCGCCTGTTCCGCAAGCGTCTCGAGCGCTATGAGATGCGCGACGTCATCGGCGCGGCAGACGTGCAGGGCGCGGTGAAGCCGATCCCTATGATCAGCGGCTGCTTCATGCTCGTGCGCCGCAAGGCGATCGATGCCACCGGCGGCTTCGACCCCGCGTTCTTCCTTTACTTCGAGGATTTCGACTGGAGCCTGCGTCTCAATCGCGTCGCTCAGAGCGCGTACGTGCCTGCCGTGCGCATCGTTCATCACGGCGGCCGGGCGGCGCGCAAGGGATGGCGCCACGCGCTTAGCTTCTCGCGCAGCGCGGTGCGCTTCTTCAACAAGCACGGCTGGAAGTGGGCTTGACGCCGCCGCGTCTCGGCAAGGTCGTGGTGACCGGCGCCGGCGGCTTCATCGGCCGTGCGCTCGCCGCGCGGCTCCAGCGCATCGGCGTCGCTCTCGTCGGCGCGGTACGGGCGCTCCATCCCGACGCGGCGCCGGATTCGGCTGTGGTTGCGCTTGGCGACTTCGCAGCGGCGGACTGGGACGGCGTGCTCGCCGGCGCCGATGCGGTCGTGCATCTTGCGGGCCGCGCGCACGTTCCGCGCGGCGCAGCGAGCGATGCTGTGACCCCGTACGTGATCGACAACGTGCACGTCACGCGTCGCCTTGCCGAAGCGGCGGCGCGGGCGCACGTGCGCCGCATCGTGTTTGCGAGCAGCGTCAAGGTATACGGCGAGTCTACCGATCCCGGTCGTCCGTTCGGCCCGGATGACATCGCGGCGCCGAAAGACCCTTACGCGCGCAGCAAGGCGGAAGCCGAGAGCGCGCTGCGCGCCATATGCGGCGAGAGCGGCGTCGAAGCGGTGATCCTGCGCCTGCCGCTCACCTACGGCCCCGGTGTGCGCGGCAACTTTCTCGCGCTGCTCGAGGCCGTGGCCTCCGAGCGGCGGCTGCCGCTTGCCGGCGTCGACAACCGACGCAGCCTCCTGTACCAGGGCAACGCAGTGAGCGCGATCGAAGCGGCGCTGCGCGCACCGGCGCTGGCCGGATCGACCCTGGCCGTTGCCGATGCGGAGGTCGTGTCGACCTCCGAGCTGGTGGAGAAGCTCGGGCGCGCGCTGGGCGTGCGCGTGCGCTCGTTTCGCGTTCCGGCCCGGGCGCTGCGCGGCGTGTCGTCGCTGCTGGGCCGTCGCGCGGACGTGGAGCGCCTGCTCGGTTCGCTCGAAGTCGATTCGGCGCCCTTTTGCGAGCTGGCGCATTGGTCGCCGCCGTATTCGCTCGACGAAGGTCTCGCCGCCACCGCGGCATGGTGGCGCATGCGCGCCGCACTGTGAACCGGGACGACTCTTTGCGGTCGCTATAATTGCGCATTCCATGAACGCGATGAACATTCGTCCATCGGGCCGGCGCGCCGACGAGCTGCGGCCAGTGCATATCGTGCGCCATTACACGCGGCACGCCGAAGGCTCGGTGCTGATCGAGTGCGGCGACACGCGCGTGATCTGCACGGCGAGCGTCGAAGAGGGCCTGCCTCCCTTCCTCAAGGGCCAGGGACAGGGGTGGCTCACCGCGGAATACGGCATGCTGCCGCGCGCGACGACGACGCGCTCGCGGCGCGAGGCCACGGAAGGTCGCCAGTCCGGGCGCACGCAGGAGATCCAGCGGCTGATCGGCAGAAGCCTGCGCGCGGTCGTCGATCTGCCTTCGCTCGGCGAGCGGACGCTGCGCATCGATTGCGACGTCATCCAGGCCGACGGCGGCACGCGCTGCGCGGCGATCACCGGAGCGTGCGTTGCCGTCCACGACGCGATCGCCTGGTGCAAGGCGCAGGGTCTCGTCGCGTCCGAGCCGATGAAGGACTTCGTCGCGGCGGTTTCGGTCGGCGTGGTCGATGGAATGGCGGTGCTCGATCTCGATTACGAAGAAGACGCGGACTGCGAGACCGACATGAACGTCGTGATGACCGGCGCTGGCGGCTTCGTCGAGGTGCAGGGTACGGCGGAAGGCAAGGCGTTCTCGCGCAGCGAGCTCGAAGTGCTGCTCGCGCTGGCGGAAGACGGCATCGGCAAGCTCGTCGCGGCGCAAAAGCACGCGCTCGGCGCATGACCCGTGCGGCAACGCCACCAGCTTCCGCGTCGGCCTTCAGACGTCTCGTGCTCGCTTCGGGCAACCCGGGCAAGCTGCGCGAATTCCGCCGCCTTCTCTCGCCGCTGGGGATCGAGGTGATCCCGCAGGGCGAGCTGGGCATTGCCGAGGCGGACGAGCCGCACGAGACCTTCGTCGAGAACGCGCTCGCCAAGGCGCGGCACGCGAGCCTGCTCTCGCATCTCCCCGCGCTTGCCGATGACTCCGGAATCTGTGTAACGGCGCTGGGCGGCGCGCCCGGCGTGCAGTCGGCGCGCTACGCCGGCGAGCCGAAGTCCGATGGGCGCAACAACGCGAAGCTCGTCGCCGAGCTCGCAGGCGTGGCCGATCGTCGGGCCCACTACTACTGCATGCTGGCGCTGGTTCGCCATGCGGCCGATCCCGAGCCAGTCCTCTCCGACGGGCGCTGGGACGGGACCATCATCGATGTGCCGCGCGGCAGCGGCGGCTTCGGCTACGACCCGCATTTTCTCGATGCCTCGACGGGCCTCACCGGTGCCGAGTTGCCGCCGCAGACCAAGAACGAGCTGTCGCACCGGGGCAAGGCGA
>DATJWL010000078.1:0-4107 GCA_035501215.1 Casimicrobiaceae bacterium
TCCGATTGCGTTCTCGCTGAGCAGGCTGCGCGTGTACGATCCCGACGAGGTGAGCGAGGGCCACAGCGGCGCCGCGGCGATCGTCCGATTGGCGCGTGCCTCGCGAATGCGTGCCTCAGCCAGCGCGACATCGAGGTTGGCCGCGGCGGCGCGATCGATGAGTGAGTCGAGCTCGGGGTCATCGAATGCGGTCCACCAGCGCGAGGGTCCCGCCGGCGCCGGCACGTTGTCCTGAGGCGCCTCGCTCCAACGCGGCGGCACGTCGACGGCCGGGCGGTGATAGTCGGGACCGACCATACATCCAGCCGAGGCCGCAGCGAGCAGCCCGAGTGCGATCCTCGCGAGGCCACGTTTCATGACTGATGCTCCTGCGGTGTCTGGTTATTGGCCCGTACCGTCTCGCCCGTCGGCGCCTCGATGAACACGTCCATCTGCTGGCCGACGTAGACCGGGAGCGCGCCCTCATCAAAGCTGTAGATCACCTGCAGCACGCGCGTGTCGACGCGCTCGGTGGTGTCGCCGGTGAGCGACTGCTTGGGAACAACGTACGGCTCGAAGCGCTCGAAGCGAAGCGGCGTCTTGAGATCGGGATTGCCGCGCAGGTAGGCGACCGCGGCGGCGCCCGGCCGGAACCGCCACGCGTCGTTCTCGTCGACGTCGACCCGCACGTGGAGCTGCGTGTCGTTGCCGAGCAGCATGAGCGGCGTCGCGAGCACGCCGCCCTGGGCGAACTCGCCGAGTCGGGTCTTGATCTGGAGGATCTGCCCGGGTACCAGGGCGCGCACCGTCCGCCGCTCGATCTCGATCTCGGTCTGCTCGCCCTGCGCCCTCGCCGCCGCGAGGGCGGCCTCGTCGACCGTCACGACCCCGCGGCGGTTCGTCAGCTCGTCGACGGTGATCGCGCGCCTGTCGGGAACGCTCTCGTACAGTCGGAGCTTGTCCCTGGCCTGCGCCAGGTTGGCCTCAGCTTGCTTCACGTTCGCCCGCGCCACCAGCAGATTGGCCTGCAGATCCCGGTCGTCGATCTTGAAGAGCGGATCGCCGGCGCGCACTTGGTCGCCCCACTTGACGTAGATTGCCATGACGATGCCGGAGACCGGCGTGCCGACGGCGATGTTCTCGGTGCTGGCCTCGATAATGCCCGAGCCCGCCACAAAGGTCTCGAATGGCGCGCGCGCCGGCTGCGCCACGGGCTCGGCGACCGGTGTCGGCTGGTTGCCGCGCACGACCGTCGCGATCGCGAAGACCAGGCCGATGACGGCGACTACCGGGAGCACGTACTTGCGGATCATTGCACACCTCCATGGTTGTCGGTGATGCTTTCGATGCGCCCGTCGTCCATGCGGGCGATCCGATCGGCGAAACCGAAAATGCGCGCGTCGTGCGTGACCACGACGAGCGTCCGCTCGGGGCTCTGCGCCACGTGCCGCAGCAGCTCCATCACGGTCTGGCCAGTCTCGTGGTCCAGCGCGCTGGTCGGCTCGTCGCAGACGATAAGCCGCGGCTCGTGCACCAGCGCCCGCGCGATCGCCACCCGTTGCTGCTGGCCGCCGCTGAGCTGCGCGGGCAGCGCGTTCATGCGCGCCCCGAGGCCCACGGCGTCGAGCACCTCCCGCGCCCGCGCCAGCGCGCGCACCCGCGGCACACCCTTGATCAGCAGCGGCACCGCGGCGTTCTCGGCCGCGGTGAGTGCCGGCAGGAGGTTGTACGCCTGGAAGACGAAGCCGATCGTCTCGCCGCGAAAACGGGCGCGCTCGCCCGTGCCCAGGGTGCGGAGATCTCGGTCGAGGACGCGGACGTCACCGCCGTCGTGGTCGAGGATCGCCGCGATCACGGAGATGAGCGTCGTCTTGCCGCAGCCCGACGGCCCGACGAGCATCAGCAGCTCGCCGCGGCGCACGTCGAGGTCGATGCCGCGCAGCGCCGTCACTTTCGCCTCGCCGGCTCCGTACGTCTTGACGACGTCCCGGCAGTGCACCGCCACGTCTTGAAGTCCTGTCTCCATCCTTCACCCCTTGAACACGATGGCCGGCTCGAGCCGCATGACCTTCCAGATGCTGAGCAGCGCCGCGAGCACGGTGATGACGCCCACCGCGCCGGCGCTCACCAGGAGGAGCTGCCACGGCATGCGGAATGCGAGCTCGGTGTTGCGGGTGGCCGCCCCCATCGCCGAGGCAGCGCCGACGCCGAGGCCGTAGCCGATGAGTCCGACGGCCGCGGCCTGGAGCAGGATCATGCGCAGCAAGGTGCCGTTCCCCGCTCCCATCGCCTTCAACGCGCCGAACTGCCGGATGCTGTCGAGAGTGAAATTGTAGAAGGTCTGGCCGGCGACGGCGGTGCCGACAATGAAGCCCAGGACCACCGCGATGCCGAAATTGATCGGAATGCCGGTGTACTTGAGGAAGTAGTTCACGGTGAGCTGCTCGAAGCCGTCGCGGGTATAAGCAGCCAGGCCCGTCGTGCGGGTGATGCGCGCGCAGAGCGCCTGCGGATCCTGTCCCGGCTTCGCTTTAACGAGGATGTAGGACAGGAGCAGTCGCTCCGGCGGCGCAATGGTGAGCGCGCGGTGGTAGGTGGTGTAGACCACCGGCTGGGACTGAAACGTGCGCGTGTTGCGGGAGATGCCGACGACGATGGCGCGATGATCGTTGATCTCCAGCACGTCGCCGATCGCGAGCGGCGTCTTCGGACCGCCGGGCACCCTGGGCGGCTTCGCGAGCTTATCGGTGGCGCCTACGAGGTCGACGATGACGCCCTCGTCGCGGCGGAGATCGGCGAGGTTCCCTTGCACCATCTCCGGCGGTCCCCCAACTAAGGTCGCGTCGTCGAGCCCGATGACATTGACGCTCTGAAAGTTGCCGTCTGCGAGCCGGGCCCGGAGCAGCCCCTTGTAGAGCGGCACCGCCCAGTCGACGCCCTCCACGCCGCGCACGCGCAAGAGCTTGGTGTCCTGCAGCGGTTTGATATCGTCGACAAACTGCACCTTCGGATCGGCGACCCAGATGTCGGGCTGCCCGAGGTCGGTGATCGCACCGTATGTGCGTGTCATCAGGCCGACGAAAATGGCCGTCTGTTGTGTGATGAGCAGCGAGGCGAAGGTGATGCCCATGATGATGCCGAGGTACTTCGCCCGGTCGCCGACCAGCATCTTGAGCGCGACGAAGGTCATCGGGTCTCCGAGGGGTCGTCAGCGGGTCCGGCGACGATCTCGTCGCGGATCGCTTGCATGAGGCAGCCCTGCGCGACGATCTCGACGCCGGCGCGATGCATCTCACTGAGCAGCGTCTTGCCGGCGACATCGACGAAGCGAACATCGACGAGCTCGATCCGAATCGCCTGATCGCCGCTCGCTGTGCGCTCGCGCTGCCAGCAGTTGCGCAACTCGTCGACCCATGGACCTTGCAGCCGGCCTTCGAGCCGAAGCACCGTGCCCGGTCGGTATTGAATTGTAATCCGCAGCATGCCCGTTCGCAGCGCAAGGCCCGTGCCGAGCACGGCCACGGCGAATCCGAGCCAAATGCAACCTTCGGTGCCGAACCCGGTGCCCAGAGTCCGGCACGCGCCGAATCCGGCACGCTCAGCGGGCGCGCGGCGCGATGCCGAGCCGCTGCATGCGGTACTGCAGCGTGGTGCGTTTCATCCCCAACCGCGCCGCTGCGCCGTTGGGGCCGCCGAGCACCCAGTTCGTTTCTTCCAGTGCGCGCAGGATGTGCGCCCGCTCGGCGCCGTGCAGCGTGGTGTCGTCGTTCTCCTGCTTCGCGTCGGGAGGATGTCGAGGCTTGAGCTCATCGAGCGGAACTTCAAGGGTCCGGCCGGGCGAGAGGATGATCGCGCGCTCGATTAAATTGGCAAGCTCGCGCACATTGCCCGGCCATCGATAGCGACTCAGCGCCTCCATCGTCTCGCTCGGAATGACCTCGACCTGGCGGTTCATCGGGCGGGCCAGGCGCTGCACGAAGTAGCGGACCAGCGAGGGGACATCTTCAGGGCGCTCGCGCAGCGGCGGGATGTGAATGGGGAACACGTTCAGCCGGTAGTACAGATCGTCGCGGAAGCGGTGCTCCTCCACCATTCGCACGAGATCGCGATTCGTCGCCGCGATCAGGC
>DATJWL010000079.1:0-5026 GCA_035501215.1 Casimicrobiaceae bacterium
TGGCGGGCTCGAGGCCTCGATCATCGGTGTGAAACAGGACCGCCGATTCGGTGCGGCCTTGCAGCCTCGCTCGCTCCGCCCACGGGCACAGGCCGCAGGCTTCGACGATCTCGATGAGATAGCGCCCGTGCAGCCGCTCGGCCTCGCGTCGCCATCGCTCTTCGAGTGCATCGGCTTCGTGCATCGCTTGCATCATTCCTCCCGCTTGGGGCTCCAGTCCTTCAGCGGCTGGCGGTATCGCTCGGCCGCACTAATGACGGCACCGGTCCGCAGCCAATCGATGCGCGGAGCACCGGCGCTCCAGGCGGCCGGATCGACGAGCGCATCGGCGAAGTCGATGGCGCGGCCGGGTAGACCCTCGGTCGCCGCGACGAGCGCGCGCAGGTGCGCGGGGGTGAGACGGCCCGTGAGCGCACGCTCCTCCAGCAGCGCCTGCAGAAGGGCGCGCATCGAGTTGCCGTGCAGCGGCCGAAGCTCGACCTCGTGAGAGGACAGACCGAGCGCTCGGATGCGCTGGTGATCGCGTGGGTGGTCCACGTCGGCGGCGAAGACGACGCCCAGGCCGGTGCCACGGACAGACCGGACGGCTCCCTTGAATGCAGTGCCGGTTCGTCCGAGGCCGTCGAAGAGCAGCACGCCCGGCCGGCGTTCGACCGCCATGCGCAGGCGTCCTCGCAGCTGTCTCTGTGTCCCGCTGGTCACGACGCGCGGGTAAGCGCGCGCGAGGGCCTGGGTGAAGTCAGACAGAGCCTCGGTGCGCTGGATGAAACCGCAGGGAAGGTCTCGCTGGCGCACGCGGCGGTCTAAGGCGTGCAACAGCGCCGTCTTGCCGACACCGATCGGACCGAAGATCACGACCACGCTGCCCGCACTTACGAGCGCATCGAGACTCGCCAGGTCTTGCTCCCGACCGAGCAGCGCCGACATCATCGCCTCGTGGTCGCGATCACCGAGGCTCCCAGCAGCGACGACGTGGCGATGACGTACCCCATCGCCACACGCGGCTCGGCGGCCGCGTAACCGGCCGCCAGCACGCGCTGCTTCGGGTGCGCATCCGCCAGCACGCCGGCCACGTAGCAGCTCGCCGTGTAGACGACGTTGTAGGCGACGTAGAGGCGCCCGACGAGCACGTGCCACGCTCTCGTCGCGAAGGCGAAGCTGGCCATGCCGGCCGCAGTGAGGAAGTAGCCGAGCACCGCCAGCGGCTTCCGCCGGTGCAGCCGGTCGCTGTAGGTCCCGGAAGCGAGCTTCGCGAAGCTCGAGAGCCCGTCGGCGAGGCCCTCGATGATCCCGAGCATCGCCGAGTTTGCGCCGAGCGATGCGAGCAGCGCCGGCATCGCCGCCGTCGCCATCTCGTGCCCTGTGTCCGAGAAGAGGCTTGCGCGTCCGATCCCAAGGACCGTCGAGTTGAGCCACCGCGTCTTGCTGGCGCGGTCGCTCATCGGGATCGGCTGGGAGTGCGCGCCGATCGGGCGAAGACGCTGGCTCCCGCGTACCGTGCGGACGCGCCCAATTCCTCCTCGATGCGCGCGAGCTGGTTGTACTTCGCCACGCGCTCGCCGCGACACGGAGCGCCGGTCTTGATCTGCCCGGCGCCGGTGGCCACCACGAAGTCGGCTATGAAATCGTCGGTCGTCTCGCCCGACCGGTGGCTGACGACGCATCGGTAGCCAGCGTCGCGCGCGACCTGCATCGTCTGCAGCGTCTCGGTCAGCGTCCCGACCTGGTTGAGTTTGATGAGGATCGCGTTGGCGATGCCCTGGCCGATGCCCTTTTGCAGAATGGGCGCCTGCGTGACGAAGATGTCGTCGCCGACGAGCTGGATGCGGCCGCCCAGGCGCTCGGTCAGCAGCCCCCATCCCATCCAGTCGTACTCGGCGAGTCCATCCTCGATCGATGCGATGGGGAACTGGCGGACCCAGTCCTCGTAGAGGTCGACCATCTGCTCGGAGCTGTACTCGCGGCCTCCGGCGCGCTTGAAGACGTAGCGACCGTCTTCGTAGAACTCGCTCGCAGCGGGATCGAGCGCGATCACGATGTCCTGCCCCGGCTTGAAGCCCGCGCGCTCGATGGCCTTGAGCACGAGCTGCACCGCCTCGACGTTCGCCTTGATCGCGGGGGCGAAGCCGCCCTCGTCACCGACCGAGGTGGAGTAGCCGGACTCCTTCAGGATGGACTTGAGCGCCTGATACGTCTCGGCCCCCATCTCCAGCGCATCGCGGAAGGTCGGCGCGCCCACCGGCGCGATCATGAACTCCTGGAAGTCGACGCTCTCGGCGTGCACACCTCCGTTGAGCACGTTGAACATCGGCACGGGCATGACCCATTCGTTCGCGCCGGGCGCCAGTGCACGGTAGAGCGGCTGCCGGTCGGCAAGCGCCCGCGCCCTCGCCGTGGCGAGGGAGACGGCGAGGATCGCGTTGGCGCCCAGGCGGGCCTTCTGCTCGGTCCCGTCGAGGTCGCGCAGGATGCGATCGATGCCAGCCTGGTCGGCCGCGTCCTTCCCCACGACCGCGCGCGCAATCTCGTTGTTCACGTGTCCGACGGCCTTCGTGACGCCCTTGCCGGCGAAGCGGCGCTTGTCCCCATCGCGAAGCTCCACGGCTTCACGGCTACCGGTCGACGCACCCGACGGGATGGCGGCGCGGCCGCGCACACCGCCTTCCAGCACGACATCCGCCTCGACGGTGGGGAGCCCTCGAGAGTCGAGAATCCAGCGAGCCCGCACTTCCTTGATCTGCATCTCAGCCTCCTCGTGCGAGCCGCAGGAAGCTGGGCTCCTGCGGCATGGGTGATGCCCCAGGAGTCATTGGCGGCGCAGGTTCTGCGCCACGTTTGTCGGCGGACTCCACCGCCGAGCCATGGCGTACAGCGATCATTCGCCGGGCGCAAGGCCGCGCCGGACAGCCAAAGCCGAGGCGGCTCGGCATCGCACTTGCTCCCCGCGTGCAGCGAGATGAGGACGTATCGAATCGTCACGCGCGACGGAGTCGAGCTGGCGACGGTGCAGGCAACGAGCATCGCGCAGGTCATTGCGATGGAGGTGGCCTCGGCCGCTCCGGTCGGCGCGAGGATCGTTGCTCTTGCGGAGGGACCACGGCAGATCGTGCTGGCAAGCCGAGAGCTGTGGGCCGAGGAGTTCCCTGGGTGGGCCGTCGCTCTCGCGCACGACGCTGGTGGCTCCCGCCGGTGAGCGATTGCGCGCCCGAGTTTGCCAGTGGCGCGCGGAGGTGCGCGCCTGTTTCTCAATGGCCGTAGGATCCTGCGATGCGAAAGAGGAAGCCCGGCATCACAATCGAGATCCCGAACTTCGGTAGCCGCACGATCCACACCATCGTCAGCGACTACACGGGGACGCTGGCCTGCGGCGGCAAGCTCGCCGCTGGCGTCCGCAAGCGGCTTCGGAGGCTTCTCCGGCGCGTGGATGTGCACGTCGTCACGGCCGACTCGTTCGGCACCGCCGCCAATGAGCTGCGAGGGATCGTCGAGCCCCGCGTCCTCCCGAAGGGTAGGCACGACACGGCCAAGGAGCGGATTGTGAAGGGGTTCGATCTCGCGCACGTCGCCGCATTCGGGAACGGCAACAACGATCGGAGGATGCTCCGTGCGGTCAAGAGCGGCGGCGGTCTCGCAATCTCGGTGGACAACGGCGAGGGATGTTCGCTCGAGGCGATGCTCGGCGCTCACCTCCACATCGTCGGCGCGAAGAGCGCGCTCGACCTGCTGCTGGAACCCACGCGGTGCAAGGCGACGCTGCGCTTCTGAGACGAGCAACCCTGCTCTACGTGGGAGCAAACAGAGCTGGGCTGAGTCCCGATGCGCGTTTGTCGGAACCCACGCGCGCGAGGCCGCCACCCCGCCGAGAGCAAGCCGAGAGCAAGGGGCGGGGTGGCGGCCCCGCGCGTCCGGGGTTTTCGTGAGCGCCTTCGCCGCCGGCTCAGCGCCGCAGATCCAGCGATGGCTCGGTCACGCGACCATCGCGATGACGATGCGGTACGCGCACCTGGCACCGGGCAACGGCAGTGAGTTGATCCGCGTGCTCGATGCGCCGTTATGCAAACCTGACGCAAACGCGGTGGGGGGTGTCTCGTAGACGCTTGTTTTCTCGGATGAAACGGGGTGGGCGCAACAGGATTTGAACCTGTGACTTCGTCCGTGTGAAGGACGCACTCTACCGCTGAGTTATGCGCCCGGTTTCGTCGGGAACGCTTCGATTACCGCACCTTCTCCCCGCCCGCAAGGTGACGCTTCCTTGAACGGCGACTCGCACGGGGGCGGGGCCGCGCGTCGCACCCCGAACATCGCGCCGCGCGGCTTTCCGCGCAGTTGGATGCGTGGGCGGGTGTGGCGACTCGTTTGCAGGAGCGTCCCGCATGCGCCTGGCGCTGGGTCTCGGGGTGGCGCTCGCATGCTGCTCGTGCAGCGAGGAGAGCCACGTGCGCCCGCGCACGCCGGTGAACGCGCAGGTGGTCGACCCCACCTGCGTGTCGGCGCCGGCGATCCAGGACTCGTTCCCGCAGGTGTTCGCGGCGAGTCAGGACGATGCGTATCGCTCGCAGCGGCCGCCTCACATCGACTTCGGGCGGATCGGCGACAACCGGATCGGGACGGAGCCGAATCCGCCGCACGTCGATCCGGCGTGGGAGCAGCCGTTCACGCTGGAGCGACCGCGGGGCGCGTACCGCAGGTCCTGCCCCGTCGTGTACATCGTGCCCGTCTCAGAGTAGGGCGCGACGGATGCGCTCCCACACCTGCTCGCGCCCCTCGCCCGTGACGGCGCTGAAGCCGATGACCGATGCGCCTGCGGCGAGACCGCGTGCTCCTTTGCGGACGGCCTCGATCGCCGGCTTGCGGGCCGCCGCGCCGAGCTTGTCTATCTTCGTCGCCACGAGAATCACCTCGAGCGGCCGCGGATCGCTCGTCTGTCGTGGCTCGCGCAGGAAGTCGACGAGCTGCTGCTCCTCATCCTCCACGCCGCGGCGCACGTCGACGAGGAGTACGATGGCGCGCAGGCCCGCGCGCGTGC
>DATJWL010000080.1:0-3112 GCA_035501215.1 Casimicrobiaceae bacterium
ACGTGATGCTCTGATCGATCTTTGCCACGCTGAAGCTCTGGCTGACGTTCGGCGCCGCGCTGTAGATTGCGTTGCCTGCCTGTGCCGCCTGGATCGTGCAGGTGCCGCCCGTCTTGATCGTGACCGTCGTCCCGCTCACCGTGCAGACGGTGGTGGTAAGCGAGCTGAAGGCAACCGCCAGCCCCGAGGACGCGGTCGCGCTTATTGCAAGAGGCGGATCACCATAGATCTTGCTCGCGAGCCCCGCGAAACTGATCGTCTGGCTGAGCTTGGCGACGCTGAAGCTTTGGCTGACCGCAGTCGCGGCGGCATAGTTCGCGTTGCCCGGCTGCGAAGCCTTGATCGTGCAGGTTCCGCCGGCGATCATGGTCACGGTGCTGCTGTTGACCGTGCATATGGTGGTCGTGCTCGAGGAGAAGGTGACTGCCAACCCGGAGGAAGCCGTCGCGCTCACCGTGAATGGCGGATCTCCATAGGTCCTGGCAGAGAGCGCGGCGAAGGCAATGGTCTGGGTTGCTTTCGCGATCGTGAAAGTCTGATTGACGCTTGCGGCGACCGCGTAGGTTGCGTCGCCGGCCTGCGAAGCCTGGATGGTGCAGGTGCCCGCAGCCGCGAGCGTAATTGCGTTGCCGTTTACTGTGCATACCGCGGGTGTGAGCGACGCAAAGGCAACGGGAAGCCCCGAGGATGCGGTCGCGCTAACGATGACCGCGGCAGCACCGTAGGTTTGGTTGGCCAGCGCGCCGAACGTGATCGTCTGGCTTGTGAGCGCTTCCGCAAAGGAGACGCTCGCGCCTCGCCACAGCACAAGGGCGCCCTCGCATGGCAGCGCCGCAAGCGTCCCGGCGACGAATAGCGCGGCAGCCGGGAGCATCCCGCCGCGGACGCGCGCGAGACGACTTGCGAGATCTGCCAGGAGCCCTCCCCCTTCGCGATTCGAATGATGAACGCGGTGAACGTTACGCCGGACATCGGACCCTCGAAATCATCCGAACGGATGAGGCTCGGTTGCGGACCTACACGGCATTGCGTGGGAGTGCCGCAGCCGGATCCCGGTCGCTGTAGAACGTTACAGGTCGAGAGCGCTAACTCGGCTCGCCGGCAGGCCTTGAATCGACGTCCGCAGCGGTGTTTCCAGAAGTCCGAGTGCAATGACGACGGACGCGCTAGAATCGCCCGACCGCCGCATCGCGCGGTGACTCGCAGTAGTGGAGACATGCCTGTCGCGGACAGCGACATTCCGGACGCGCTGCTTGCGGTCGAGTTGGAGCGCCTGGCGGCGAGCCGCGCCTTTCGCCGCACGCCCGGCCAGGTGCGGCTCCTCCGCTATCTGATCGAGCAGACGCGCGCGGGTCGCGGTCAGCGCCTGAAGGAGAGCGTGCTCGCGGTCGAAGTGCTCGGCCGCAGCGCGAGCCGATTCGACTCGGGCCGCGACACGACCGTGCGCGTGACCATGCGCCGCTTACGCCAGCGGCTCGCGCGCTACTACGCCGACGAAGGCGCCTGGGCGGCAATCGAGATCGTGCTTCCGCTAGGGAGCTACCAGGCTGTGCTGCACCGGCGGCCGCAGGCGGGCGGCGCCAAGCTGCCGTCGATCGCAGTACTGCCGCTGCTCAATCTCACCGGCAATCGTGAGCTCGATGTTTTCTGCGACGGAGTCGCGGAGGAAATCACCGACGTGCTCGCGAGGCTCCCGGGCGTGAAGGTTGTCGCGCGGACGTCGGCATTCCGGTTTCGCGGTGCCGTGGCCGACGTCCGCGTTATTGGGCAGAAGCTCGGGGCCGCGACGCTCCTCGAGGGCAGCGTGCACTTCGGGCAGGGCGGCATGCTCAAGCTCGTCCTGCAATGGGTGCGCTCGGTGGACGGCTATCACGCCTGGTCGGGCGCCATCGAGGCGTCCGAGCGCGAGGCGACGGCGGCTTTCCGGGAGCGCGTCGCGCGAGAGGTCGTCGCTGCGCTGCTGCGCCGGTTTCTGGAGGACGGGACGTTGCGCAGCGTGCCTTCCGCCGGGCAGGTCGTGCGGCGCTCGTCCATCGCGGCGGCGCAGGAGCGCTTCGACAGCGGACGCTATCTTTTGCGCCTGGAAACGGTCGAGGGCTACCGGCGAGCGATCGACGCTTTGCGCGAAGCGACGGCGCTCGATGCGAACTTCGCGCTCGCGCACTGCGCGCTGGGACGCGCGCTCGTCAACCTCGTCGGCATGACCGCTGCGCCGGCCAACGGACTGCTGACCGGTGCCCGGCGCGCGCTTGCCCGCGCACTCGCGCTCGATCCGGAGCTCGGCGAGGCGCACGCGCTTTCTGGCTTCGTCGCCTGCGCGTTCGATCGCGACTGGGCGCGTGCGGAGCTCGCGCACCTGCGCGGCATCCGCTGCGCGCCGAGCCTGCCCTTCGCCCACAGCGCCTACGGATGGGGGCTCATGATGAACGGGCGCTTCGCCGAAGCCGACGATCAATATTGGTTTGCGCGCGAGCTCGATCCGCTGGACCTAAAGCTGCGCACGCATCACGCACTGGTCGCGCTCTACGCGGGCGACGACGCACGGGCGATCGCGGAGCTCGCGGCGATCGTCGAGATCGAGCCGCGGCATCTCGTCGCGCGCGTGCTGCTCGCGACCGCGCACCTGTGGCGGGGCGACATGAGCCGGGCCGAGCGGCTCTTCGCCGAACTCGCCAAGGCGCACCCGACGCTCACCATCGGCGAGGTCGGGCTGTCTCAGGTCGAGGCGCAGACCGGACGCACCAAGGTCGCCCGCGCACGGCTCGCGCGGCTCACGCGCAACCGGCGCCGGGCGCACCTGCCGCCCTACCAGGTCGCGATGATCCACGCGCGGCTCGGCGACACCAAGGCGGCGATCGATTGGCTGAGCCGGGCGGCGGCGCAGCGGGACATGAACTTCGTCTGCGCGCCCGTCGACCGGACCTTCGAGCCCTTGCGCGCGGATCCGCGCTTCCGACGGCTCCTCGAGAGGCACGGCTTGCATCCGGTGTGGGGCGCCGCACGCTGAGTTGAACTGAACAACCGCATCTGCGCGCGACTGGAAGTGTCACGTTGATGTCACCCTCCTGGGCGACGTTTTCGCATCGCGCGACGCACAGATGTGGCAATCTCC
>DATJWL010000081.1:0-18520 GCA_035501215.1 Casimicrobiaceae bacterium
TTTGGTAAACTTCGCACCTTTGCATTGCGCCGCGCCGGCATCAACCCACTGAGCCCAGCTCAGGTCCATCGCAATCGGCGAAGGCGGACGAACCCCAATCGAGGCGACGCGCAGGCTGCGCACGGAGCGGTGATGAGCGAATTTCTATTCACGTCGGAATCAGTTTCGGAAGGCCACCCCGACAAGGTTGCCGACCAGATCTCCGACGCGGTCCTCGATGCGATTCTAGCGCGGGATCCGCATGGACGGGTGGCGGCGGAAACGCTGGTATCGACCGGGCTCGTCGTGATGACTGGCGAGATCACCACTGATCACAAGCACGACTACGCACGCATCGCGCGCGACACGATCCACAAGATCGGCTACACCGACCCGGAGCTTCGCTTCGATGCGGAGGGCTGCGCGGTCATGGTGTGCTACGGCCGCCAGTCGCCCGACATCGCGCGCGGTGTCGACCGTACCTCCGAGGAATACATGAATCAGGGCGCCGGCGACCAGGGCCTGATGTTCGGCTACGCGTGCGACGAGACGCCGACGCTGATGCCGTTCCCGATCTATTACGCGCACCGCCTCGTGCAACGGCAGAGCGAGGTGCGCCGCGACGGCCGCCTGCCGTGGCTGCGGCCGGATGCGAAATCGCAGATCACCGTTCGCTACGTCGACGGCCGCCCGAGAGCGATCGACACCGTGGTCCTCTCCACGCAGCATCACCCGAGCATGAATCATAAACAGAAGGAGCTCGCGGAGGCGGTGATCGAGGAGATCATCAAGCCGGTGTTGCCGGCCGAGATGCTCGGCAAAACCCGCTTCCTCGTCAACCCGACCGGACGCTTCGAAATCGGCGGGCCGCACGGCGATGCCGGCCTCACCGGTCGCAAAATCATCGTCGACACCTACGGCGGCGCGGCGCCGCACGGCGGCGGCGCGTTCTCCGGCAAGGATCCGTCGAAGGTCGACCGCTCCGGGGCCTACGCCGCGCGCTACGTCGCCAAGAACATCGTTGCTTCGGGCATCGCGCGGCAATGTCAGGTGCAGCTCTCCTATGCGATCGGCGTGGCGCAGCCGATCAACGTGACGGTGTATACCGAGGGCACCGGACGCATTCCGGACGAGAAGATCGCGACGCTCGTGACCAAGCATTTCGACCTGCGCCCCAAGGGGATCATCCAGATGCTCGATCTCTTGCGTCCCATCTACGTTAAGACGGCGGCGTACGGGCACTTCGGCCGCGACGAGCCCGAGTTCACCTGGGAGGCGATCGACCGCGCCGAGCAGCTCAAGGCCGCGGTCGGGTTATCGCCGCGTGACGTAGAAGTGCTAAGCAGGGCCTGACGCGCCGGACTTTTCGTCAGCGCTCCGGCAGCGGGATGAACTCGGTCTCGCCGGGAACGGCAGGAAAAGCCTGCGCGCGCCAGCGCGTGCTCGCTTCGTCGATCAGCGCGCGCGAGCTGGCGACGAAGTTCCACCAGATCAGCCGATCGCCGTCCATCCTGGCGCCGCCGAGAAGCACGAGGCGCGAAGGCTTTGTCGCCCGGATGCGCACGCTCTCGCCCGCCGGGAGGACGGCGAGATGATGCAGGGGAACGCTCTCGTCGGCAATCGTCAGCTCGCCCTCGATGGCGTAGGCGCTGCGCTCCTCATGCTCCGGCGGAAGATCGAAGCTCGCACCCTCGGCCATCTCGACCGCGAGGTAAAAGATCGGCGAGAAGGTCGGCGTCGGCGCCCGGCTGCCGAAAGCCGACCCGGCGAGCAGCCGCATCGTCACGCCGGGAAAGCGAATCTGCGGCAGCGAAGCCTTCGGCTGATGGCTGAAGGATGGATCGATGCGCTCGCGGTCCTGCGGCAGTGCGACCCAGGTCTGGAGTCCGTGCAGGCGCCGCCCGCCCGTGCGTTCGTCGGGCGGTGTGCGCTCCGAGTGAACGATGCCGCTGCCCGCGGTCATCCAGTTGACGTCGCCGGGCTCGATGCGCTGAACCGAGCCGAGGCTGTCGCGATGAATCATGGCGCCTTCGAAGAGATAGGTGACGGTGGCAAGCCCGATGTGCGGATGCGGGCGCACGTCCGCTCCCTTGCCGCGCCCGAACGACACCGGGCCGAAATGATCGAAGAAGATGAACGGTCCGACCATCTTGTTCGGGAACGCCGGCAGGAGGCGCCGGACCTCGAAGTCGCCGAGGTCCCGCAGCCGCGGCAGGATCAGATTCACTATCCTTGTCCTCCAAGGGAAGTTTAGCAGCCGAGTAAGAGATGCGCTTCGCCTACTACGACCGACTGTCGCGCGCGAACAAGGAAATCTACCGCAAGAGCGACGCCATCGAAACGCTCGGGCTGCCGCGCGGCCTCGAGCTGGGGGCGGGCATCCTCGGCATTGAGGCTGCGCTTCGCGCCGACGATCGCGCTGCGGTCCAGCGCGAAAGCGCGCGTCTGATCGACTCGCTCGCGAGCGGCTATCGCGTGCCCGGGGTCACGGTGCGCGTCCTGGCGAAGCGTCCCGCCGACGGCTACGGCGAGTTGCACGGCCTGTACGAGCCGGCGGAGAGGGGCGCGCCGGCGCGAATCACGGTATGGATGCGCACCGCGCAGCGCAAGCAGGTGGTCGCCTTTCGCACCTTCCTGCGCACCTTGATCCACGAGCTTTGCCACCATCTGGACTACGAGCTCTTCTCGCTCGAGGAAACCTTCCACACCGAAGGGTTCTACAAGCGTGAATCGAGCCTGGTCAATGCGCTCCTCGCCCAGCCGCGCGACGTGAGCACGGCGCCCGACGGCCGCGTTTGAGTCGCGCGCCTGCGCGGGCTGCGCTATAATTCCCGCTCGCCCCGAGGAGCGTTGCAACAGGCGGCAGCCCGGTCATAACGGGCCCCCACCTGCCAGGCTCGGGGTCTTCCGATTGCAACGGCGCTCGTTGAACCGCGACTCGCGCGCGGGGTGACGAGAGCCGATCTCCCCGCAGCGTGGTCCTCGACAAGGAGCGACTCATGAACGCTGTGTCCGAAACGAAAAATTTCGCTGATTTCAAGGTTGCCGATCTCGGTCTCGGCAGCTGGGGCCGCAAGGAGATCGCGATCGCCGAAACCGAGATGCCGGGGCTGATGGCCATCCGCGAGGAGTTCGCGCCCGAGCAGCCGCTGCGCGGTGCGCGCATCGCCGGATCGCTGCACATGACGATCCAGACCGCCGTGCTGATCGAGACGCTGCAGGCGCTGGGCGCCGAAGTGCGCTGGGCGTCGTGCAACATCTATTCGACGCAGGATCATGCCGCGGCGGCGGTCGCCGCCTCGGGCACGCCGGTGTTCGCCTACAAGGGAGAAACGCTCGCTGAATACTGGGAATTTACGCACCGCATCTTCGCCTGGGCGGACGGCGGCACGCCGAACATGATTCTCGATGACGGCGGCGACGCGACGCTTCTCGTGCATCTCGGGACGCGAGCCGAAGCCGACCGCAGCGCGATCTCGCACCCGACGAGCGACGAGGAGTCCGCGCTCTTCGCCGCGATCGCGAAGCGGCTCGAAGCCGACCCGCATTTCTATTCGCGCGTCGGCGCGAACATCAAGGGCGTCACCGAAGAGACCACCACCGGCGTGAAGCGCCTGTATCAGATGCACAAGGAAGGTCGACTCGGCTTCCCCGCGATCAACGTCAACGACTCGGTCACCAAGTCCAAATTCGACAACCTCTACGGCTGCCGTGAATCGCTCGTCGACGGCATCAAGCGCGCGACCGACGTGATGATCGCCGGCAAGATAGCGGTCGTGAACGGCTACGGCGACGTCGGCAAGGGCTCGGCGCAGGCGCTGCGCGCTCTCTCGGCGCAGGTGTGGGTCGCGGAGATCGATCCGATCTGCGCGCTGCAGGCCTCGATGGAAGGCTACCGCGTCGTAACCATGGACTATGCCTGCGACAAGGCGGACATCTTCGTCTCGGCGACCGGCAACATCGACGTCATCACCCACGAGCACATGCGACGGATGAAGCACAACGCGATCGTGTGCAACATCGGCCACTTCGACAACGAGATCGACGTCGCCTCGCTGCGCGCGTACCCGTGGGAGAACATCAAGCCGCAGGTCGATCACGTCATCTTCCCGGACAGCAAGCGCATCATCCTGCTCGCCGAAGGGCGGCTGGTGAACCTGGGCTGCGCGACGGGGCATCCGAGCTACGTGATGTCCAGCTCCTTCACCAACCAGGTGATGGCGCAGATCGAATTGTGGAGCGATGCGCGTAGCGGCGGGAGCAAGTACCCGGTGGGCGTTTACGTGCTGCCCAAGCACCTCGACGAGAAGGTCGCGCGGCTGCAGTTGAAGAAGCTCGGCGCGATGCTGACCGAGCTCTCGGACCGGCAGGCGCGCTACATCGGCGTCGACAGGGAAGGCCCGTACAAGCAAGAGACGTATCGCTACTAGGAGAGTCTCGATGCGACTTCTGCTCGCGTGGCTCATCAACACGACGGCGCTGCTGGCGCTGCCCTACCTCATGTCGTCGATCCGTGTGGATTCGTTCGCCGCGGCGCTGATCGCCGCGCTCGTGCTCGGGCTCATCAATACCTTCATCCGCCCGATCCTGATCCTGCTCACGCTCCCGGCGACGCTGTTGACTCTGGGGCTATTCATCTTCGTGATCAACGGGCTCCTGTTCTGGGCCGTGGGCTCGTGGATGGAGGGCTTCCACGTGGCGGGGTTCTGGTCCGCGGTCGGTGGCGCGATCCTGTACAGCATCATCTCCTGGGCGCTGTCAGTCTTGCTGCTGCGCCGCGACCAACGATCCTTGTGAGCAAGCAGGAAAGCGGAGCATGAGGATCGTCGTTTTCGGCGCTGGCGGTGTGGGTGGCTATTTCGGCGCGCGGCTCGCCGCAGCGGGCAACGACGTAGCATTCGTCGCGCGCGGACGGCATCTCGAAGCCATACGCCGCGGCGGACTCAGGGTGAAGAGCGCGCTGGGCGACATTCATCTCGAGAAGCCGCAGGCGAGCGATGACCCTCAAACGCTCGGGCGTGCCAATGTGGTCATTTTCACCGTCAAGCTCTGGGACACCGAGACCGCGGCTGCGGCGGCGCGGCCTCTCGTCGTCGGCGGTGGAGTGATCATGCCGTTCCAGAACGGTGTGGAGAGCATCGAGCGCATCGGAAACGTTCTGGGAGCCGAGCATGTTGTGGGCGGCGCAGCCTACATCGCGGCGACGATCTCCGCGCCGGGAACGATCCGGCACACCGGCACGATGGCGCGGCTCCGCTTCGGTTCGCTCCTGCCTTCTCAGACGGATACCGTCAAAGCCTTTCATGCGGCCTGTGTCGGGGCGAAGATCGATGCCGAGCTCGTCGATGACGTGCGTCGCATTGTGTGGGAGAAATTCGTTTTTCTCGCCGCGATGTCGGGGCTCACGAGCGTCACGCGGTGCCCGATCGGCCCGATTCGCAGCGATCCCGACATGCGCACCGCGCTCGCCGCAGCGATCGCCGAGAACTGCGCGCTCGCGCGCGCCTGCGGCATCGAGCTGCCCAGCGACTTTGCGGCGAAACAGCTCGCCTTCGCCGACGGCCTGCCCGCCGAGATGAAGTCCTCGATGCTGCACGATCTCGAAGCCGGGCGGCGGCTCGAGGCGCCGTGGCTTGCCGGCGCGGTGGCGCGCATGGCCCGCGAGCGCAGCCTCGACGCGCCGGTCAACGCAACGATCTACGCCGCGCTCAAGCCGTTTTGCGAAGGGCGGACGTGACGAGCGCGGCGGACCGCATCTTCAGTTTCGAGTTCTTCCCGCCGGCCACACCCGAGGGAGCGAAGAAGCTTGCGGCGACGCGGGCGCAGCTCGCCGAGCTAGGGCCCAAGTTCTTTTCCGTCACCTTCGGCGCCGGTGGCTCGACCCGCGATCGCACGCTCGCCACGGTGCTTGAGATTCAGGCTGCTGGCCAGCGCGCCGCGCCGCACATCTCCTGTATCGGCTCCACCCGGGAGAACATCCGCGCCACGCTCGCGACCTATCGCGAGCACGGCATCGGGCACCTCGTCGCCCTTCGCGGCGATCTCCCATCGGGCACCGCCGATGCGGGTGAGTTCCACTACGCGAACGAGCTGGTCGAGTTCATCCGCGCGACCACCGGCGACTGGTTCCACGTCGAGGTGGCCTGCTACCCCGAGTATCATCCGCAGGCGCGCAACCCCCAGGAAGATCTGCTGCACTTCAAGCGCAAGTTCGACGCTGGCGCGAATTCGGCGATCACGCAGTACTTCTTCAATGCCGACAGCTATTACCATTTCGTCGACGGCGCACGCGCGCTCGGCATCCATGCTCCGATCGTTCCGGGCGTGATGCCGATTCTGAGCTTCTCGAAGCTCGCGCGCTTCTCGGACGCGTGCGGCGCGGAAATCCCGCGCTGGATCCGGCGCAAGATGGAAAGCTTCGGCGACGATGCGGCCTCAATTCGCGCCTTCGGTCTCGACGTGGTGACCGATCTGTGCGCGGACCTGCTCGCACACGGCGCGCCGGGATTGCACTTCTACACGCTCAATCAGGCGGCGGCGACCACCCTCATCTGGCGGCGCCTCGGTTTGTCGTAGCGATCGAGAACTAGGGTCGGGCGCCGGGACGGAAGGAGACGAGCTCGCGCACCGTCGATTCCGTGCGCACCGTTGCCATGTCCGGGCCGCCGATCTCGGTGTATTCCGCTTCGCGTGCTTCGCGCACCGGCGCCTTGACTTCGGGCGAGTACCAGATCGCATCGCGACGCGTCGTTCGCGTCCGCCAGAACTCCTCGTCGTCGAGCTGGATGATGCGATAGACGTAGACGGCGTCGAATCCACCCGCGGGAACGCTCGTCATGCGGCGTCCTTCGACCCGGCCGTAAATCGAAACCTGATCCTTGAGCTCGGTATCCTTCCTGAACGTCTCGATCGTCTCCCGCCATGTCTTGCCCTGCTCGAGAGGAAAGGCAAGCAGTTGCGCCGGTGGATCGAACGGCCGTGGTTGCTCATGCCACAGCGCGCCGGCGCGCAAGCCTCCATCGGCATCGATCTGGTCGACCCGTTCGCCACGAGCGCCGCCGTCGTCGTAGTCGACGTGGATCCTCGCCGTATTGCCTGACACCGAGATGACTTCCAGGTCGACCCGGGAAACCGCGCTGCGGCGCAGCTGGTCGATGACGCGATACTGCCAGTGATCCCCGACGACGAGTCTCGGCGCGTCGACGGGCGCCGCCACCGGAGCGAGGCCGCAGCCACTTATGCTCGCGAGCGCGAGCACGCAAGCGCCGATGAGCAAAGGTGAACAACCGTCGGTCCGGCGCACGGCATTCATCCGGCCGGTCAGCGCGTACCGGGTTGGAACGAGACGAGATCGCGCGTCGTGTTCTCGGTGCGCACCACGGAAAGCGCGCCGCCCCCGCGCAGCACATACGAGGCGTCGTGCGTCTCGCGGACCGCGGTCTTGACCTGAGGCGCGTACCACACGAAATCCCGCCGATCGGTGCGCGAGCGCCAGAACTGCTCGTCGTCGAGCTGGATCACGCGAAACAAATAAATTGTATCGTAGCTGCCGGCGGGCACGCTCACCTGGCTCGAGGCCTGCACGGTGCCGTAGACGAGAATCTGCGCCGGCAGCCCCGTGTCCGGGCTCGTCGTGTTCACGGTCTGCCGCCAGCTCGTGCCTGCCTGGAGGGGGAAATCGTAAAGCTCGATCGGCGTCGGGAAGCGGCGCGTCAGTTCCTCTTTCAGCGAGCCCAAGACGAGCCCGCCGCTGGCATCGATTTCCTCGGTGCGTTCGCTGGGTCCCCGCTGATCGGTGTAGACGAGCCGCAGCGTCGCCACGCCGTTCGCGATCGATACGACCTGCGCGTCGAGCATGGTCACCGCGCCGCGGCGCAGGTTGTCGGTGATCCGGTATTGCCAGCGATCGCCGACCGCGAGCGTGGGCGCCGGCACTGGTGGGCCCGCCGAAGCTCCCGCGGCGGCGCCGCCGACCGGTCCGCCGGCTCCGCCGCCGCACCCGGCGAGCGCGCCGAGCGCGAAGAGACAGCAGAGCAACAGCCCTTTGGCGCGAACATGCATGACGCACATCCTGGTCTCCGTTGTCGGTCGCCAAATCCGAGTGCAGTCCTGGCGAACCTGGCGCTTCCTTCGGCGAACAGCCGGCGAGGCGAACCCTTCCATTTCAAAGCCGATCGGTGATGGCGCCGATGCTCGCCGTCGAAACGAGCTTCATGTACTTGGCCAGCACGCCGTGCGTGTAGCGCGGCGGCGGAGCCTTCCAGCGTTCGCGGCGGTGCGCGAGCTCGGCGTCGGCTACGTTGACCTCCACGAGGAGTCGATCGGCGTCGATCGTGATCGAGTCGCCTTCTTCGACAAGCGCGATGGCGCCGCCCACGTAGGCTTCGGGCGCGACGTGTCCGACCACCATGCCCCAGGTTCCCCCCGAAAAGCGCCCGTCGGTGATCAGCCCGACGCTCTCGCCGAGCCCCTGGCCGATGAGCGCCGAAGTCGGCGCGAGCATTTCGCGCATCCCCGGGCCGCCCTGCGGACCCTCGTAACGGATCACGATCACGTCGCCGGCGCGGATCTTCCCTGCCATGATCGCATCCAGACACGCCGGCTCCGAATCGAACACACGCGCCGGGCCCGTGATCGAGCGCTGCTTCAAGCCCGCGATCTTGGCGACACAGCCTTCGGGCGCCAGATTGCCCCGCAGGATCGCAAGATGCCCCTGTCGGTAGACCGGGCGCGACCACGGCCGGATCACCTCCTGATCCGGGCGGGGCTCCGGCGCGACCGACGCAAGTTCGTCCCCGAGCGTGCGTCCGGTAATGGTCATGCATTCGCCGTGAATAAGGTCGTGATCGAGGAGCATGCGCAGCACCTGCGGCACGCCGCCGGCGGCGTGAAAGTCCGTGGCGACGAAGCGACCCGATGGCTTCAGCTCGCAGAGCACGGGAACACGCTGGCGCACGCGCTCGAAATCGTCGATCGTCCATTCGACGCCCGCCGCGGCGGCGATCGCGAGATAGTGCAGCACGGCGTTGGTCGAGCCGCCGGTCGCCATCACCAGAGCGATTGCGTTCTCGATCGACTTGCGCGTGATGATGTCGCGCGGCTTCAGATCGCGTTCGATCGCGTGGACGAGGGCTCGTGCGGATGCCGCCGCCGAGTCGGCCTTCTCCGGATCGGGAGAGGCGATCTGCGAGCTGCCGAGAAGGCTCATCCCCAGCGCCTCGAACGACGAGGACATCGTGTTCGCAGTGTACTGTCCGCCGCAGGCGCCTACCGTGGGGCAGGCGTTCCTTTCGATGCCGTCGAAATCCTCCTTGCTCATCTTGCCGGCGCTGAACGAGCCGACTGCTTCGAAGGGACTCACGATCGTTAGCTTCTCACCCTTCCAGAATCCCGGCTTGATCGTTCCCGCATAGACGAAGATACCCGGCACGTTAATGCGCGCCATCGCCATCATGCTGCCCGGCATGTTCTTGTCGCAGCCGCCGACACACACCACGCCGTCCATGCATTGACCATTGACAGCGACTTCGATCGCGTCGGCGATCACTTCGCGCGAGACGAGCGAGTACTTCATTCCCTCGGTACCCATGCCGATGCCGTCGGTGACCGTTGGGAAGCCGAAAACCTGCGGCATCGCGCCCGCGTCCTTGAGCGCGGTCATCGCGCGGTCGACGAGAGGCTGGATGCCCGCGTTGCACGGATTCATCGTGCTGTGGCCGTTCGCCACGCCGACGATCGGCTTGTTGAAGTCGGAGTCGCTGAAGCCCACTGCGCGCAGCATGGCGCGATTGGGCGAGCGGGCCACGCCCTGCGTGATGATGCGACTGCGGCGGTTGCTCGGCATCGCGTTACCCTCTCTCGTATAATCGATCGATTCTAACAAAGCCCGTCGCGCGCGCGAGGCGCGCTATTCACCGATGCTCGTTCATCCGCAGTTCGATCCGGTTGCACTGCACATCGGGCCGCTCGCCGTGCGCTGGTACGGGCTCATGTATCTCGTCGGCTTCGTGCTCTTCGTCGTGCTCGGGAAGATTCGCGCACGGCAGAACCTGCTGACCGGCTGGCATCCGCGCGACGTCGACGACATGCTCTTCTACGGGGTCTTCGGCGTGATCATAGGAGGTCGCCTCGGCTACGTGCTCTTCTACAAGCCGCTCTACTACCTCGCGCATCCGCTGGAGATCGTCGCGGTGTGGCAGGGCGGCATGAGCTTCCACGGCGGCTTTATCGGCGTGCTCCTCGCGCTCGCGTGGTTCGCGCATCGCCGTCACAAACGGTGGCTGGAAGTTACCGACTTCGTCGCGCCGCTGTGTCCGCTGGGGCTTGCCGCCGGCCGCCTCGGCAACTTCATCAACGGCGAGCTGTGGGGCCGCCCGACGGATCTGCCCTGGGGCATGGTGTTCCCGCAGGTCGACCTGGCGCCGCGTCACCCATCGCAGCTCTACGAGTTCGCGCTCGAGGGCGTTCTGCTCTTCATCGTGTTGTGGGTTTATGCGCGACGGCGGCGCCCGGTCGGCGCGGTCTCCGGGCTCTTTCTGCTCGGCTATGGCGCGTTCCGCTTCCTCGCCGAATACGCACGCGAGCCCGACAATTTTCTCGGCACGCTCGCGCTCGGTCTCTCGATGGGGCAGTGGCTGTCGTTGCCGATGATCGTCGCCGGCATCGTGCTGTTGCTGTGGGCTTACTGGCGAGCGCGCAAACCGCAGCCGACGCTCTACGGCCCTTAGCTTCCTTGTCCGATTGGCGACACTTTCCTGCTCGACGCTAATCGACGCGGCGATATTGCCCGTCGAGTGCATTCCGACCAAAGCTGCGGCCCATGCCGGCCGCCTGCGGCCTCAAGGGCGCGCCGAGGTTGAAAGGCAGGAGCAGCAGGAGCAGCGCCACGAGATCCGATACGACGCCGGGAAGAATGAGCAGCAGAGCGGCAAGGATCTTGCGCCCGCTGTCGAGCTGCGCGCGCAGCAACGGCCGGTCGCCGCGCAGCGCCGCGAGCGTCCTGGCGCGGAAAGCCACGCGCTCGTGGCGCAGGAGGGCCAGACCCGCGAGCGCGGATGCCGCGAGCCATATCGTGGTGGGGACGCCGGTCCAGCGCGCGAAGCGAATGGTCGCCAGCACGTCGAGAACCGGGAAACTCAGTACAATCAGTAGCGCGATAAAACGCATGAGCACTCCAACCACATTGTCGACGGCACTGCTCGTGTTGACCACACTGCCCAACCGCGCGGGCGCCGAAGCGCTTGCGCGCGAGTTGCTCGAAGCGCGCCTCGCGGCTTGCGTTCAGATCGGCGCAACACTGCAATCACTGTATCACTGGCGCGGCGAAATCGAAACGGCCGAGGAGACTCCGCTCGCAATCAAGACCCGTAACGAGCTCTTTGCTCGCGTGGAAGAGGCCATCCGCCGGCGCCACCCGTACGAACTTCCGGAAATCGTCGCTGTCCCCATCACCGATGGATCGGCTGCCTACCTCGACTGGATCATCGCCGAGACCGCGCCCGTCGCCGTCTGACCGGCACTGGCGAGTGCTCTTGGCGGCGCTCGGATTGGCCGTGGCCCTGCCGGCGGCGGCGCAGGTTAACCCGCTGCCGCCCGACAAGGCGTTCCGATTCAGCGCAAAGCTCGTCGACGCACGGACGATCGAGGCCCGGTTCTTCATTGCCGACGGCTACTATCTTTACCGCGACAAGGTCCACTTTGCCGTCGAGCCCGCCTCCGCCGGGTTGTCGGTCCCGGCTCTGCCCAACGGGAAGGTCAAGGAGGACCAGTTCTTCGGCCGGGTCGAAACCTATCGCGGCGACGTCGTGGTCAAACTGGGGCTCGCCGATGCAAAGCCCGGCCAGCACGTGGTGATCGCGGCCGAGTCGCAGGGCTGCGCCGACATCGGACTGTGCTATCCGCCGACGGTCCAACGGGTGACCCTTGCGCTTCCCGAGGGTAGCGTTGCGCCGGCGGCGCCCGACGGCGGCCCGAAGAAACCCTGGTTCAACTGACGACGCTCGATGCGTCCCGCGTCGCGCGGGCCCGAATGATGAAGCACCCGACCCGACTGGCATTGGCCGTCGTCGCCGCGCTCGCCCTCGCCGCCGGGGTCGCTCTGGCGATCTGGGATCGGGCGCCACCCTCCGCAGAGAACCTGCTCGCCCTGTCTCTTCCGGATACGAAAGGCGAGAAGCAAGCGCTCAGTCAGTGGCGAGGCAAGGTGGTCGTCGTCAACTTCTGGGCTACCTGGTGCGAGCCGTGTCGCGAGGAGATGCCGGAATTCGTCCGAGTGCAGAGGGAGCTTGGCCCCCGTGGCTTGCAGTTCGTTGGCATCGCGGTCGATCAGCCGGAAAAGGTCGATCGCTTCGCCAAGGAGTTGCAGCTCAACTATCCGGCGCTCATCGGCGGTTACGATGCCATCGACCTATCCCAAACCCTTGGCAACCGGCTCGCGGCACTCCCCTTCACCATCGTTATCAACCGCCAGGGACGCATCGCTCAGACCTATCTGGGACCGGTAAAAATGGAGCGATTGAGGGCTATCCTCGGTGATCTTCTGTGAATACTCCTCAAAATTGTCGATGCATTTTGGCGCTTGGTAACCGATTCGACGGGGCTGATCAGCATTGCGCGGCCCGGGCACGTATTTCGCTTCCGGAGCTGGACCTGCAGGCGGCATCCAAAGATTAAATACCGCTAACGCTGGACAATTTGCTGCTATCTGCGGCAAACTTCGCTGGACGAAGCGAAAAAGGGCGGGCAAGGGGGAATGGCGACGAGGGATCAGGGCCGGCCTCGAGCTGGCGCCGGAAAAGGCAAAGGCAGGCAACGCAAGATCCTCGTCCTGCACGGGCCGAACCTGAATCTGCTCGGCACGCGCGAGCCCGCCGTCTACGGCCGCGACACTTTGGCCGATATCAATCGCCGGCTTGCCATCCAGGCGGAGGCGGCGGGGGTCGAGCTCGCCGCTGTACAGAGCAATCACGAAGGCGTCCTCGTCGACCGGCTACATGCCGCACGCGAGGAAGGCGTGGCGTTCATCCTCATCAACCCGGCCGGCTTCACCCATACGAGCGTTGCCTTGCGGGATGCCCTGACCGGGATAGCGATCCCGTTCGTGGAAATTCATCTGTCCAACATCCACGCGCGCGAACCCTTCCGGCACCATTCGTATTTCTCGGACAAAGCGGCGGGCACCATTGTCGGGCTAGGCGCCCAGGGCTACGAGTTAGCGCTCGCTTACGTCTTACGCCGCCTGAACGCTCGCTAAAAGTCTGGCGACAGCGACCCCGGAAAGCTCGGCCTATGGATCTGCGCAAGCTGAAGACCTTGATCGAGCTGGTCGAGAGTTCGGGTATCGCGGAGCTCGAAATTTCGGAGGGCGAGGAGCGCGTCAGGATCACTCGCTCGATGCCGCCCGTCCACGGGGCGCCCTCGGCTGCTGCGGCGAGCACGCCGGGCGTCGTGCCCCCGCCCGGCGATCTCGATGCACCGTCAGGGGCCACCCCGGCGCCCGCTGCGGAGCCGGAAGGCCACGCCGTCAAGTCGCCCATGGTCGGCACCTTCTATCGCGCCGCCTCGCCGGGCACGAAGCCCTTCGTCGATGTCGGCGACGAGGTGCAGGTCGGGGACCCGCTTTGCATCATCGAAGCGATGAAGCTGATGAACGAAATCGAAGCCGATCGCGCCGGTGTGGTCAAAGCGATCCTGGTCGAGAACGGCCAGCCCGTCGAGTACGGGCAGCCGCTCGTCGTGATCGGCTGATCGCGGCACCGCTTCCGTCAAGCCGTCGCGCGCATCCCGCGCTTCGCCTCCATTGACCGTGGCCACGCAGACCCCCGGACAGCTCTTCGACAAGGTGCTCATCGCCAACCGCGGCGAGATCGCGCTGCGCATCCAGCGCGCCTGCCGCGAGCTCGGCATCAAGACCGTCGTCGTTCACTCGGAAGCCGACGCCGACGCCAAGTACGTGCGCCTCGCGGACGAATCGGTGTGCATCGGCCCGGCGGCTTCCGCGCAAAGCTATCTCAACATCCCGGCGATCATCAGCGCAGCCGAGGTGACGGACGCCCAGGCGATCCATCCCGGCTACGGGTTCTTGTCGGAAAACGCTGACTTCGCCGAAAAAGTCGAGAAGAGCGGCTTCGTATTCATCGGCCCTCGTCCCGAAACAATCAGGCTCATGGGCGACAAGGTAAGCGCCCGGGCCGCCATGACCAAGGCGGGGGTTCCGTGCGTGCCGGGCTCCGAGACCGCGTTGCCCGAGGACACCAAGGAAGTGATCAAGTTCGCGCGCGAGATCAAGTATCCGGTGATGATCAAGGCTGCTGGGGGCGGTGGCGGCCGCGGCATGCGCGTCGTGCACACCGAAGCGGCGCTGCTCTCCGCCGTGAGTCTGACGCGGGCCGAAGCCGCGGCGGCGTTCGGCGACCCGACGCTGTACATGGAAAAATATCTGGAGAACCCCCGTCACATCGAGATCCAGGTGCTCGCCGACGAGCACAAGAATACGGTGCATCTGTTCGAGCGCGACTGCTCGATGCAGCGCCGCCACCAGAAGATCATCGAGGAAGCCCCGGCGCCGGACATTCCGGTGCGAGCGCTGACCCGGATCGGCGAGCGCGCCGCCGAGGCGTCCCGTAAGCTCGACTATCGCGGAGCCGGAACCTTCGAGTTCCTCTATCACGAGGGCGAATTCTTCTTCATCGAGATGAACACGCGCATTCAGGTCGAGCACCCGGTGACCGAGCTCATCACCGGCATCGACCTCGTGCAGCAGCAGCTGCGCGTGGCGGCCGGGCAAAAGCTCGCGTTTCGGCAGCGCGATATCGTGCGCCGTGGCCACGCAATCGAATGCCGCATCAACGCCGAGGATCCCGAGACCTTCGCGCCGTCGCCCGGGCGCATCACCTCGTATCACGCCCCCGGTGGACCCGGCATCCGCGTCGACTCGCACATCTACCAGAACTACTTCGTGCCGCCGAACTACGATTCAATGCTGGGGAAGGTAATCGCCTACGGCGATACGCGCGAGCAGGCGATCGCGCGCATGCGCGTCGCGCTCTCCGAGATGATCATCGAAGGCATCAAGACCAACATCCCGCTGCACCAGGAACTGCTGCTCGAGGATTCGTTCCTGCGCGGCGGAACGTCGATCCACTACCTCGAGCAGCGGATGGCGAAGCGCAAGCAGGCGGCGTAACCACCCGGACGGGCTCCCCTGCGCGCATGCCCTTCCTCGCATTGCGCTTCCACGCCGACGCCGCGGCCGCGCAGCGGTGGATCGACGCTCTCATCGAGGTCGGTGCGCTTTCCGTCGACGTAGCCGACTCGGGCGCAGGAACCGGCGCGGAGTCTTCTGTGTACGATGACCCTTCCGGCGCGGAGCGCGGAGTGCTCTGGCCGAGGAGCTGGCTCACGGCTCTCTTCGCCGCGGGCTCCGACGTCGAAGGCGCAATGACCGCCGCTGCGCACGCCATCGGCGGAACGCGTCCGCCGCACCTGATCGAGCAGGTTCCCGATGCGGACTGGGTACGCGCCACGCAGGCGCAATTCGGGCCGCTGCGCGTGACCGACAAGCTGTGGATCGTGCCTTCGTGGTGCGCGCCCGTCGACCCGCAAGCCGTCAATATCCGCCTGGATCCCGGGCTCGCGTTCGGTACCGGCAGCCATCCGAGCACGGGCCTTTGTCTGCGGTGGCTCGCGCAAAAATTGAAGCGCGGCGCGAGCGTGCTCGATTACGGCTGCGGCTCCGGCGTGCTCGCGATCGCCGCGGCGAAGCTCGGCGCGGCGTCAGTGGCTGGCGTCGACATCGATGTGCAGGCGATCGCGGCGAGCCGCGCCAACGCCGAAGCCAACGGCGTCGCCGCGACCTTTGGCTTGCCCGACGACCCGAGCGCTGCGGGGCCTTTCGACGTCGTCCTCGCCAACATCCTTGCCGATCCGCTCGAGTTGCTCGCGCCGCTGCTTGCGTTCCGGGTGTGCACTGGCGGCACGATCGTGCTGTCCGGAATCCTCGAGCCTCAGGCGGCGGCACTGATCGCGGTCTATTCGCGATGGTTTAATATCGAGGTATGGGCGAAGGAGGAAGGCTGGATTGCGCTTGCGGGCCGGCGGTGCGCAACTTGAATGGCGATCGGTTGGCGGCGTGATGGCGGAAGAGAAATTCACCCGGTGTCCGAATTGCAAGACGATCTTCCGCGTGACCTCCGCGCAGCTCGCCATGCGCGCCGGCCAGGTCCGCTGCGGTCACTGCCACGAAGTATTCGACGGCGTTGCGCAGCTGCTGTCGCTCGCGCCACAGCGGCGCGACGCGCGCGAAGAAGCGGAGTTCGATGAGGCCGCGCTTGGCCCGCCCACGGTGACGCTGCGCAACGCACAAGCGCTTGAACCGCCACCCGAAGCGCAGGCGCAGGACACCGCCGACAACGACACCGAGTTTGCAGAAACGGGGCCCTCGGACGCCGAGGCCAACTATGCAGCGCGCTTTTCGTGGCAGGAGAAACAGGCGCGGCGCCGCGCGCCGGGCTGGTTGTACGCGGCCAGCATCCCATTGCTGCTCGTGGTGCTCGCAGGGCAGGCGTTGTTCCATTTTCGCGACGCGATCGCCGCGCACTGGCCCGCCACCAAGCCCGCCTTGATCCGGTTTTGCGCCGCAGCGGGCTGCCAAGTGCGCCCGCTGCAGGAGATCAATGCGCTGTCGATCGACGCGTCCGATCTGCAGGCTGACCCCGCGCACAAAGGCTTGCTGATCCTCGTCGCGACGATACGCAATCGCGCTCCGTATCCGCTGGCCTATCCCTATCTCGAGCTCACGCTCTCGGACGTACAGAAAGAGACGCAGCAGGACGTCGTCGTGGTGCGGCGAGCCTTCACGCCGCAGGAATACTTGAGTGGCACGGTGGATCTTGCGAGCGGGATTCCGGGCAACGGCGAGCTCAACGTGAAGCTCTTCATCGACGCGAGCGCGACGAATCAGGCAGGGTATCAGGTCTACCTTTTCTATCCTTAGCCTAGCCCTGTACCCACGGCAGCCCGGCCTTGCGCCAGCCACCCACCGTACCGCGGTGTCCGTCGCCGTCCTTCGGCCCCTCGAATCCCTCCAGTACGTTGAACGCCATCGCGTAGCCCGCGGCGGCCGCAACGCGCGCGGCGCTGTCCGAGCGTTGCCCGCTCCGGCAAATGAACAGCACCGGGACCTGGCGATTCTCCATGCGCCCCTGCAATTGATCAAGAAACGCAGGATTGCGCGTCCCGGAGGGGTAGCTGTTCCATTCGATCAAGGTACTCCCCGGCACACGGCCCACGTAATCCCATTCCGCGCGGGTCCTGACGTCGACGAGATGCGCGCTGGGATTGGCGGCGAGAAGCGCGTAAGCCTCGAGTGGCGTTAGTGCACCGAAATAAGACAAACCCTCCTCCCGCGCCCGCTTCTGCGCTGCAGCAAGTATCTCGTCCATCGAGCCGGGGTTCGCGGCCATGATTGTCAGAAGCCGAGGATTGAAAACTGCCCTTGATCCTGATTCCGCTCAGCCTCCACCGCCGATCAGCGTAGTATAGACCGTTCGGTCCTGCGGCAAGTCACCCCGGCGAACAGCCTGCTGCACCACGGAGCAACAGGCGCTGCCGTCCACGCCCTGAAACGGTGCGGTCAGCGTCCCGGAGTCGCTCCGGAACCACTCCGAAAACCACTGTTGGCCGGGTGTCCTGGCGCTCTGCTTTATGGCATAGTTTCTGCTTTTCGTAGTTCTCAAGCGAAATCCCGCTTTCCGCCTCAATTTCCGCCGCTTCACCCACTTGTCGAGGAGAAATCATGGTTGCACCGGCCGACGTTTTGAAGATGATCAAGGACAAGGAGGTCAAGTTCGTCGACCTTCGGTTCACCGACACACGCGGCAAGGAGCAACACGTGCAGGTGCCGGCGAAGGTCTTCACTCAGGACAAGTTCGATCACGGTCACGCCTTCGACGGCTCCTCGATCGCGGGCTGGAAGGGGATCGAGTCGTCCGACATGCTGCTCTCACCCGATCCCGAGACGGCGCGCGTCGATCCATTCACCGACGAGACAACGCTCAACATCACCTGCGACGTCATCGAGCCGATGGATGGCAAAGGCTACGACCGCGATCCACGCTCGCTCGCGCGGCGTGCCGAGGCTTACCTCAAGTCGACCGGACTCGGCGACACGGCCTACTTCGGACCCGAGCCGGAATTCTTTATCTTCGACTCGGTCACCTGGGGCGTGGACATGTCCGGCTGCTTCGTCAAGATCAAGTCGGAGGAAGCGCCCTGGTCGGCGGGCGAGGAATACGAGAACGGCAACATGGCGCATCGCGCGCCCGTCAAGGGGGGCTACTTCCCGGTGCCGCCGATCGACACGCTGCAGGACATCCGCAACGCGATCGCGCTCGCGCTCGAGGAACAGGGTGTCGAGGTCGAGGTTTTCCATCACGAGGTCGCCGCCGCGGGGCAGAACGAGATCGGGACCAAGTTCAACACGCTGGTGAAGCGCGCCGACTGGATGCAGATCCTGAAATACACGGTGCACATGGTCGCGCAC
>DATJWL010000082.1:0-9125 GCA_035501215.1 Casimicrobiaceae bacterium
CGCCGCTTGCGAAGCCTGCGCCGCTTGCGAAGCCTGCGCCGCTTGCGAAGCCTGCGCCGCTTGCGAAGCCTGCGCCGCTTGCGAAGCCTGCGCTGCTTGCGAAGCTTGGGAGGCTTGCGACGCTTGCGAGGCCTGCGAGGCTTGCGACGCCTGCGAGGCCTGCGAGGCTTGCGAGGCTTGCGAGGCTTGCGACGCTTGCGAGGCCTGCGAGGCTTGCGAAGCCTGCGAGGCTTGCGAAGCCTGCGCCGCTTGCGAAGCCTGCGACGCTTGCGACGCCTGCGACGACATCGCTTGCGTCCCAAACGTATTCTTAAGCGCATCCGGCTTGAAGTCCGCCGTGTAAATCGCGAGACCAGCGACTGCGAATACAGCGACTGCAGCGAAGAGTACCTGTCGATTACGTGTCGCCATTCAAGTCTCCCTTTTCGGGTTGTTAACGTGACGGTCCTTTACTACAGGTCCGAAGTCTGGGCCAAGCGCGAAGCCAAGGGAATGTGAATATTCACCTGTCCATTATGAATATTCACTTGACAATCCGTGTTTTTGTACTATGGATGGCGCCAGTTGGCCCCAGTAGACACTTGCCATAAGTCATTGATTTAGAATATTAATGCTCGATGGCGCGATCCCTGACCGGCTTGCCGCTGAGGCCCGTCGCAGTATAGCCCGTTCTTCGCCGAGTAACATTGCCTCATGGGACCTCTCGCCGGGCTGCGCATTCTCGAGTTCGAAGCGATCGGGCCCGCTCCGTTCTGCGGAATGCTGCTCGCGGACATGGGCGCGGACGTGCTGCTGGTCGATCGGATGCAGGATCCCGGCCTCGGTTTCCAGCGCGAGCGGTGGTACGACGTGATGCTCCGCGGGCGGCGCTCGGTCACGCTGGACCTGAAGACGAAAGACGGCGTCGCTGCCGCGCTCGCGCTCGCCGGGAAGGCCGATGCGCTGATCGAAGGCTTCCGCCCCGGGGTAATGGAGCGGTTGGGACTCAGCCCGGAGATCCTTCTCGCGCACAAGCCGAAACTTGTCTACGGCCGCATGACGGGCTGGGGGCAGGAAGGGCCGCTTGCGCGGCGCGCGGGACACGACATCGACTACATCGCGCTCTCGGGCGCGTTGCGGGCGATCGGCCGGGCGGGTGAGGTACCCGTGCCTCCGCTCAATCTCGTCGGAGACTTCGGCGGCGGCGGCATGTTGCTCGCCTTCGGAACGGTCTGCGCCCTGCTCGAAGCGCAGCGTTCGGGCAAGGGCCAGGTCGTCGATGCCGCGATGATCGACGGCGCATCGCTCCTCACCACGATGTTCTGGGGCATGCAGGCGGCGGGGCAGTGGAGCGACGAGCGCGGCGCCAACGTGCTCGATTCCGGCGCGCCGTGGTACGACAGTTACGAAACGAAAGATGGAAAGTTCGTCGCAATCGGGGCAATCGAGCCGAAATTCTATGCGGAGCTGATCGAACGTCTCGGCCTCGCCAATGAGGCGCTGCCCGAACAAGACGATCGCGCAGGCTGGCCAGCGTTGCGCAAGCGATTCGCGGCAGCGTTCCGCGCACGCACACGCGACGAATGGTCCCGCGTCTTCGAGGGCTCCGATGCTTGTCTCGCGCCGGTGCTGACGTTTCACGAAGCCGCAGTGCACCCGCATGCGCTCGCACGCGACGCCCACCTGGCGATCGGCAACGTGACACAACCCGCACCGGCGCCCCGCTTCTCGCGCACACCCGGCGAGGTGAAGCGTGCGCCTCCGGAGCGCGGCGCCGGTGGGCGCGAAGCGTTGAGAGATTGGGGGTTCTCCCCAAAGGAAGTGGAACGGCTGGTCTCGCTCGGACTCGGCTTCACGGTCTAGCCTCCGGCGTCGCCTCGCTTCGCACACGCCCTTTGCGCTACATGAGTGAATCGCGACGCGTACTGGTCACCGGGGCGAGCGGTTTCGTCGGCTCGGCGATCGTCCGTGCATTTCTCGGGACCGGATACACAGTGCGCGCGTTCGTCCGCGCCGGGAGCCGGCCCGACAACCTGGCCGGGCTTGCGATCGAGATCGCGCACGGCGATATCCGTGACCCAGCCGCCGTTGCGCGCGCAGTCGCCGGAACATCGTACCTCGTCCATGCGGCCGCGGATTATCGTCTCTGGGCGCGGGACCCCGGCGCCATCGTGCGCACCAATGTCGAGGGCACGCGGAGAGTGATGGAAGCCGCTCTCGCGGCTCGCGTCGAACGCATCGTGCACACCAGCAGCGTGGCTACGCTGGCGCCTCGCGACGATGGCGAAGCGGCGGACGAGACGCAACGCCTCCCCGAGACCGAGGCGGTCGGCGCGTACAAGCGCAGCAAGGTCGTCGCCGAGCGATTGGTCGAGAAGATGATTGCGCACGAGGGATTGCCGGCGGTCATCGTCAATCCGTCCACCCCGGTCGGACTCCGCGACATCCGCCCGACGCCTACCGGCCGGGTGATCGTTGCTGCGGCGTCCGGCCGCATGCCTGCGTTTGTGGACACAGGGCTCAACCTCGTGCACGTGGACGACGTCGCTGCAGGACACGTCGCCGCGCTCGAACGCGGCGCGATCGGCGAGCGCTATATCCTTGGCGGCGAGAACGTGCCGCTTGCGGACATGCTGCGTGACATTGCCCGGCTCGTCGGCGGCCGGCCGCCGCGACTTAAGTTGCCGCGCGCACCGCTCTACCCGCTGGCGGCTGCGGCGCAGATGCTGGCGACCTTGACCGGGCGGGAACCGCTGCTCACGCTCGACGGCTTGCGCATGTCCAGGCAGCGCATGTTCTTCACGAGCGCGAAGGCCGAGCGCGACCTCGGGTTTCGCGCTCGACCCTACGTCGAGGGGCTGCGCGACGCCATCGATTGGTTCCGTGCAGCCGGATATCTGTGATGACTGCCCTCGCTTTCGCGATCGTCTCGTGCGTGGTCTGGATCTACCTCCTGATCGGACGAGGCGGCTTCTGGCGCGCCGCCGAACGCGACGACGCGGCCGTCGCAACGGTTGCGGAAACGATCGATTGGCCGAGCGTTGTCGCGGTGATTCCCGCGCGCGACGAGGCCCCGGTCATCGGCGAGGCGGTCACGAGCCTGCTGCGCCAGGACTATCGCGGCGCCCTTGCGCTCATCGTCGTGGACGATCACAGCAGCGACGACACCGCGATGGTGGCGCGGCGCGCCGCTGCCGCCGCAGGCGCATCGGAAAGGCTCACCGTGCTTGCCGCACCAGGTCTTCCCGAAGGATGGACCGGCAAGCTATGGGCGGTGCATCACGGCATTGCGAACGCGCACGCCTCGCCTGCGCCACCGAGCTACTTCCTCCTGACCGATGCCGACGTCCGCCACGCCGACGATACGCTGACGGAGTTGGTGCGGCGCGCGCTGCGCGACCGTCTCGTGCTAACGTCGCTGCTGGCAAAACTGCGCTGCGTCAGCTTCGCCGAGCGCGCCATGATCCCCGCCTTCGTCATTTTCTTCCAGATGCTCTTTCCCTTCGCGTGGGTGAACCGGCGCGAGCGGGCGACCGCAGCCGCAGCCGGCGGATGCATGCTCGTCGAAAGCCGAGCGCTGCAGGTCGCGGGCGGAATCGATGCCATTCGCGAAGAGCTGATCGATGATTGTGCGCTGGCGCGCCTGCTCAAGCGTCACGGCGCGATCTGGCTCGGGTTGACGAAACGCGTTGAGAGCGATCGCGCCTATCGCTCGATCGGCGACATCCGGCGCATGGTCGCCCGCACCGCCTATGCCCAGCTGCAGTTCTCCCCGTGGTGGCTGTCGGCAGCGACCGCGGGGATGATGGTCACCTACCTCGCCCCGCCGGCACTGGTATTGCTCACCAGCGGTCCGCCGCAATGGCTCGCAGCGGTCGCCTGGGCGCTCATGGCATTCGCCATGCAACCGACCCTTCGCTTCTATCGGCTCTCGCCGTGGTGGGGCTTCGCCCTGCCGGCGATCGCTGCGGCCTATGTCGTCTTCACGCTCGACTCCGCGTGGCGGCACTGGCGAGGAAGGGGCGGCGAATGGAAAGGCCGCGTCCACCACAGAGTCTCGGCCTCCGACTGATGCCGAAGAACTATCGGCATATACTTGACCGGGCATGCGGCGAACCGTAATGCACTACCCGAACAAGAACCTGGTCCTGCCCCATCTCGGAAGCGTCGCGCAGAACGTTTCCGTCGAGGCCTTCCAGTCGGACCTGGAAAGCGCTATCGATAAGGCAGCGGCCGCGCTGGCTGGCCAGCAACGCAGCGACGGGCACTGGGTGTTCGAGCTGGAGGCCGACTCGACCATCTCAGCCGAGTACGTTCTGTTGCTGCACTTCCTCGGCGAGACGCGCCCGCCTCTGGAAGCCAAGATCGGCGCCTATCTGCGCCGGCGGCAGGGACCGCACGGCGGGTGGCCGCTCTTTCACGGTGGCGCGTTCAACCTGAGCGCGAGCGTCAAGGCGTACTTCGCGCTCAAGGCCATGGGCGATTTGCCCAACAGCGAGCATATGCGGCGGGCCCGCGACGCGATTCTCGAGCATGGGGGCGCCGGCAAGACCAATGTATTTACGCGGATCCTGCTCGCGCTCTTCGGCATCGTCTCGTGGACGGCCGTGCCAACCATTCCGGTGGAGATCGTGTTCCTGCCGCGGTGGTTTCCCTTCCACCTGTCGCGAATCTCGTACTGGAGCCGGACGGTCCTGGTCCCGCTGCTGGTATTGCAGGCTTTGAAGCCGCAGGCGCGCAACCCGCGCGGCGTGACCATCGACGAGCTTTTTCTGGGTGGGCGCGCCCGCGCGCGGCGCTGGGCCCGAGCTCAACATCAATCGCGGTGGCGATTCGCGATCTTCGCCGCCGTCGACGCGCTGCTGCGCTTGATCGAGCCTCTCATCCCGCAAGCGCTGCGCCGTCGCGCGATCGACAAGGCGGCGGCCTTCGTCACCGAGCGGCTCAACGGAGAGGACGGTCTGGGCGCGATCTTTCCGGCCATGGCCAACGCGGTGATGATGTTCGAGGCGTTGGGCTATGCGCGCGACCATCCCGATCTCGTAACAGCGCGCAAGGCGGTCGACGGGCTCCTTGTCGTGACCCGCGAAGAGGCCTATTGCCAGCCCTGCGTGTCGCCGGTCTGGGATACGGTTCTCAGCTGTCTTTCGCTGCTCGAGGTCGGCGGCAGCGAGGTCCGCGCTGCGGTGCGTCGCGGCCTCGTTTGGCTCGAAGGACGACAAGTGCTCGAGACGATCGGCGACTGGGCTGAGCGGCGGCCGCAGGTGCGGCCTGGCGGCTGGGCATTTCAGTACGCGAACCCGCATTATCCCGACCTCGACGACACCGCTGCCGTGGTGATGGCGATGGAGCGCTTTGCACGGACCCGCAGGGCGCGCGGCGAGCCGGACTTCAGCCAAGCCATCCTGCGCGCTCGCGAGTGGGCGATCGGGCTGCAGAGCAGGAACGGCGGATGGGGCGCGTTCGACGCGGACAACACGAGCGAATACCTGAACCACATCCCCTTTGCGGACCACGGCGCGCTGCTCGATCCGCCGACCGCCGATGTCACCGCGCGCTGCGTCAGCATGATCGCGCAGCTCGGCGAACCCGCCGACGCTGCAGCGCTGGCGAGTGGTCTCGCGTTCTTGCGCGCAAACCAGGAAGAAGATGGAAGCTGGTACGGCCGGTGGGGCATGAATTACGTTTACGGCACGTGGTCGGCGCTTGCCGCCCTCAACGCCGCCGGTGTGAGTCCGCAAGCGGCAGAAGTTCGCCGTGCGGCCACCTGGCTCGTCGCCGTGCAGAACGATGACGGCGGCTGGGGCGAGAGCGGCGAGAGCTACGCGCTCGATCGTCGCGGCCACGATCCCGCCGCGAGCACCGCTTCACAGACCGCGTGGGCGCTGCTGGGTCTGATGGTTGCGGGTGAGGTTGCGAACCCGGCCGTCGCACGCGGCATCGATTACCTCTTGCGCCGGCAGGACGCGGACGGGTTCTGGCACGAGCCGCAATTCACCGCGACCGGGTTTCCGCGCGTGTTCTATCTGCGCTATCACGGCTACGCGAAGTTCTTCCCGCTGTGGGCGCTCGCGCGCTATCAGCGCCTGACACAGTTGGGCGAGCGGCGCGTGCATTTCGGCCTGTGAAGATCACCTCGGGCACGCGGCCGGCGATCATCGCCGTCACCGGGCTCGCTAAGGAAGCGCGCATCGCCGCGGGACCGGGTGTGCACGCCATCGCCGGCGGGGGCAATGCGGGCCGGCTCGCCGACGCGCTCGAACGCGAGCTTGCCCTCGGCGCACGCGCGGTATTCAGTTTCGGGATCGCGGGCGGACTGGTCGACGATGTCGCAAGCGGAACCTGGCTCGTCGCGCGAACCATCGTGGCGTCGGACGCGCGTTGGCACTGCGACGCGGCGTGGACGAACGCCCTGGCCGAGTGCCTTCCCGAATCGATCGCGGTAGACCTCGCGGGCGTGGACGCGCCGGTCATGGAATCCGACGCCAAGCGCGCCTTGCACCGCGCCACCGGCGCGGCAGCGGTCGACACCGAATCCCACATCGCCGCCGCGATCGCCGCCTCGTACGGGCTGCCGTTCGCGGCGTTCAGGGTCGTCGCCGACACTGCGCGGCGAAGACTTCCGCCGGTCGCCGCGGTGGCGCTCAATCGGAACGCGAGGATAAGCGGCCGCGCCGTGCTGGGCTCGCTCGCGCGAAGGCCCGGGCAATTACCGCTGGTGCTGCGTACCGCCGTCGATGCGCGCAGCGCGCTGCGCGCGCTCGTACGCGCGCGCCGACGGCTCGGTCACGGTCTCGCCTGCCCGGACCTCGGCGAGCTTCTGCTCGACGTGTCTTGAGAAGACGTACTGCGCCGGCCGCTGGTGCGTGAGTCGTATCTCCGGCGCCATGGCGCCCTCGGTGCTCACGCCACGCCATCCGACGGAGAGCGCGCGGAACGGATGGCGCACGGCGTCCTGCACGGCCGTGGCTTCGTAGCCGCTGTGCACCATGCAATCGGCGCACTTCTCGTAGTTGCCGGTGCCGTACGCGCCCCAGTCTGTTTCTTCCATCAGCTCGCGAAATGTGCGCGCATAGCCTTCGCCCAGCAGATAGCAGGGACGCTGCCATCCGAAAACGTTGCGTGTCGGGTTGCCCCACGGAGTACACCGGTACTCACGGTTGCCGGCGAGGAAGTCGAGAAACAGGCCCGATTGACTGAACGACCACGCGCGCGCGCCGCGGCCGCGGCGAAAGATGTCGCGAAAGAGCTGCTTGGTGCGCTCGCGGGTGAGAAAGTGCGCCTGGTCGGGCGCTCGCTCGTATGCATAGCCAGGCGATACGGTGATGCCGTCGACGCCGAGACCGCTCGCCGAGTCGAAGAACCGCGCAACGCGCTCCGGATCGGCGTCGTTGAAAAGCGTGCAGTTGATGTTCACGCGGAAGCCGCGCTCCTTCGCCGCCCGGATTGCCGCGACGGCCCGATCGTAGACGCCTTCCTCGCACACCGACCGGTCGTGCATCTCGCGGTCTCCGTCCAGATGCACCGACCAGACGAAGTATGGGCTGGGCCGGAACAAGGCGAGACGTTTCTGCATGACCAGCGCGTTGGTGCACAGATACACGAACTTGCGCCGCTCCACGATGCCCTCGACGATCGCTTCGATCTCCTTGTGCAACAGCGGCTCGCCCCCGGCGATGGAAACGACCGGCGCTCCACACTCGTCGACCGCGGCCAGGCACTCGTCGACCGACAGCCGTTGCTTGAGAATCTCATCCGGATAATCGATCTTGCCGCAGCCGGCGCAAGCCAGGTTGCAGCGAAACAGCGGCTCGAGCATCAGCACCAGCGGGTAGCGCCGGCGTCCCGCCAGTTGCTGGCGGACGATGTACGCTCCGACGCGCGCTTTCTGCAGTAGAGGAATTGCCACGATGGCTGTGTTATGCGCTGCCCTGCGATCAGACTGTGCCCGCTGCTGTCCGCCGCGTGCGCAGCAGCTCGGCAGGGAGACGAAATTCGACCTTCTCCTCGATCCCCGGAAGCAACGACACGTCGACCGGAGTGAAGCGTCGCAGCGTGGCGATCACATTGTCGACGAGCTCTTCGGGCGCGGATGCCCCCGCGGTGATCCCGATCACCGCGGCGTGTCGCACCCATGTGGGATCCAGCTCGCTGCCGTCCGCGATGAGATAGCTCGGAACGCCCGCGTCGGCGCCGATCTCGCGCAGACGGTTCGAGTTCGAGCTATTCTTGGCGCCCACCACAAGGATCAAGTCGGCGACCTTGGCAAGCGCGCGAACGGCAGATTGGCGGTTCTGGGTTGCATAACAGATGTCGTTGACGTCCGGTCCCACGATATCTCTGAAGCGCCGCTTGAGTGCGGCGATCACCGCTCGCGTGTCGTCGACGCTGAGCGTGGTCTGCGTGATGTACGCGACCGGAGTGTCCGGCCCAAGGTCCAGCGCCTCGACGTCGCTTTCTGTCTGGACCAGCACCGCGGGACCTTCGATCTGCCCCATCGTTCCTTCGACCTCCGGATGACCGGCGTGTCCAACCAGGATAACGACGCGGCCCTTGGCGACGTAGCGCTTGCCCTGTCCGTGGACCTTGGCCACGAGCGGACAGGTGGCGTCCAGAACGCGCAAGCCGCGCGCTCGCGCCTCATCCTCCACCCGGCGCGCGACGCCGTGGGCGCTGAAGATAGTGATGGCGCCAGCCGGCACCTCCGACAGATGCTCGACGAAGCGCGCGCCTCTTTCGCGCAGGCGCTCGACGACGTGGCGGTTGTGTACGATCTCGTGCCGAACGTAGACCGGGGCGCCGAACTTCGTCAGCGCCTGCTCGACGATGTCGATCGCCCGGATCACGCCCGCACAGAAACCACGCGGCTGCGCCAGGATCACCTTCTTGGCGGCGACCATTCCCGTCCCGTGAATGCATCGGGTGAGCGCATCGGCAATTCCAGCTTGGATCGCGGTCGGCCGTTCACTCCCCAATCATCCCCTGTTGCGCGTCGCCGGACAAGTCGGATGTCGGGATCCCGCAAAATACCACGGGGGGATCATGGCATCGGGACCCGGGGCAGCCCGTGTCATCTCTGATCACAAGCATCGTCGCCGCATGTACGCGCCGGCACTGGATCGTGATCGCGGTCGCTCTCGCCCTCT
>DATJWL010000083.1:0-27473 GCA_035501215.1 Casimicrobiaceae bacterium
CGTGCGCGCGAAGCAGCTCAAGGGAAGCATGCGCCGGGTGGAATCGCTGATGACGCTCTCCCCGGACGGCAGCGGCACCCAGCTCCAGTACCACCTCGAAATGGTCCCGACCGGGCTCGCCTCGGCGGTCTTGTCCGAAGACTTCCTGCAGCACGAACTGACCGAGCAGTTCACCGCCATCATCGGAGAGATGGTGCGGCGCAACCGCTAGCCGCGCCGCCAGTCCGGCTAGTCCAATATCCCGATTGCTTCCTCCAGCAGCGTCTGCGTAGCTGCGGCGACGACGCGGCCGTCCGACTGGACGCGCAGCGGACGAGTCTGCCAATCGGTGATCGCACCGCCAGCACCGGTCACCACGCCGACCAGCGGCAGGTAGTCGTACGGATCCAGGCCGAAATCGATCACCAGGTCGCAGTGACCCGATGCAAGCAATCCATAGGCATAACAGTCACCGCTGTATCGGGTGAACGAGACCCTGCTGCACACCCGATTCAGGCGCTCCAGGTCCGCGGGGTCGGGGATATCGATCGATGTCGTGTAGAGCCGAGCCTCTCCGAGCGACGCGCGATCGCTGGCGTGTGCTTTTCGACCGTTGAAACTCGTCTCGCGGCCGTCGCCCACCCAGCGCTCGCCGGTGGCGGGGATATCGATCAGGCCGAAAACCGGCTCGTCTTCGCTAAGCAGACCGATCATCGTGCCGAAAAGCGGGCAACCGGAGACGAAGCTGCGCGTGCCGTCGATGGGATCGATGATCCAGGTGTAACGCTCGCCCCGCCTTCCGCCGGTCTCCTCGCCGATGATGCCGTGGTCCGGAAACCGTTCGCGTATGCGCCGCCTGAGCTCGGCCTCGATGGCCTGATCGGCCAGCGTCACTGGCGTGCCGTCGTTCTTCGAAGTGACCGCCAGAGGCGTGCGGAAATACTTGAGCGCGATCGGCCGCGCCACGTCGGCCAGCTCCATCGCGAAGGCCATCGCCTCCGGGCTGTCGACCTTAGCTGTCATTCGATCTATTCGTTCGCCACGCCGTGCGGCACGTGCGCGGCCGCGACGTGCTTGGCCGCGGACTCGACGTGCGAGCGCTGATCGTCGAAGAAGAAATCCGCCCCGAAGGCACGCAGGAACTCCCCCTTGTCGAGCCCGCCGAGGAAGAGCGCCTCGTCGATGCGGATGTTCCAGGCGCGAAGCGTGCGGATCACGCGCTCGTGCGCCGGCGCGCCGCGAGCAGTCACGAGCGCGGTGCGGATCGGGCTTTGGTCTTCGGGATAGTCGGACTGGATCTGGTGCAGTGCGGCCAGAAAATTCTTGAACGGGCCGCCGGGAAGCGGGTCGCGCGCGGCGTCCGCCTCGCTCCTGGCGAACGCGTCGAGCCCGCCCGCCTGATACACGCGCTCCGCTTCGTCGGAGAAGATGACCGCATCGCCGTCGAAGGCGATGCGCAGCTCGTTGGTCTCGTTCTTGTAGACGCTGGGGAAGATGGTCGCCGCCGCGTAGCCGTCGTCGAGCGCGCGCTTGACGTCCTCCGTATCTGCCGACAGGAACAGATGCGACCCGAACGCCGGCACGTAGCGCGAAGTGGGCTCGCCCTTGGTGAATGCGGCGCGGCTGATCGCGAGCTCGTGGTGCTTGATCGAGTTCATGACGCGCAAGCCAGTGTCGGCGGAATTGCGCGAGAGCAGGATCACCTCGACATACTGCTTGTCGGGGCGGTTGAGCCGCAGGAGCTTCTTCACCAGCGTAAATGCCGGCCCCGGGGCGAGGATCTCGTCCTCGTGCTCGATCTGGTAGCGCTGGTACGCTTCCACGCCCTGATCGGTGAAGATGCGATGGCTCTCCAAAAGGTCGAACAGCGCCCGCGACGAGATCGCGACGACGAGCTTGTCGGCCAGCGTGGGTTTCGGCATCCGTGCATTATGCGGCGAAGACACTCGTCGCGGCGCGGAGCGCTTATCCCTCATGGGTGGCGCCTTGAAGGGCGCCCCGCCCTTCGCCGAGGCCACGCCCGAGCTTGAATCGACCGGAACCGGCCTCATTGTTTGTGGTCAGGGATTGTGCAGACGCCCGTTTCGGGGCCGGCACAGCTCACTGGAGCCCTCGTGAACGATAACGGCCCTCTCCTCGTCGTCTGCGGCAACTGCGACACGACCAACCGCGTGCCACGCGAGCGGCTGGACGACGCCCCGACCTGCGGCAACTGCAAGCGGCCCCTTGTCGAAGGGCGTCCGCTTGGGCTCACCCGCTCGAACTTCGACCGGCACGTCAGCGCGAGCGAGTTGCCGCTCGTCGTCGACTTCTGGGCGCCGTGGTGCGGCCCCTGCCGGGCGATGGCGCCGGCGTTCGAGCAGGCAGCCGCCAAGCTCGCTCCCGAGGTGCGACTCGCCAAGCTCGATACCGAGGCCGAGCCCGAGATCGCGCGGCGCTACGGAATCCGCAGCATCCCGACCCTGATCGCCTTCAGCGACGGGCGCGAAGTGGCGCGGCAGTCCGGCGCTCTGGGCCTGCCTCAACTCCTCCAGTGGGTGGCCACCCATGTCCCGCAAAGCTGATCCTACCCTTTGGATGTGGGAGCAGGCCTGCGATTTCATCGCCGAGGCCGAGCGGATGCACCAGCAGTTCTTCCGCCTCACCACGTCCCTGCGCAGCCAGGCGCTGTGGGAGCCCCCGGCGGACGTGTTCGAGGACGAGCGCGAGGTAGTGGTGGTTGTCGCATTGCCGGGCGTTGAACCCGAGCGGCTCGAGCTCGCGAGCGAGCCGGGGGCGTTGCTCGTCCGCGCGGAACGTCCCTTCCCCCTCGGCGGCTCGGAGTACGCGGTCCGGCAGCTCGAGATTCCGTACGGCTATTTTCAGCGTCGCATTCCGCTTCCCGCGGCATCGCTCGAACTCGACTCGCACGAGCTCGCGCGTGGATGCCTCGTCGTGCGGCTGCGCAAGATCGCCTAGCCCGGAGCGTCCATGAACCCGCCCAATCCTTCCGCTCTGCTGGCCGAAGGGAGCGTTCGCTCCGAAGCGCCGGCCGACGACACCGCGCTGCCCAAGCGGGCCGGGCCGCGGCCGTTGCCCGAAGACGCGCTGATCATCCTTCCGGTGCGCAACGTGGTGCTCTTTCCGGGCAACGTCGCGCCGCTCACGGTCGGACGCGAGCGCTCGCGCGCAGCCGCGCAGGAAGCGGTGCGCCTGCAGCGCCCGGTGGGCATCCTCCTGCAGAGCAAGCCCGAGGTGGACGAGCCAGGGGCCGAGGACCTGCACTGGGTGGGCACCACGGCCGGCATCCTGCGTTACATCACGGCTCCCGACGGCTCGCACCATGCGATCTGCAAGGGACTGTCGCGCTTTCGCGTGCTTCAGTTTCTCGATGGTTACCCCTTCGCGGTGGCGCGCGTTCAGATGATCGAGGATCCCGAGCGGATCGATACCGATATCGAAGGGCGCGCGTTGAGCCTCAAGGAGCGGGCCATGGAAACCCTGCAGCTCCTGCCGCAGGTGCCCGCCGAGATGGTCGCCGCGCTGCAGACCATGGAAGGCCCGTCGCAGCTTGCGGACTTCATCTCCGGCGTGATCGACATCAGCGCCGAGGAGAAGCAGGCGCTGCTCGAAACCTTCGACCTGAAGACACGGCTCGACAAGCTGCTGGCGCTGCTCACGCATCGCATCGAGGTCCTGAAGGTGTCGCGCGAAGTCGACGAGCGCACCCGCGAGTCGATCAGCGACGCCAACCGCAAGCAGCTGCTGCGCGAGCAGATGCGCTCGATTCAGAAGGAGCTGGGCGAAGGCGAGGAGGGCGCGGCCGAGGTCGCCGAACTCGACAAGGCTGTCGCCGACGCGAAGATGCCTCCGGAGGTCGAGAAACATGCGCGCAAGGAGCTGAAGCGGCTCGAGCGCATGCCCGAGGGCGCAGGCGAATACTCCATGCTGCGCACCTATCTCGAATGGCTGACCGAACTGCCCTGGGCGGCCGAGCCGGAGCCGCCGATCGACATCGCGGAAGCGCGGCGAATACTCGACGCGGATCACTACGGGCTCGAGAAAATCAAGCGGCGCATCCTCGAGTATCTCGCGGTGCGCAAGCTCAATCCCTCGGGCAAGAGCCCGATCCTCTGCTTCGTCGGCCCTCCGGGCGTCGGCAAGACTTCGCTCGGGCAGAGCATTGCCAAGGCGACCGGACGCAGGTTCGCGCGCGTGAGCCTGGGCGGCGTGCACGACGAAGCGGAGATCCGCGGCCACCGCCGCACCTACGTCGGGGCGCTCCCCGGCAATATCATCCAGAACCTGCGCAAGGTGGAGACGCGCAACTGCGTGATGATGCTCGACGAGGTCGACAAGCTCGGCGCCGGGGGCTTTCACGGCGATCCGGCCTCGGCGCTGCTCGAGGTGCTCGACCCCGAGCAGAATTCGAATTTCCGCGACAACTACCTCGCGGTACCGTTCGACCTGTCGAGCGTGATGTTCATCTGCACGGCGAACGTGCTCGACACGATCCCGGGGCCGCTCCGCGACCGCATGGAGGTCATCCAGCTCCCCGGCTACACGGCGCAGGAGAAGCTCGAGATCGCGCGACGCTATCTCGTCGCACGCCAGCTCGCGGCGACGGGTCTCGCGCCCGGGCAGTGCGAGATCGGAGACGATGCGCTGATGGCGATCATCGGCGACTACACGCGCGAAGCCGGAGTGCGCAACCTCGAGCGCGAGATCGGCAACGTTTGCCGGCACGTCGCGATGCGCATCGCGGAGGGTCAGGTGCAGAAGATGAAGATCGGCGCCGCAGAGCTTTCGGTAATCCTCGGCCCTCGCAGGTTCGAGGCCGAGGTCGCTATGGCGAAGGGCATCCCCGGGGTGGCGACTGGCCTCGCGTGGACCCCCGTCGGCGGCGACATCCTCTTCGTCGAAGCAGCGCGCATGCCGGGCACGGGCAAGCTCATCCTGACCGGCCAGCTCGGCGATGTGATGAAGGAGAGCGCCCAGGCCGCGCTGTCGCTGGTCAAGGCACGCTCGCAGCAGTTCGGCATCGACGCCGGCGCCCTCGACAAGTCGGATATCCACGTCCACGTTCCTGCGGGCGCCACGCCCAAGGACGGCCCGAGCGCCGGGGTGGCGATGTTCATCGCACTCGCTTCGCTGCTGACCGGCCGTCCTGTGCGCAGCGACCTTGCGATGACCGGCGAGATCAGCCTGCGCGGCCTCGTGCTGCCCATCGGCGGCGTCAAGGAGAAAGTGCTCGCCGCACTGCGTGCAGGCATCACCACGGTCATGCTTCCCGAGCGCAATCGCCGGGACCTCGAGGAGATTCCCGCCGACGCGCGCGAGCAGTTGAAGCTCGTGTGGATCGGCAACGTCGACGAGGCGCTTGCGACGGCGCTGGGTGCGACGGTCCCGGCCCAAGCCGCCGGATAGGGCCCCTGGCTGCCGGCCTAGTCGGCGCGAAACGATAGCACCGCCGCGCGCCGTGCGGCTCAGGACTCCAGCGCTTTCAATCCGCGGACACGGTGGGAAATCACCGGGCGGTGGAATCCCTTCAAGCGCAGCACCTGCTCGGGTTCGATGTCGGCGAATGCCTCGACGCCTGCCGAGACTCGCTGCGAGATCAGGATCTGGTTGCCGGCGGCCTCGCCGCACAGGCGCGCGGCCAGGTTAGTCACGGTGCCGATGGCGCTGTAGTCCCAGCGCGCGTCGAATCCGATGGCGCCGATCGTGGCATAGCCCTGCGCGATACCGATGCCGACGCTGAGCTCGTGTCCGCGCCGGGTCCACTCCTCCGCCATGCGCTTGATGCACTCCCGGATCGCCAACGACATGCGCACCGCCCGTTCCGCGGGATTCGGCACCGGCACCGGATCGTTGAACAGGATGGTCATGCCGTCGCCGGTGAAGTGCTCGAGCGTTCCTTCGTATTTCTGAATGAGCTCGCCCGCCGCCTGATGGTATTCACGCAGCACCGTCATCACCTCCTCGGGCTCTGCCGACTCGGCGAAAGCGGTGAACCCGCGCAGGTCGACGTACACGACGGTAATGTCCCGCCGGTGACTCTTGAGCGGGTCGTCGGCGCCGCCGGAAACGATGAGCTCCGCGAGCTGGGGCGAGAAGAAGCGCCGCAACCTGCCGATGCGCTCGATCTCGGCGACCTGTTCGGTGACGCGCTGCTCCAACGAGGCGTTCCATTGCTTCACTTCGTCCGCCAGCGCCTCGGCCTTGTCGTGCAGGCCTTTGATTCGCAGCATCGACCGCACGCGCGCGGCAAGCGCCGAGTGATCGATCGGCTTCGTCAGATACTCGTCGCCCCCCGCCTCGAGACCGGCGATGACGTCCTTCGAATCCGCCATCGCGGTGACCAGTATGATCGGAACGAACGGGAATTGAGGATCGGCCCGCAGCTGCCGGCAGACCTCGAAGCCGTCGAGCTTGGGCATCATCACGTCGAGAAGAATCAGGTCCGGGAGCTGCTGGCGCGCGACCGCCAGCCCTTCCTCCCCGTCTGCTGCCGTGACGACATCATAGCCGTCGGCAGCCAGCCGGGTTTGCAGCATCTTGACGTTCGCCTGATTGTCGTCGACGATGAGGATGCGAGGAGGTGTTCTCATCGACCATGTGCCTCTGCGCTGAGGCGAATATACGATCTCGGCGAAAGACGCACAAGGACGTCAGCCTAGATACCAAGCGTGCCCCTTTTATTCGGAAATCCGTCGTCGGTGGAGCCACAGGCAACCGAGCTCGAGAAGTTCGCCGGGCTGGTTCAAAGCAAGACGCCGGTGCGGAGGCTCGTGCGCTGGGTGGCGCGAATTCGCGCGTCGGTCCACACGAAGCTGCTGGCCGGGTTCTTGGTCGTCGCCCTGCTTTTCTTAGCGATGGCGGGCGTCAGCCTGCAGACCATCGTGAGCACGACGCGGCAAGCCCAACTCCTGGACGAGGCCCACGAGCAGGTGAGCTGGGCCCAGCAAGGCGAGCAGGCGCTGGCGCGGCAGATGCACTACACGGACCTGGCCCTCCTCTCCCAGAGCGAGGCGGCGATCGGCAAGATTCTGCGCGAGAACAATCGATTCAACGACATGCTCGCCAAGCTCGAATCGACGGGGGTCACCGAACAAAGCCTGCTCGAGCAGATTCGATCCTCTCAGGACGAGGCCATGGGGGTGGTGGCCGACATAGCGAATGCCATCCGCGACGGCAAGCTCGGCTCCATCACCGGCGAGCTGCTGCGCCGCCAGGAGCGGCTCGACGAGCAGATCTCGATGCGGGTGGGGCAGCTCGTCGAGGCGCAGAGGACCCGGATGACCCGGTTGCGCGACAGCGTGGCCGCTGCCAACCACAGGTCGCTCGTCCTGACCAGCATCTTCGCCGTGACCTCGGTCGCGCTCGCGCTCTTCTGCGGCTTCGTGATTTCCTGGTCATTCATCCTTCCCGTGCACGACGCGCAGCGCTTCCTCGACCAGGTAGCGGCCGGGAACTTCAGCGGGCGCATCAGCGTGCCCAATCGCGACGAGCTCGGCACGCTTGCGGAGCGGATGAATCACATGACCCAGGAACTGGATCGCTTCGACAAGGAGCAGCGGCGCGCTGCCGCCGAGCTCGTCCGCCTGAACGATCAACTGGCGCAAGCCAGCAAGGCGAAATCCGAGTTTCTCGCCAACATGAGCCACGAGCTGCGAACGCCGATGAACGCCATCCTGGGTTTCACCGAGATGCTGCTCGACGGACTCTATGGCGAAGTGCCGGCTCCGCTCAAGGAGCCGCTCGCGGACATTCAGGTAAACGGCCGGCACCTGCTGGGCCTGATCAACGACGTCCTCGACCTGTCCAAGATCGAGGCGGGACGAATGGAACTCGCCCTCGGCGAGTATTCCGTCCGGGAGGTCATCGACATCGTCCATCTCTCGCTGCGCTCGCTCGCGGCGGAGAAAGGACTCGAATTCATCGCCCGCGCTCCGGACGGTTTGGGGACGGCGTACGGCGACAATCGGCGCCTCACTCAATGCCTGATGAACCTGGCGGGCAACGCCCTGAAGTTCACCAAGAAAGGGCGGGTCGAGATCGGGGTCGAGCAGGTCGGCGACGAGCTGATCTACCGGGTCGTCGACACGGGAATCGGCATTCCCAAGGAAGAGCTGGATAACATATTCACGGAGTTCCGGCAGGTCGATGCCACCGTCACCCGCGAATTCGGGGGAACGGGTCTCGGGCTCAGCATCACGAAGAAATTCGTCGAGATGCACGGCGGCCGGATTTGGGTCGAGAGCGAGGTCGGGAAGGGCTGCACGTTCTTCTTCGCCATCCCGCTTCGAGCGAAAGCAGAGGCCGTATGAAAACCATTCTTTACGTTGAGGACAACGAATACAACCGGAAGATCGTGCGTCAGCTCTTCAGCGCAAGTTCGTACCGGCTGGTCGAGGCGCATGACGGCGAGGATGGCGTCGCCGTGGCACAGAAGGAGCTGCCCAGTCTCATTCTCATGGACGTGCAGCTGCCGAAGATGTCGGGGCTCGACGCGACGCGTATCCTGAAAGCGGACGCGCGCACGAAGGACATCCCCGTCGTCATCATTACTTCCTTCGCGCTCAGCGGCGACCGGGAGAAGGCGGCAGAAGCGGGCGCCACCAACTATCTCGCGAAGCCCTACAGTCCGCGCGAGCTTATGACCATGGTTCGCCAGTATCTTCCGGACGCATGACCAACCGTCGAAGGAGAATAGCATGACGACCACTCATCGGGTTCTGCTAACGGCCGCCTCGGTCGTGATCTGCCTCGGGCTCGGCATCGCGCAGGCGCAGGCGGCGGGCGAGCAGGCTGAGCAGTTCACGCCCGAATTCCGCAAGATTCACACCAGCTACGACGCGAAACATACGCCGAAGATCGCTGCCCCCGACTCGGTGAAGCGGGGCGAATGGTTCAACGTGACCGTGAGCGTCGGCGCGGGAGGACCGCATCCTTCGCTGCAGGAGCACTTCGTGCGCTACATCGCGCTGTACAAGGACAGCATCGAAATCGCTCGCGTCTATCTCCATCCGGTGTACTCGTCCCCGACGGTGACGTTTACCGTCGCGCTCGACGAGGGCGGAACGCTGCGCGCGCTCGAGGAGCCCACCCATTCGTCGGCCTGGGAGGCGACAAAGAAGATCCAGGTTCTTCCCTAGGAGCCGCACCCGCCTCGGGCCGTTTCAGGGCGCCTTCATCTCCACGGTGACCCGCGCCGGCTGCTGGTCCCCGACGGTGACGGTCGCCGGCACCTTTCCGAGCCGCTCGTGCCAGACCTGCAGCTTGTACTGGCCCGGCGGCAGGTTGTCGAACGCGAACTGACCGTCCGCGCCGGTGATGGCGTAGTAGGGGTGCGCCGCGACGACCACCCACCCCTGCATCCAGGAGTGCAGATCGCAGTTGATGCGCACGATGTCCGGCTTCTCGAAGGTGAACGGAATCGTGCGGTCCTTCGGCTGCGTGCGATTGATCGAGGGATTGATCTTCGGCGTCGTGTGAATGTTGTGCAGAAGGCGGTCGCTGTTCAGAAAGTCCACCGTGCCGCCGGCGGCGACGAGCACGATGTGCGGAACGAACACGCACTTGGCCTGATCCATCTCCGCCTTTTGGGGCAGTGCGGGCGCGGCGGCGTTGGCGGGCGGGTTCTCGAGCCATACCACCGCGTTTCGTATCTCCTTCTGCGGCGAAAGCAAGAGATCCTCGGCGTCCTTCGCGTTACCGCACACGTATTGATCGATCGTGACATCGACCTTTTTCAGCGGCGGCATGGGTCCGGTGAAGACCACCTTGCCTTTGATCGCTCCGCAGAGGCCGGGACCGGACGCGCAAAGGAGCGCCGCCAGCAGGACCGTCGTTCGAACTCCCCTCATTTGATTGAGGTTAGTCCGCCACGCCGCTCGGGTCAAGGACCTGCGCGCGCCCTGCCTCACGCCGCCCTTCGCAGCCCCTCGCCCAATTCGTCGAACACCGCCCGCACCTGCTCGATCGCCCAGTCGATCTCCTCCTTCGCGATGACGAGCGGCGGCGCGAAGCGTACCACCGTGCCGTGCGTGTCCTTCGACAGCAGGCCACGCGCGAGCAGTCGATCGACGACCGTGCGTGCGCTGGTGCGCCGCGGATCGATCTCGATGCCGATGAACAGTCCCTTGCCGCGAACGTCGCGGATGAGCTGGCTCTTCACCGTCTTCAGCTGCGCGAGCAGATAATCGCCCAACGCGCGCGAGCGCTCGATCAGGTTCTCGTCGAACAGCACGGCGAGCGCTTCCAGCGCCACCGCCGCACCGAGCGGATTGCCGCCGAACGTGCTGCCGTGGTCGCCGGGCCGGAACACCGCCATCACCTCGTTCGTTGCGACGAATGCCGACACGGGCAGCAGGCCGCCGCCGAGTCCCTTGCCGAGCATCACGCCGTCGGGCTTGACGCGCTCGTGCTCGCTCGCCAGGAACTTGCCGGTTCGGCCCATCCCGGTCTGGATTTCATCGACGAGCAGCAGCACGCGATGCTTGCGGCAGATGCGCGCGCACTCCGCGAGATAGCCGTCGGGCGGCACGACGATGCCCCCCTCGCCCTGGATCGGCTCGACCAGGAATGCCGCCGTGTTCGGCGTGATGGCCACTTCGAGCGCGGCGGCGTCGCCGAAAGGGATCAGCCGAAAGCCCGGCGCGAACGGGCCGAAGCCGTCGCCGTATTGCGGATCGGAGGAGAAGCCGATGATAGTGATCGAGCGGCCGTGAAAATTGTTCTCGCAGGCGATGATTTCCGCGTTGTCTTCGGGAATGCCCTTGACGCGATAACCCCACTTGCGCGCGGCCTTGAGCCCGGTCTCGACTGCCTCGAGCCCCGTATTGACGGGCAGCACGCGGTCGAGGCCGCAAAGCTCGGCGAGCCGCTTCACCAGCAGCGGCAACTGGTCGTTGTGGCAGGCGCGCGAGGTCATGGCGAGCCGCTGCGCCTGCGCGATCAGAACGCGCACGATGCGCGGATGCGCGTGGCCGTGGCTCACGGCGGAATACGCGGAGAGCATGTCGAGATAGCGGCGGCCGTGCTCGTCCCAGAGCCACACGCCTTCGCCGTGGGACATCACTACCGGCAGCGGTTCGTAATTGTTCGCGCCGTAGATGCGTTCGGTCTCGATCAGCGGCGACGCGGGAGCCGGGCCGCGATCGGCAGCGTGCGTAACGTCTCGTCCAGTTTTCATGTTCGTCGCTCCTTGGACTTCTCCGGGGGTCGCCCGGTTTGTCTGTGCGTCCGGCGCGGCAGCTCCTTTTGAGAGGGCGCGGCTATCGTTCCATTACGGCGCAGGGAAGCAAACTGCGGCGCGGTCCCGACTCGCGGTCGGGACGCGCGAATCAGAGGTGTAACGGTTGGCGACTTCGCCAAGACATGGCGCGCATTTTACCCTCTGTCGCCCTCGCGCATCAAACCGGTTTCAGCACGCGCTGGAGGAAGTCGCGCGTGCGTTCGTGCTTCGGTTCGGAGAGCACCTGCTGCGGCGGACCCTCTTCGACCACGCGTCCATGATCGAGAAAAATGACGCGCCGCGCGACCTCCGCGGCAAAAGCCATCTCGTGCGTGACCACGACCATGGTCATGCCCTCGCGGGCCAGGTCGAGCATCACCTTGAGCACCTCGCCCACGAGCTCGGGATCGAGCGCGGAAGTCGGCTCGTCGAAGAGGATCGCCTTCGGTTGCATCGCCAATGCCCGCGCGATGGCGACCCGCTGCTGCTGGCCGCCGGAGAGCTTCGCCGGATAGGCGTCGAGCTTCTGCGCGAGCCCCACCTTGGCAAGCAGCGCGCCCGCCTCTTCCCGCGCTTTCGACCGGGCTGCGCCTTTGACGTACATGGGACCTTCCATCACGTTCTCGAGCGCGGTTCGATGCGGGAAGAGATTGAAGCGCTGGAATACCATGCCGACCTCGCTCCGGATCGCGTGGATCGAATCGCGCTCGCGATGCACCGCCTCGCCGTCGATTGTCACCCCCCCTTCGTCGTAGCTCTCCAGCCCATTGATGCAACGGAGCAGCGTCGACTTGCCCGACCCCGACGGGCCGATGATGCACACGACCTCGCCTTTCGCGACCTCGAGGCTCACGCGATCGAGCACGCGATGCTCGCCGTAGGATTTGCTGATCCCGCGCACCGAGATCATTTGCGCCCGAACCTGCGCTCAAGACGGTGCGCGAAATAGGTGAGCGGCAGGCTCATCGCGAGATAGAGAAGCGCCACCAGAGTGAACACCGTCATGTTCTTGAACGTGGACGCCGCGATCAGCTGCCCGCCGCGCGTTAGCTCGGCTACCGTGATGGCCGAACAGATCGAGGAGTCCTTGAGCATCATGATCATCGTGTTGCCGTACGGCGGCAGGAACACGCGGATCGCCTGCGGCAGGATCACGCGGCGCATGACGAGCGCGGGGCGCATGCCGAGCGACTGCGCTGCCTCGATTTGCCCGGGATCGACCGCCTCGATGCCGGCGCGGAAGTTCTCCGCCTGGTACGCGGAATAGGCGATGCCGAGCCCGATGAAGCCCGCCTGGAAGGCCGAAAGCTGGATGCCGAGGTCGGGGAGCACGAAGTAGATGTAGAAGAGCTGCACGAGGATCGGAATGCCGCGGATCACGGTGATGATCCCGATCGCGGGCACCGAAAGCGCGCGCACGGGCGAAAGCCGCGCGAGCGCCCAGAGGAAACCGAGCAGCGTCGAGAGCACGAGCGCGGCGAGCGTCAGCTCGACCGTGACGACGCAGCCCTGGAGCAGGATCGGGAGAAAGTCGAGCGCGTCGCGGAGGAATGCCTGCATCACTCGGCTTCCGCGGGCCGAAAAGCGGATTCCCTCGCGCCGCTCGGGATGACGCCCTTTACGAATCGACGCCCGCTACTTCAGGTTCCACTTGACGAGAATCTTGTCGACCGTCCCGTTGGCATTGAGCTTGGCGAGCGAGGCGTTGATCTTCTTGAGAAGCTCCTGATCGGTCTTGCGTACGCCGATGCCCACGCTGCCCGCCATCTTCGGCTCGTAGGTCGGCACGAGCTTCGCCTTGAAGTCCGGATTCTGGGCGAGCTGATACTTGAGGATCGGCGCGTCGCCGAATCCGGCCTTGATTCGTCCGAGGCCGACGTCGCGAAGGATGTCGGCGAGCGAATCGTAGACCTTCACCTCGGCGAATTCGCCGTTCTTCTTGAGAAAATCGACGTACACCGTGCCCACCTGCGCGCCGACGACTTGCCCTTTGACGTCGGCGAGCGTCTTGTAGGCCGTGTTGTCGGTGATGCTCACCACCATGCCCTCCGGATACGGAAACACCGGATCGCTGAAGTCGATCACTTCCTTGCGCTGCGGCGTAATCAGCATCGCTGCCGAGATGATGTCGATCTTGTTGCTGGTGAGCGAAGGGATGAGCGCCGAGAACGGTGTCGCCTGGACGTTGACCTTGAACCCCGCGTCATCACCGATCGCGGTGATGAGATCGACCATCGCCCCCTGGATGGTGTTGGTCTTCACGTCGAGGAAGGTGAACGGAACGCCGGTAGGCGTGGAGCCGACGTTGTAGGTCGGCACCTGCGCCGCCGCCGCTGCGCAGTACGCGATGCAAGCGAGCACGCTACACAGCGATCGAAGCGAGCGATAGAAGGTCATGGTCCTCTCCCGTATGCAGTTTCAATACAAGTCAAGCCGGCAGTCCCAGAGCATCGCGCAGCCGATAGTACGCGATTCCCGCATGCAGCACCGGCTGCCGCAGCGCGTGCAGCGGGATCGGACGCAGCGACGCCGCAGGGTAGGCGAGCTTGTGACCGCCGCTCAGCATGTCACCGAGGACGAGTCCCATGGTAGTAGCCATCGCCACGCCGCGCCCGCAGTAACCCAGCACGGTCCACGCCCCCGGCGCCAGCTCGGCGAGATGTGGCAGCCAGTCGCGCGTGATGCCCACGCGCCCGTACCACCGGTACGGCCATGGCACGCCGGAGAGGGACGGATAGACTCGCGTGGCGACGCGGCGCAGCGCCGCATAGACTCGCGGCGACACCTTGTCGGTCACCGACCCGCGGCCGCCGATGACGAAGCGGCCATCGGCGTCGAGCCGGAAATAGTACAGGAGCTTGCGCGTGTCGGAGGCCACCGTGCCTCCGGGAAGTATCCTGTGACGGATCGCGTCGGGCAGCGGCTCGGTTGCGGTCTGGACGCTGGTGACGATCACCTGATTCGTAACCAGCTCCGGCCACAGCGGACCCGAATAGGCATCGGTGGCGAGCACGAGCTGCCGTGCGCGAACCTGGCCGCGCGGCGTCACTGCGGCCCACTCGTCGTTGTGATGGATGATCTCGACGACCGGCGAGCCGGTGTGGACGCGTGCGCCAACCTTAAGCGCCGCGCGGGCGAGGCCGCGCGCGTACGCGAGGGGTTGCACCACGCCGCCGCGGCGGTCGAGCCACCCGGCGCGGTAGAGGTCGGTCCCGAGCAGAAGGGCGAGCCGCTGGCCCGCGAGCAGCTCGACCGGCGCGCGGCGTGCTGCCCATTGGCGCGCGCGCGCAACCACGGTGCGCGCCGCCGCCGCCGAATGCGCCGGCTGGATCCATCCGCATTGTCGCGCGCCGCAATCGATACCGTGCTTCGCGATCAGCGCGAACACGCGATCGGCGGCTCCGCCGGCGAGCCGCACGAGGCCTTCGCCGTGTTCGCGCCCGTAGCGCGCGACGAGCTCGTCCGGATCCTGCTTCAGTCCAGGGATGACCTGCCCGCCGTTGCGGCCCGACGCGCCGTGTCCGATCTCGTGCGCCTCGAGCACGACCACGCTCCGTCCCGCTTCGGCGAGCGCGATGGCGCAGGAGAGCCCGGTGTAACCGCCGCCGACGATCGCGACGTCGGCATCGACACGATCGCCGAGCTCCACCGTGGCGGGGGCGTGCGGCGCCGTCGCGCGCCACAGAGAGTTCTGCTGATCGGCGCCGATCGCGGCTGCGGTCGCGGTAGACATTGGCAGGCGAGACCCGAGGTCTTGTATGCGCGTGTCGCGCGCCCTTCGTCGAAATATTACCGCGTTTTATCGGGCGAGGCGCGCGAGTAGCTTGGCGTGGATGCCGCCGAAGCCGCCGTTGCTCATGATGAGCACGGTGTCGCCCGGTCGCGCCGCCTCGGCGATCTGCTCCGTAAGCGCGTCGAGCTCGACTGCGACGCGTACGCGATCGCCCAGCGGCGCGAGCCAGGCCGCGGCATCCCAATTGAGGCTCGCCGCGTAGCAGAAGACGAGGTCGGCTTCCTTGAGGCTCCCGGCGAGCGCGTCCTTCATGGTGCCGAGCTTCATTGTGTTCGAGCGCGGCTCGAGCACGGCGATGATCCGCAATTTTCCGACCACGCTTCGCAGACCTTCCAGCGTGGCTGCAATCGCCGTCGGATGGTGCGCGAAGTCGTCATAGACGGCGACACCGCCGACGGTGTCGCGAAGCTCGAGCCGCCGCCTGACGCCGCGGAAGCTCTCGAGCGCGACCAGGCTCTCGCGTACCGGCACGCTCACGTGACGCGCAGCAGCGATGGCGGCGAGGGCGTTCAACTGGTTGTGCCGACCCGGCAAGGACAACGGGGACAGCCTGCCGAGGGACGACTTGCCGAGCTTCAACGCGCCGTCGGCGGCGATGGTCCAATCGGCGCCGTCGCTGGCGGGCTCGGCACCGCGAAACCGCTCGATCTCGCTCCAGCAGCCGCGGGTGAGGACGCGCGCGAGATTGTCGTCGGCGCCGTTGACTATAAGTCGCCCGCGATGCGGCACCGTGCGCACGAAGTGGTGAAACTGCGTCTCGATCGCGGCAAGGTCGGGAAAGATGTCGGCGTGATCGAACTCGAGGTTGTTGAGGATCGCGGTGCGCGGACGGTAGTGAATGAACTTCGAGCGCTTGTCGAAGAAGGCGGTGTCGTACTCGTCGGCCTCGATGACGAAGAACGGCCCGTCCGTCAGCCGCGCCGAGATGCCGAAGTCGACGGGGACCCCGCCGATCAGAAAGCCGGGGTCGAGCCCCGCATGCTCGAGGATCCACGCGAGCATCGCGCTCACCGTGGTCTTGCCGTGCGTACCGGCCACTGCGAGCACCCATTTGTCGCGCAGAACGTTCTCCGCCAGCCACTGCGGGCCCGACACATACGGGCGTCCACCGTCGAGGATCGTCTCGACGAGCGCGTTGCCGCGCGAGAGCGCGTTGCCGATCACGAACACGTCGGCCGTCCTGGCGACCGTCTCGAGCTGCCCTGCATCGTAGCCCTCGGTCAACTCGACGCCCATCGCAGCGAGCTGCGTGCTCATCGGCGGATAAACGTTGGCGTCGCAACCGGTCACGGTACAGCCCGCGGTGCGCGCGATCGCCGCGATGCCGCCCATGAACGTGCCGCAGATGCCGAGGATGTGAATGTGCATGCGGGTTCCAAGGTCCGGCTTCAGCCGGCCGGCTTCCTCTTTGCATCCAGCGCGCGCTCGTACGCCGATTCGAGCGCGCGAGTATAACGGGCCAGGTCGCTGAGGCCGGACCGCGGGAGCGCTTCGGCGACCGCGGCGGAGATCGCAGCCCGCCATGAGCGATCGACGCCGAGCCGGCACGCAATCGCGACGTAATCCTCGTCGCTCTTCGCTGCGGTGTCGGTGACGCCGAGGTGCGCAAGCAGACTCCAGGTCATGCGCTCGGCGGCGCGCTCGCCCACGCGCGTCACCACGGGGACGTGCAAGTCGAGCGCGGCTGCCGTCGTGTCGCCACCCGTGTACGGCATCGTGTCGAGCACGACGTCGATCAGGCGGTAGCGGGCGCGATCTCGGGCATCGTCGAGCGTCGACGGAATGAACGCGATCCGCTCGGCCGGGATGCCGAAGCTCCTGAGTCGCCGAAGGTAGAGGTCGCGCTCGCGCGCGCGTCGCGGTGAAAACGCAAGAACACTCCGCGGCACGCGCTCGAGGATCGTCCGCCACGACGAGAGGCAGCGCGGCGAGAGCTTGTTGAGGCTCACGAACACGCCGAAGACCACGTCGTCCTGATCGATGCCGAGCGCTTCGCGTGATGGCGCGTCGGCGCTGGGCGCGACCCGGCGCACCGGCAGCACGCAACTTCCGAGGTGCAGAGGCGCCTCGATCTGGTACCCGGCGGCATCCGACAGGTCGACATGCGGGTCGGAAAGCTTGAAGTCGACCTGCTGCAGGCCGACCGCGCCGTGCGAGCCGAGATGCGTGACGATCACCGGCGCCGGTTTGTGCAGCAGAATCCCGGGTCGCGACGACCCGGAGTGGCACATCAGATCGACCAGGATGTCGAGCCCGCCTTCGGCGATCCGTTGCGCGGCCGCAGGATTGTCGAGATCGTCGAGACGGACGAAGGCGTCGCAATGCGTGCGGAACGTCTCCGTCACCCGATCCTCGAGCTCGCGCCGCGCGAGCGAGTACGCATGCACGGCAAACCGGGAACGGTCGTGTCTCGCGAGCACCTCGAGCATCAGACGCCCCATGACGTGATCGCGGAAGTCCGCGGAGAGGTAGCCGAGTCGGATCGGGCCTGACCCGCGCGGGCGCGGCATCGCGAGATCGGGCGCGTTCGCCCGCTCGCCCTGGCGCAGCGCGTTGTAGGTACGGTGCAGCCGGTAGAGCGCTGCGCGGGACACGTCGAAGTACTCCGCCAGCGCGAGCGTGACGCCGGCGTAGCGCGCCTCGCCCTTGCCGTACGGCCAGCCGAGCGCGAGCGGAAGATACTTGTCCTCGTATTCTGTCCCCGGAGCAATCCGCGCCGAGATGAGTCCTGCGGTCACGAGCGCCGCCGAAAGTCTGGCGCGCGGCTCGAAGGCCCGAAAGTCCTCGAACGCTTCTTCATAGCGACGGAACAGCAGCAGATGACTGCGCAGCGCGAGCCAGATGTGCTCGTCGTCCGGTGCGAGCGCGCGAGCGCGCCGGAGCAGCGGCAGTGCATCGGGCCAGCGGCGCAGCCGGTCGAGGGTCGCGGCGAGTTGGAAAAGCGCCTCCACCGACTCGGGTGCGAGCCGCGCCGCGCCATCGAAGGCGCGTTCGGCTTCGGCGAAGCGGCCGTGCTGGAAGAGCTTGCGCCCCAGGCCGAGCAGCTCGTCCACGCTCGTCATGCGGCGAGCCCCGCGACCGCGGTGCGCGTGGCATAGCGCCGCCAGCCGAGAACGAACCAGGCGTAACCGAGCGCCTGTGCGCAAGCGGCCAGGATGAAGGCGATCCGCAGTCCGCCCGCGGTGTCGGCGCCGAGCCACGTCCTCGACAGATCGGCGACGACCCCGATGCCCCATTGCATGGCGAAGCTCGCCCCGAACATGAAAACGTTGAGCGCCGTGTTCGCCCGCGCAGTGAGTTCACGCGGAAATCCCTCGCTCAAAACGGTGAATCCGAGCACGTTCACGGCCGCGCCGAGTCCGTACAGGATCCATGCGATTCGTGTCGAGGGCAGCGCCTCGGTGATGATCGCGACGAGCATGGCGAGGTGCAGGCCGAAGCCGGCTGCAAAAATGTGCCGCGCGCCGATGCCGCGCCGCGCAAGCGAGGTGGCGAAGAAGCCGAGACCGAGATACCCGATGAGGATCATGATCCCGACCAGTAGCAGGTGCTCCGCGGCGATCGCACGGCTGTAGCCGTTGACTTCCATCAGCCACGGAACCGACCATAGACCCTGGATCGCCATGAACGAGCCGGCGCTCGTCGCCCCGAGCGGTGCAATCCACCAGAAGCGTGCGCTGCGAAACACGCGCGTCACGCCGGCCCACTGTTCGCCGAGGCTCCTGGGCTGCGTCTGCGTCGGCGTATCGGGCACGATCAGCACAATCGCCAGCGCCGCTGCGAAAGTCGCCGCCGAGAGCACTACGAAGATCGTGCGCCACGAAACGACGGACAAGGCGGCGGCGAGAGGCGCCGTCGAAAGGAGCGCACCGATTCCCGCGGCCACCATCATCCAGCCGGAAAGTGATGCCTGCCGCTCGGCCGGATACCACGTGGCGATCGCCTTGAGCGGCGCCATCAGGCAAACCGAGACGCCGGCGCCGATCAGCGCGCGCGCGAGAACGAGCTCGCTCAGGCGCTCGCTCGCCGCGAACGCGAGCGCGCCGCAGGCGGCGATCGCGAGCAGGATCGGCTCGACGCGGCGCGGACCGTAGCGATCGAGCAGCATGCCGGCGGGCAACTGCATCGCGGCGAAGGCGATGAAGTAGGCGCTCGTCAGCAAGCCCAGCGATGACGCGCTCACGCTCAAGGCAGCGCTCAACTCGGGGGAGATCACCGCGTTGACCGTGCGATAGAGGTACGACAGGAGATAGCCCGACGCGAAAGCGAGGTAGAGCGGAACGAAGCGCGGGGCGGTCACGATCGGTTGCGCGAGCCGGAGGGAGCTGCCGCTATTATCGCCGATCGCCGCGGCCGGCTGCGCGTGCAGCTCCGTTTCGCTCTCACAGCGTGTAGAATGCGCCGCTTCGCTTCACCGCTTTCCAGAGCGAGAATCTCATGGTCCTTTTGCCGATCGCCCCCGCGCTTAGCCTTTGCTGCTTCGCGCTCGCCGCGACGAGCGCGGCCGGCGCGGCGGGGCTGAACTATCCGCCCACGCCGAAGCAGCCCGTGAAGGAGACCTATCACGGCGTAACGGTCACCGACGATTACCGCTGGCTCGAGGACGATGCCAGTGCCGAGGTCAAGCGCTGGGTCACCGAGCAGAACGCATTTTCGCGCCGCTTTCTCGACGCGATTCGCGAGCGCCCGGCGATCGCGAAGGAGGTCGGCGACCTGCTGCGCACCGCCCCGGTCCGCCGCTACGACTTCCACTACCGCGGCGGGAAGCTGTTCGCGATGAAGATGCAGCCGCCGAAGAACCAGCCGATGTTGGTGGCGTTGCCGCCCTCGTGCGACGTGCGCGCCGAGCACGTCATCATCGACCTCAACGTCCTCGATCCTTCGGGCCGCACGGCGATCGATTTCTACGTGCCGTCCTATGACGGCAAGCGCGTCATCGTCTCGCTGTCGAAGAATGGCAGCGAGGACGGCACGGCGTACGTCTACGATGTCGCGACCGGCAAGCCCCTCGCCGACGAGATTCCCGGCGTGAACTATCCGACTGGCGGGGGCAGCGTCGAGTGGGCGTCCGACGGACGCGGCTTCTACTACACGCGCTATCCGCTGGGCAGCGAGCGCCCTGCCGAGGACCGGCACTTCTTCCAGCAGGTCTACTTTCACCGGCTCGGCGCACCGGCGGCGAGCGACGCTTACGTCATCGGCAAGGAGTTCCCGCGCATCGCCGAGATCGAGCTGAAGGGCGATCGCAAGGGCAGCTATCTTCTCGCGATCGTTCGCAACGGCGACGGCGGCGAGATCGCCTATCACCTGCGCAGTCCCGACGGCCGCTGGCACGAAGTGGCCGGCTTCAAGGATGGACTGAAGCATCTCGCGTTCGGCGATGATGGCAGGCTGTACGGCATGAGCATCAAGGACGCGCCGCTCGGCCGCATCATCGCGATTCCCGCGCTCGGGCCGTCGCTCGCCAACGCAAGCGTCATCGTGCCGGAGGCGAAGACCGTCGCCGAGAACGTGCAACCGGCGCGCTCGCGCCTTTACATAACTTACCGCGACGGCGGACCCTCGGTGGTGCGCGTGTATACGCTCGCCGGGACGTTTCTCGGCGAGCTCGCCACGCCGCCCGTGTCCGAAGTCGCGGTCTCGTCGCGCCTCGAGGGCGACGACGTGCTCGTCACGACCATGAGCTACGTCCAGCCGCGTACCGTAGTGCGCTACGAGGCGCGCGCGAACCGCATGCTGCCGACCGAGCTCAACGGCCGCTATCCTTTCAATCTCGACGACGCGGTAGTCGAGCGCGAGTTCGCGGTCTCGAAGGACGGCACGCGCGTCCCGGTCAGCATCGTTCACCGCAAGGATCTGAAGCTCGACGGCAACAATCCGACGCTGCTCTACGGATACGGCGGCTACGGGCTCAGCATGTCGCCCTGGTTCTCGCCGCTCCTGCGGCTATGGCTCGACTACGGCGGCGTCTACGCGGTGGCCAATGTGCGCGGCGGCGGCGAGTACGGCGAGCCATGGCATCTCGCGGGCAACCTCACGAACAAGCAGAACGTGTTCGACGATTTCGCGGCGGCGCTCGAGATGCTGATCGCGAAGAAGTTCACGCAGGTCGAGCGAGCCGCCATCATGGGCGGCAGCAACGGCGGACTGACGATGGGTGCCACGCTGGTGCAGCATCCGCAACTCGTGCGCGCGGTGGTGAGCGAAGTGGGCATCTACGACCCCCTGCGCTGGGAGCTGCAACCCAACGGCGAGTTCAACACGACCGAATTCGGCTCGGTGAAGGATCCCGAGCAGTTCCGCGCGATGTATGCCTATTCCCCGTTCAACAACGCACGCGACGGCGTCGCGTATCCGGCGGTGCTGTTCACGACCGGTGACAACGACGGCCGCGTGGCGCCTTACGAATCGCGCAAGATGACGGCGCGCCTGCAGGCTGCGACCTCGTCGTCCAATCCCGTTCTGCTGCGCACCGAAGCCGCGGCCGGGCACGGGATCGGGACCGCACTGTCGACGCGCATCGAGGAGGAAACGGACGTCTACTCCTTCCTCGTCGACCAGCTCGGCATGAAGCGATCCGACTAGGCCCGGTAACCGGCCCTAGCGCAGCGCCCGCACGAGAGGCAGCACGACGCTCACCGTCACGCCCTCGCCGCCGGCGCGATCGGCCGCGCTCGCGCGTCCGCCGTGGTGCTCGGCGATGAGGCGCACGATGTAGAGCCCGAGGCCGAGGTGAGGCGCGCCGGCGGTGTGCTCGTCGCGCATGGAAACCATCGAGTCGAAGAGGCGCTCGCCCATTCCCGCGGGCAGCGGCGGACCCGTGTTGGAGACGGTGAGGCGCACAGCTGCGACCTCGGGTTCGAGCTTGACCTCGATCGCCGTTCCGGGTCGCGCAAACTCGACGGCGTTGGCGACGAGCTTGTCTAGCATCTGCGCAATCAATTCGGGCGCGCCGTCGAAGGCCACCGCACCCGAAGATAATCCGAGCTCGATCCTTTGCTGCGGAAAGGCCGCACGATAGCCTTGCACGCAGCCGGCGACGACCTGGACCAGGTCGAAGCGCTCGGGCTCGGCGTCGGCGAGGCTCGCTTCGAGCCGTGCGGCCTCGGTCATGCGCGTGATGATATGCGCGAGGCGGTCGAGCCCTTCCTGCGCGCGCGCCATGACCACGCGAGTTTCCTCCGGCAGATCCTGGAGGGCGAGATTGTCGAGCGAGGAGCGCACGACCGCGATCGGCGTGCGCAGCTCGTGCGAAAGCCGGCTCGCCATCGCCTCCTGGTGGCTCGCGTATTGCGCGAGCCGCGCGAGCGCGCTCGCAAAGCTGCGCGAGAGGTCGCCGATCTCGTCGCCGGCTTCCGAGCCGGTCACCACGCCGCGCACGCGACCCTGCGCATCGATCGCCGCTTCCGCCTCGTCGCGAAGGCGGCGGATGCGCGTGGACAGCCATGACGCGTAGAGAGTGAGCGCGACCGACCCGATCAGAAGCGCCGCCAGCACGATCGTGAAGAGGCGCGCAAAGGCCCGATTTCGCTCGGCGAGCACCGCGTTGGTCGTCTCCTCGACGATCACCGCTCCCTTGACCTCGTCATCCACCCAGATCGGGTTAGCCGCCGAAACGATGACCGCCTTGCCGTCCGCGGTCGGACGGCGATCGATGGTAAGGATGCCTGCGAGCGCGCCCTCGACGTCGCGGCCTGCAGCCGTCGTGCGCCCGGTGCCGTCGTCGCTGAAGTCTTCGCTCGGCTGCGACAGCACGCGAGCGTACAAGGGCTGGAAGGCTTCGCGCTCGAGCCAGGTCCAGGCGCGCGCGAGGCGCGAATCACTTGCGCCCGCGTCGACGGATATCGGATCGGCGCGTTTCAGGCTGCCGGCACGCGCGAGCACGTTCTGCTCGCGGTCGACGACCCAGATGCGAGCGGTGGTCCGCGAGAGAGCGTGGATGATCTGCTCGATCTCGGGCGAGCCGGCCCGCTCCGCGCTCGGCGCGGCTGGTGCGGAAGCAACGCCTTCGTCGCCGCCTCGCTCCGAACCAAGGGAACCCTGCGGGCTCCTCGTCTCGAAGAGCCGCGGGCGATCGTGCAACGCGGTCGCCACGGCCTGCGCGGTGCCGGCCAGCGTGCGCTCCTGCGCGTCGCGGAGAAACCGCTCCAGCTCACGCACGTACTCGTAGCCGAGCCAGGGGATCGCGAGGAACACCGTCAGCACGAGCAGGAGCTGCGCGCGGATGCCGAGCGCGATGCGCGGTTTTTTCATCAGGCGCACAGCAGCTTACGCCTCGGCGCTCCAGCGATAGCCCATGCCGTAGACCGTTGCAATGCAGTCGAACGCCGGATCGATGGCGAGAAACTTCTTGCGGATGCGCTTGACGTGCGAAGTAATCGTGCTGTCGTCGACGACGATCTTGGCATCGCGCATCAGGCTCTCGCGATCCTTGACGTGCCCCGGGTAGCGTGCGAGGGCGTGGACCATCCAGAACTCGGTCAGCGTCAGCTCGACGCGCTTGCCGTTCCATTGCGCGGACAGCCGCTTGAGATCGAGCGTGAGCGCGCCGCGCTGGATCGTCTCTTCCGAGACTTTAGGCGCAGTCGACAGATCGCTGCGGCGAAAGAGCGCCGCGATGCGCGCCGAGAGGTGCGGCAGGCTCACGTCCTTGGTGAGATAGTCGTCGGCGCCGAGCCGCAGTCCGGCGACGATGTCGAAGTCCGAGTCGCGCGCCGAGAGAAAAATGATCGGCACCGTCGGCGAGAGCGCGCGCAGCTCGCGGCACAGCGCGAACCCGCCGTCGATGTCCTCACCCAATCCGATGTCGATGATCGCGAGGTCCGGAAGGCGGGTGCGGAACGCCGCCAGCGCATCCGGCCGGTTGTCGTACGCTGCCACTTCGTAGCCCTGCTTGCGGAGCACGTCGGAGTAGTTGGCACGGATGGCGGGCTCGTCCTCGACGATGGCGATGCGGCGGCTCATGGCAACGGCGTTTCTCGCTGGCGATGCTCGAGCCGACTATAACGCAGGCGCGGCGAGGCGGGCGGGCACCATTGTTCTGCCACAATTCTTCCCTGCTCTGCCTCAATCCCATCCGCCGCAGCGCCATCCCGAAGGTTTCAACTCTGTACCGACAGCGCACCGCATTGACGGCGCTTCTCCTTAGGGGAGGCAGCATGCAACCGGTCGATCCGTCCTTCGACAAGCTCAGGACAGGCTTTGAGGTAACCACGTTCGACTTACGCGTCTGGCGCGACTTTGCACTGCTCGCGGCGGAGGGCCTCGCGATCGGGGTCGTTGCGAGCGCGATGTTCGCGCTCGCCATATTCGCGGTCGTGCACTAGCAGGCTGATGCAGGAGCATTTGCTATCCTATGCGCGATGAACGACCGCGCGCCCGCGACACGCGAGCTGCACGCCCGCAGCGCGGTGCGCGCGCTCGTCGCCTCCGAGATTCGCGAGGTCGCCAACGCCGGCCTGGGCGAGCCCGACATCCTCGCCTTCTGGTTCGGCGAGCCGGACGAAGTGACGCCTGCTTACATTCGCGACACTGCGGCGGCTTCGCTTGCCGCGGGCGAGACCTTCTACACCTTGAACTTCGGCATTCCCGAGCTGCGCGAGGCGATTGCAGGTTACCTCTCTACATTGCATCGGCCAGTCGATACAGCCACGATCGCGGTCACCGCATCGGGCATGTCGGCGCTCATGTTGACGGTCGAGGCGCTGGTCGACCCCGGCGACCGCGTGGTGTGCGTCACTCCGCTGTGGCCCAACCTCACCGAGATCCCGAAGATTCTCGGCGCCGAAGTCGTCCGCGTCCCGCTCGAGTTCGGCAGAAACGGCTGGGCGCTCGACCTCGATCGATTGATGTCGGCGCTTGTTCCGGAAACGCGAGTGCTCATCGTGAATTCGCCGAACAATCCGACCGGCTGGACGCTCGACCGCGAGGCGCAGGCTGCAATCCTCGCGCACTGCCGCCGGCACGGCATCTGGATCGTCAGCGACGACGTCTACGAGCGGCTGTACTATCAGGACGGAGATTCGAAGTCGATCTGCGCGCCGTCGTTCCTCGATCTCGCCGATCGGGACGATCGCCTGGTCAGCACCAACAGCTTCTCCAAGGCGTGGCTGATGACGGGATGGCGGCTCGGATGGATCGTCGCGCCGCCGGCGCTGATGCCCGACCTCGGCAAGCTCATCGAGTACAACACGTCGTGCTCGCCCGTGTTCGTGCAGCGCGCCGGCGTCGTAGCGATCACGCAGGGAGAACCGGTCGTTGCGCACACGCTTTCGCGCTTCCGCTCCGCGCGCGATCTCCTCGTGCGTGAGCTCGCGTCGATCGACGGCATCGAGGTCGAGTCGCCTCGCGGCGCGATGTACGTCTTCTTCCGTGTCGCGGGCGTCGCCGACAGCCTTGTCTTCTGCAAGCGCCTGGTGCGCGAATCGCGTCTCGGCCTCGCCCCGGGGAGCGCCTTCGGACCCGAGGGTCAGGGCTTCGTGCGCTGGTGCTTCGCGGCGAGCGAGGACCGGCTCGCCGAGGGCGTGCGACGGCTGCGACGCGGTATGGTCAGTGCTTCGACTCCATCCTACGATGCAGCGCCGAGGAACTCGCACAGCAAGCGATGGAAGTGATGCGTGCCGCGCTCGCGCGTGGGCGAGTATCGGCCGCGCCGGTAGAAACGCGAGCGCACTCCGCGCTGCACGGCCTCGACCACCGCCTCGTCCTCCAGCTCGACCTCGTGCAACGCGCCACCGGCGCCCTTCCCCCGCAGCGTCTGGTCTCCGACGTACGCCCGAAACTCGACGCGCGTGCAGTCGATCGCCTCCGGCACGACCCGGTTGAGCGACAACCCCCAGGGATAGAAGTTGAGCATCAGGTTGGGGAAGATCCACCAGTAGTACGCGGCGACGCGGCGGCCGTGATCGAGGGCGCCTGACGGCGGATCGAACGCGACCTCATCTTCCTTCGCGAGCGCGAGCTGCAGGCTGGCGTAGCGGAACAGCTCGTGCGCGTAGCTCGCGACGTCGACGACCTTGCTCAGGCCTGGATGCACGAAAGGAACGTGCAGCTCCTCGAGATAGTTCTCGACGTAGAGCGCCCAGTGCGCGCGCACGACGTAGTCGCGCGAGGACGAAGGATCGAGCCGGAAGCTCTCGATCGGCAACCAGGCCAGGCGCTTCCTCATGTCGCCGATGAACGCTTCGAGCGGTGCTGCGGGGTCGATCGCAGCGAAGCCGTGGCCGCCCCATTCGGCGAACGGAATCTGCGGCAGGTGATCCGTTGCCGAAGGAAAGTTCCTGGCCTGCGCGAACTCGGGCATGAAGGTCATGCGCCCCGCCAGATCGAAGCGGCGCGAATGATAGCCGCAGCGGATCTGCTCGACGCCCTTGCGCGCCTCGGGCACGAGGATGTTGCCGCGATGCGTGCAAACATTGGACAGGCAACGCAGCGTGCCGGCACCGTCGCTCGAGAGGAGCAACGGCTCGTCGATCAAGCCGGGCAGCAGCTCGCGCGGCGAAAGCGAGCCCGCTTCGGCCACGTCCCCGAGCTCACCGATCCACTGCCAACTGCGCGCGAAGATGCGCTCGCGCGCGAGGACGTAAGCTTCCACGTCGCGATAGAACGCGCTGTCGATCGTGGATGCAATGGCAATGTCGGCGTCGACGGCGTAGGCCAGCGTGTCCTCCGTGCTGATGGCGTCCTGCGTGGGCGGCGTATTCTGGGTCGCCGCTTATCGCGAGTCAACGAGAGGGCATGCCTGCGTTTGCGCATGCCTGCGGCCGAGTCGGACCGCGGTCGGTCTTGCCATCGTCTCCGCCGAGGCGTGTAATCCATCTACCTCCGGGCCATGGCAGCGATAGGAGCAAAGGTGCACATCCGCCAATCCGTCGAAGTCAGCGAAGGCATCTGCCGTTTTCGCCCCACTGGAGAATGCAGCCTGCTCGAGGCGACGGAGCTGGTGAGCAAAGCTCTCGCCTATTGCCGCGATCGCAGCATACCGAAGCTGCTCGTGGACGGAACCGGCCTGGTGGGACTCCCGATCCCTTCGCTCGTCGACCGCTTCCTGATGGTCGAGGACTGGGCGCAGGAGGCAAAGGGAGTCGTCGCCATGTCGCTGGTCGTCCAACCCCAATACATTCACCCCGACAAGTTCGGCGTGAAGGTAGCGGCGGAGCTCGGCTTCAGCGCCGAGGTGTTTCCGGTCGAGAGCGATGCGCTCGCGTGGCTCGCGAGCGTTCCGGCCGCGTGAGCTTGTCTGATCAGCGACCACGCGACCTGCAGCACGAGCGCCGCGGCGATCGCGGCGAGCACCTTGCGCAGCACGCTGCGGTAGGTATCGGCACCGATCCTCGACTGCAGCTTGAGGCCCGCGTAGACCGCGCCTGCCGCGAGGGGAACGAGCGGCAGGGAGGCATATAGCAGCTTCTGACTCATCGCGTCGCTCACGCCCAGAGCGAGCGCCTGCACGCTCTTGCCCGCGATGAAGCAGAGATTGAGCGT
>DATJWL010000084.1:0-3101 GCA_035501215.1 Casimicrobiaceae bacterium
CCGACGAGACTTGCGAGCGCAGCGGCCTTGGATCGGGTCATCGCGTATTCCCTGTTGGCGCGGACGGACGGCATCCGAAACGCCACGCTAGCACGCTCTAAAACGAAACGCAACCGTACCGTATCGTAACTTTGTGTTGCGGGGCCGGGGTTCGGGCTTCGTGCTAGGCTGCCTCGGGGACCGGATGGCAGTCTGGCAAATACAGCTCCTGGGCGGCCTGCGCGCGGCGCGCGGCACGGCGGTGATCGCCCAGTTTCCAAGCCGCCCCATTGCGATGCTGCTGGCCGTGCTGGCCCTGCAGCCGCAGCGGCGGCACTCGCGCGAGGAGCTGATCGAGCTGCTCTGGCCGGGGGTCGAGCTCGACGTCGGCCGGAATCGCCTGCGCCAGGTGCTCGCGACGCTGCGCCGGCTGCTCGAGCCTCCCGACGTCCCCCCCGGATCGGTGCTCGTCGCGGATCGGCAGACGGTTGGTCTGAACGCGGGGGCCGTCAATTGCGATGCCTGCGAGTTCGAGCAGCTGCTCCGCAAAGGGGCAGTCGCCCAGGCCCTCGAGTGCTACCACGGCGACTTCATGCCGGGGTTCCTCGATGAATGGGCCGAAGACGAGCGCTCGCGCCTGAGCGCGCTGCACGCCCGGGCGCTGGCGCGCGGCGATGCTGCGCTCGGGAAAACGCAAGCGAGCGCGCCCATCGACCAGCTCGGGGCGAACGGCGATCAGGAGGAGCGCGCGCGCGCGTCGCGCATGCTTCCCGCCTACGTCAGCGTGTTCTTCGACCGCGAGACAGAGCAGCACCAGATTCTCGATGCGCTCGCGCAGCATCGCCTCGTGACGCTCGCCGGATTGGGCGGCTTCGGCAAGACACGCCTGACGGTGGAGTCGGCGCGCGCCGCGGCCGGCTTCGACTCAGTGGCGTTCGTCCCGCTGAGCGAGTGCAACGACGCCGCGCTGATCGCTGATTCGATCCGCAGCGCGCTGCGCATGGAAGCGTCGCAGGAGGACGCGTCGGCGCAGCTCTGCGCCTTTCTCGCCGAGCGCGACGTCCTGCTGGTGCTGGACAATTTCGAGCAGCTCGTCGACGACGGGGCGCGTGTCGTGCTCGACCTGCTCGAGCGGCTGCCGCGGCTGCGCTGCCTCGTGAGCTCGCGCCGCGTGCTCGACGTTCCGGGCGAGCGCGTGCTCGTGATCGATCCGCTTCCGGTGCCGCGGGCTTCAATGAACTCGGCAGAGGCCGTGGCGACGCCGAGCGTCGCCCTCTTCATCGACCGCGCCCGCGCAGCCCGCCCCGACTTCGCGCTGACCGACGACAACCGAACGGCGCTTATCGAGCTAACCCGGGCGCTCGAAGGCCTTCCCCTCGCGATCGAGATCGCCGCCTCGCGCATCCGCAGCTACTCGCCCGCCGAGATGCGCGATGCGCTCGCCGAGCGCTTCGAGCTGCTGACGCGACAGGGGCAGCGCGGCGCGCGCTACGGCCGGCATGCGTCGCTGCAGGCGACGATCGAATGGAGCTGGAACCTGCTCCCCGAAGCGGAGCGGGCATTCTTCGCCGCTCTATCGGTGTTCCGCGGCAGCTCGACCGCCGAGGCGATCGAGGCCGTGTGCGCAACGAACGGCACCCGCGCAAGCCTTGAGGTGCTCGTCTCCGCTTCACTCCTGCGCGCGGGGATCGACGCAGCGGGCGTCACTCGCTTCTCGATGCTGGAAACGCTGCGCGAGTTCGCGCAAGAGCGGCTCGGCGCGGCCGCAGGCGAGCTCCGTGCACGCCACCGCGCGTATTTCCTCGGGCTCGCGCGTTCGGCAGCAGCCGCCGACAGCGAAATCACCGAGGCGGAGCTGCCCAATCTGAAGCAGGCCCTGGTCACCGCGGTCGAGGACGGCGAGCCGGCGCAGGCGCTCGACCTCGGCGTGGCGCTGCGATCGTATTGGGAAGCGCGCGGCACGCTGCCGGATGAACTGCGGCTCCTCGCCGAGGCGGTGGAGAAAACGAAAGGCGGGCCCAGCCTGCATGCGGGCCTGAACCTCATCGCGCAGCTCACGCTGACCGCCGGCGACACCGAGCGGGCACGCGGCTATGCGGAGCGCGCGCTGAAGGACGCAGGCGACGAGACGGCGCGCCGCGCCGCGGCGCTGGTCACTCTCGCGCGCATCGGCTGGGAGCGCGATCAGATCGACAAGGCCGTCGTCCGCCGTCTCGACGAAGCGCTCACCCTCGCCGAGAAGGCGGGAGCCACGGAGGTCGAGGCCGATGCGCTGCGCGTCAAGGGCACGGTCGCGCTCAAGCACGGCGAGGAGGATGGGGATTTCAAGGCGGCGAATGCGCTGCTCGAGCGCGCGGAGGCGCTCTACCGCAAGTTGGGTCGCCCGCGGTGGGCGCATCGAGTGCTTGTCTCACGCGCCGGTGCGCTCGTGGGCCTCAAGCGCTACAAGGAGGCGCGGCAGCTTCTCGCGCAATGCGAGGGATATTTCACCGGGCTCGATTCGGTCGCAGACCTCATCGCGGTGGCCAACATGACGGGCTTTCTCGAGTCGGCGCAGGAACACTGGAAGGAGGCGCTCGCCGCGGGTCGCCGCTGCGTGCAGCTCGCGTGGGAGCGACACGCGCATTTGTGGCTCACCATCGCACTGTGGAATCTTGCGCATCCGCTGCTCATGCTTGGCGACCTCGCCACCGCGGAGCGATTGACGTCATTCGCGGTGCGCTTCTGGGAGCGCGGCATCGGGCCACTCTCGGAACACGATCGCGGCGTCGTCGACGAGCAGCGCAAGAGCACGGCGAAGCAGCTCGGTGGCGCGCAGGAAAAGAAGCTGTGGGGCGAAGGCGCGGCGATGTCGCTCCCCGAGGCGGTGGAGCTCGCGCTGACCGGGCGCACCCGGCACGGCTAAGTTGCTGTTTTACCTAAGCTATTCAACGCCCTTCGCACCCCCTGCGGGTTTCTAGCGATTCGTCTAGCGTTTGCCTAACGGTCGGTTTCTACAGTGCGCACCAAGGTGTGGAACGAACCGCACCGAGTGAACCAACCGACCAAGGAGATCGATCATGACGAACCGCAAACTGAACCACCAGATGGAAGTGACCCAAAGCGACAAGCCCAGCCACGCA
>DATJWL010000085.1:0-2823 GCA_035501215.1 Casimicrobiaceae bacterium
ACAAGCCGCCGTGAGTGAATCGCAGGTTATCGTCGCCCACGCGCTGACCAACCAGCCGCCCGACCAAGAGCATCTGGTGCCGATGCTCGAGCGGGTGCGCGAGCACTGCGGGCAGCTGCCCGCGGTGCTGACGGCGGACGCCGGGCTACCTCTGCGAGGACAACGTCGCGTACTGCTGATGGTTCCGGAAAGTCTGCGGCCATCAGTTCCGGAAAATCTGCGGTCTCCCGGAGAGGAGGCAACGCATGATGGAATCGAGCGCGATGGGCCGCAGGCAGGTGCAAGCCGGGGAGATGTTGCCCCTGCTCAAGCGCCACGAGATTCAGGTTCTGCTTCGCGCAGGCCACTCACAACGCGACGTGGCGGAGCGGACGGGCACGTCGCTCGACACCGTGTCGCGGGTGAAGCGCGAGGACGAGGTCGTCCACGTCGACGACGCGAGCGCGCGGCGAGAGCGTAGCGTCGGCCGCCCCTCGAAGGCGACCCCGTTCGCGCCGCAAGTGGCGGCCTGGCTCGCGCAAGCGCCGGATCTACCGACGCAGGAGCTTCTGCGTCGAGCGAAGGAGGTCGGGTACGCCGGTCACAAGACGGCGTTCTATGCGCTCGTTGCCGGCGTGCGGCCGCCGCGCGCGGCACCCATCGTTCGCTTCGAGGGCTTGCCCGGCGAGTTCTCGCAGCACGACTTCGGTCACGTCGACGTGACCTTCGTCAGCGGTCGCAAGAAGCGCGTCCACTTCTTCGCTTCGAGGCTCAAGTACTCGCGATTCGTCGTGGTCACGATCGTGGGAAACGAGCGCGTCGAGACGATCGTGCGCTGCCTCGCTCGTGACTTCGTCACCTTCGGCGGTTTGCCGCTGATGGCGGTGTTCGATCGTCCCAAGACCATCGTCAACAAGGCTGGCAAAGGTCGCGACGTCGAGCAGTACAATGCGACCTTCGCGCAGGCCATCGTCGATCTCGGCGTCGGCGTCGAGATGTGCGCGCCCCGAAGCGGCAACCAGAAGGGGGCCGTCGAGCGGCTGGTGGGCTGGGTCAAAGGCTCCTTCTTCAAGCACCGCAAGTTCCAGGACGATGTCGATCTCCAGGCGCAGCTCGCGCAGTGGCACCTGGAGGCCAACACCAAGACCGCATCCAGGGCCACCGGCGTGATTCCGGAAACCCGCAGGCAGGAGGAGCTCGCGCGACTGCGCCCCATCAAGGTCTTTCCGGAAAGGCTCGCGCTGCGGTTTCCGATCTTCGTCGGTCCCACCGCGGAGGTGATGTTCGAGGGCGCCGCCTATTCGATGCCTCCCGAGGCGACGCACATCGCGGGCACGTTGTTCCTCTACGAGGATCGCTTGCACATCGTCGCCGGCCGCTTTCAGGCGCAGCATCGCCGACGCGGCAAAAACGAGCCGCCGGCGCCGCTCCCCGAGCACCGCGCCGCCAAGATCGCCGCCGTCCACGGTAAGCGCGCCAAGCTGTACGAGAAGCGGCAGCAGGTGCTCAATCTCGGCCCCGATGCGCTGACCCTGCTGACGGAGATCACCCATCGCGAGCCGAAGCTCTCGAGCCGCCGTGTCGAGGAGCTCTATGCGTTGCTCGACGAGCGTGGCGACGACGCCATGCGCGACGCGATCGGTCGCGCCGTCCGGTCCTGCACGTTGACCGTGGCCGCCGTGCGGCGCGCGCTCCAAACCTTGAGCGCCCGTAGGAGCGAGGGCGCAAGCCGTCGCTCCGGAGCGGCGCAACCGCGCGGCCGAGAGCTTCGCCAGTTGACCTTACCCGTCGGCCGCGAGGAATCGAAGCGAGGTGCGTCATGAGCTCCGATCTCGATCCGATCCTCAGACGGCTCCACCTCGCCAACGCCCGCCGCGTCTGGCGTGACCTCGTCGCCCGCGCCGAGAAGGAAGAGTGGTCCTACGAAGCGCTCCTCCAGACGCTGTTCTCCGAAGAGGTCGCGCATCGCCGAGGCACTCGTCTCGCGCGCGCAGTCCGCGCGGCGCAGTTCCCCTTTCTACGCACCGTCGACGAGTTCGACTTCACCTACCAGTCGACCTTGCGGCTGACGACCATCGGCTCCTTGCTCGCGCCCGACTTCGTCACGGAAGGACACTCCGTCATCCTCGAAGGCAAGCCGGGTCGCGGCAAGACGCACCTGGCGATCGCCATCGCATACCGCGCTATGCAGCACGGCTTCGACGCGCTCTTCACCACCGCCGCGCAGCTCATCGAGGAGCTGTCCGCCGCGAGCCGCGCGGGCACGATGCACCAGGCGCTCGCGCGCTACATGAAGCCGCACGTCCTCGTGGTCGACGAGGTCGGCTACCTCGCCTACGGCGATGACGCCGCGAACGTCCTCTACCACGTCGTCAACGACCGCCACATCCGGCGCCGCTCGATGGTCTTCACGACCAACAAGCATCCCACGCACTGGGGCGACGTCCTGCACGACGACGATCTCGCCGATGCCATCGTCGATCGCATCCTCGAGCGCGGGCGCTTGCTCCGTCTCGATGGGCCTTCGATCCGCACCAAGCATCTGCCCCAGGGCGAACTACAGACCGACGACCACGGTGTTCATGGGGACCGCAGAGTTTCCGGAAAACCAACCGCAGAATTTCCGGAACCCACAGCTCTCGATCGTGCAGCCGAAGCGTTTCCGATCCGCGGGCTGCAAAAGACAACCTCGAACCGTCCGACCACGTAGCGCGGGCTGGAGGCAACGATGGACCCGAGGCCCTTGCCCGGGACTCGGCCAGATCTCTTCCCTTTCCCGAACGCTCACGACCCATCCGAAGTCGCCGACGCGATCGTCTCGCTTGTCGAGAAGTCCCGGGTACG
>DATJWL010000086.1:0-29654 GCA_035501215.1 Casimicrobiaceae bacterium
TGCGCTGCAGGCTGAAGGGATCGCCTGGCTGGAGGAACCGATCCGGCACGACGACTACCGAGGCAACGCGGAGATCGCGCGTGCGCTCGACGTGCCGCTGCAGATTGGCGAGAACTTCAATGGGCCCGAAGCGATGGCGGAAGCGCTCGCCGCCGACGCCTGCGACTTCGTCATGCCGGACGTTGGCCGGATCGGAGGCGTGACCGGCTGGATGCAGGCCGCCGGAATGGCCGCCGCACGCGGCGTCGAAGTGTCATCGCATCTGATGCCCGAGGTCAGCGCGCATCTACTGGCCGCAACACCGACCGCGCACTGGCTCGAATATGTCGACTGGGCCGACGCCATTCTGGAAGAACCGCTGCAGGTCATCGACGGTGCGGTCTTGCCAAGCGATCGGCCCGGGGTCGGCCTCGCCTGGGATGAAGCGAAGCTGCGGCGGTTGGAGAATCTGTGATTCCGACCGCTGCGCACCAGGGCTGTGGGCGTGCTTCGCCAGGGAGGAGCCACAGGTCTTTCCGGATTCACGTAATCGCGTTTGTCGCCCTGATCGTCGCAGCGACCGCCCCACAAACGATCGCGGCAGACTGGGCCGATCCCGCGAAGGTTCTGAGGATCGCATTTCCGATCGACGTCTCCGGACTCGATCCCGCCGCGACGCAGGAAACCTACGCGAGCCTCGTCGAGGGACGTATCTTCGACGCCCTCTACGTCTGGGACTATCTCGCGCGGCCGTACAAGTTCGTGCCGAGCATCGCGGCCGGCATGCCGGAGATATCGGCGGATGGCAGGGTGTGGACAATCCGCATCCGGCAAGGCATCTATTTCGCCGACGATCCCGCGTTCGGAGGCAAGAAGCGCGAGCTGACGGCGGCAGATTACGTGTACGCGTGGAAGCGCATCGTCGATCCGCGCGTGCGCTCGCCCAACTCGGATCTGCTCGAGGGCAAGATCGTCGAGCTGGACGAAGCGATCGCCAAGGCAAAGTCCTCCGGTCGCTTCGACTACGACGCCGAGATCAAAGGCCTCCGCGCAATCGATCGCTACACCTTGAGGATCGAGCTCGTCCAGCCCGACTACACCTTTCTAGAGATCCTCGACAGCGCGTCGCTACGCGCGGTGGCCCGCGAGGTGATCGAGAAGTACCGCGACGAGAGCGGGCGCGTGCAGCGCAATCCGGTCGGCACCGGCCCGTATCGGCTCAAGGAATGGACGCCGGGCCGGCGCATCGTCCTCGAAGCCAACACTGCCTATCGCGACGAGCGCTTTCCGCCCGCGCCCGCGAACGCCGACGCAGGGATCAAGGCGATTTACGGGTCGATGAAGGGCAAGCGTCTGCCGCAGATCGGTCGCATCGAAATCGCGATCATCGAAGAGACGAACCCGCGGCTGCTGATGTTCGACGCCGGGCAGCTCGACATCCTGGAGGTTCCCAGCGACGTCGCGCCCAAGATGATCGACAGCAAGGGAAACCTGCTGCCTCAATACGCGGCGCGCGGCATGCGGCTCGAGCGCGCAACCGAGCTCGGAGTCACCTTCGGCTACTTCAACATGGAGGACCCGGTCGTGGGCGGCTACACATCGGAGAAGATTGCGCTGCGGCGCGCGATCTGCAGCGCGTACAACGTTCCTGACGATATCCGTGTCATCCGTAACGGGCAGGCGCTGCCCGCTACACAGCCCATTCCGCCGGACGTCGACGGACACGTGCGCGGATACAATGGACTCTCGCCCTACGATCCGGCGACGGCTCGGGCGCTGCTGGACAAGTTCGGCTACAAAGATCGCGATGGCGACGGACTCCGCGAGCTGCCGGACGGCAAACCGCTCACGATTCACCAGAACTCGCTGGTCGGCGCGGCCTATCGGCAATTCGACGACCTGTGGCAGCGAAGCATGCGCGAGGTGGGCATCCGCATGGATTTCCAGATTCAGACGTTCCCGGAAGCGTTCAAGGCCGCGCGCGCGGGACACATCCAGTTCGGCACCTTCGGCTGGAGCGGCGACATCGCCGACGACTTCCTACGCATCTTCTACGGGCCGTACGCCGGCGCCGGCAACCTGTCGCGGTTCAGGAATGCCGAGTACGACGCGCTCTACGAGAAGAGCCGCCGCACGGCCGACGCGGCGGAACGCGACAGGATCTACGAGTCGATGACGAACATCATCTCCGCCCAGGCGCCCTGGTGCATGGACACGTATCGCATCAGCAGCACCGTCGTCGCGCCGCAGGTCCGCGGTTACCGCAAGAACCCGCACTACTTCCTGACGCCGTGGGAGTATCTCGACATCGATACGGCGGCGCAAAAAATGACACGTCGCTGAAAACTGTCATCCCGATAGCAAGGAAGCTAGACCTATGCGACTCGTCCCTGTTGGCGCCAAAGGCTTGTTCTCGCTTGTCGTGGCGCCCGATCATCTGGCCAATCGTTTCAAGGACGCCATGTTGCCGCCCGTTCTTGCGACACCCGTCATGATCATGATGATGGAGAATGCGGCGCTGAATGCAATCAAGCCCTACCTCGATCAAGGCGAAACCGCCGTCGGCGTGCGTGTAGACGTGGTGCATCAGGCAGCGACGCTCGAGGGCTCTCGCGTAACCGCATCGGCCGAAGTGACCAAGGTCGACGGGCCGCGCATTGAGTTTCGGATCGAGGCGAGCGACGGCGCTCAGGTCATCGGCACCGGCACCCATGAGCGCCGGGTGATCGACCTCGCCAAGTTCTCGGAGCGATTGAAGGGTACCGGCAAGTAGGCGTCACGCCAATTGCGCCGACACGGCGACGTTGCAAAAAACGCCGCAACCGGCGGTGTTCACTTCTTGCGTTTGAGCTCCTCGGTCGCGCGTTTCAAGACCTCGGCGACTCGTTGCAATTCGTCGGCGGAGGGCGACGCGTTGAGCTTGCTGATCAGCGCAGCGCGCAGTGCCTTGCGAGCTTCGTCGACGGCGCGATGCTCGATGTCATCCGGCTCGTCGCCCGCAAAGGCCTGCCGGACTCGCTCCATCTTGCTGCCGATTCTTGCGAGCTGCGCGAGAATCGCGTCGACGAGTTCGCGATTCTCTGCCAGATTGGCAATTCCCGCGTCGGTGATGCGATAAAGCTTCTTGCTTCCCTCGACCTCGACCGTCGCGTGACCGACTTCTTCGAGATAAGTGAGCGCCGGATAGACCATGCCCGGGCTTGGCGTATAGAAACCCTTCGAGGTTTCTTCAAGGGCCTTGATGATCTCGTAACCGTGCCGCGGATGCTCTTCGAGCAAAGCCAGGATCACGAGCTGCAACTCTTGGGACCCCAACTTGCGTCCTCCGAAAAAGCCGCGCCCGCCGATGCCTTCGCTGTGGCCGAAGGACCCGCCGAATCTGCGAAAGTGCCCCCAGTGGCCGCGCCGCGCGCAGCTACGATAGGTTGAGAAGCCGAAGCCATGCATTTGCACTCTCCTAAATTATCCATAAACCGCTTGTATGTTATATCTTAAGATATAGCCCGTCAATTGGATCGCGGTGAGATGTCCGGATTACGCACCCGCGCTCCGATCTCAGGCTGCAAGAGCGATGCGCATAGCGCTCGCTGGCCGGGTACCGCAAAATAGCGCGCCGCGTCGCGGTTCGAGGACTTGCGCGGATCTGTCCATTGATCATCCAATCTGTTCCATGAAACTCGTTGAATACGCCCGCTACGACGCGCTGGGTCTGGCGGAGCTCGTCGCGAAGAAGCAAGCGACTCCGACGGAACTCGCTGGCACCGCGGCAGCAGCGATCGCCGCGATCAATCCAGCGATCAACGCCGTGGTCGAGACCTATCCGGACCGCATCGACAAGCTCGATGAGCGCACGCTCGGCAACGGACCGTTCCGCGGCGTGCCGTTCCTGATGAAGGACGTGTTCGGTCACGAGGCTGGACGCAAGATCGAGTTCGGCAGCCGGCTTTGCCGCGGCATGATCTGCCAGCAGGACACGCACTACTGCGAATTGATCCGGGCGTCGGGCGTCAACATACTCGGCCGCTCGGCGGCACCCGAATACTCGATGGCTGGCACGACGGAGGGCGCGCTCTACGGCAACACATCGACACCGTGGCGCGCCGGCTACTCGGCAGGAGGATCGACGGGCGGCGGGATGGCAGCCGTGATCGCCGGCATCGTGCCGATCGCGCACGGCTCCGACATTGGCGGCTCGATCCGCATCCCCGCGAGCTACTGCGGAGGCGTCGGATTGAAGCCGTCGCGCGGGCGTATCTCGTTCGGCCCGATGATCGACGAGAACGGCTACGGACTCGCGCAGAACTTCGTGCAGGTGAGGAGCGTGCGCGACGCAGCGGCGATGCTCGACTGCCTCGCGGTTCCGCAGCCCGGCGACCCGTTCGTGATCCCGAAGCCGGCGGAGCCCTATGCCGCGCTGATCAAACGCAGACCGCCGAGATTGCGGATCGGCTGGTCGGCCGATGGGCTCATGGGCATGCAAACCGACGCGGATGTCGCAGTTGCCATCGCAAAGGTCGCCCGCGTGCTCGCCGACATGGGCCACGAAGTCTCCGAGGAAAGCCCGCAATTCGACGGCTTGGTCGCGATGCGCAAGATGATGGATGTCTGGTTCTTCGGCTTCGATCTGCGCCTCGCGGGCTACTCGAAGCGGAGCGGTCACGCGATCGGTCCCGATGCGCTGGAGCCCTGCACTTTCGCGATCTACGAATACGCGAAGCGCATGAAGCCGGAGCAGTTCATCAACGCGATGGCCGCGGTCAACGCGGCGCGCCGCAAGCTCGGCGCCTACTTCACTCGCTACGACGTCTGGCTCTCGCCGACGACGACGAGAGTTTCCGAGCCGTGGGGCAACTACAATCTCGGCCGGACCGACGTGAAGAGCGTGGAGGAGCTGCCGGAGAAGATCTTCCGCGGCGTGTGCCAGTTCACGCTGCCACACAACATCATGGGAACGCCGGCGATCTCGCTGCCGCTCGCGATGCATCCGAGCGGACTGCCGATCGGTGTGCAGCTCGGGACGCGGCCGGCGGACGAGCACGTCATCCTGCAGCTGGCGGCCGCTCTGGAGAATGCGATGCCGTGGAAGGAGCGGGTGCCGGGCTTGCACGTGTCGCGGGTCGGGTGAGACAACGGGTTCCGACCTGCCGGTCGGCTAAACTGCGTCCATGATTCACGTTCAGGAGCCAGCGATGATCCGAAGCCTTGTCGTTCTCGCAGCAGCTACGATGGCGGGACTCCTGTCGAGTTCCTCGACAGCGCAAGGCGACAACAAGCCCGCCGGCGCAACTTACGAGGACGTGGTTGCGAGTCCGGTCCGGACAGATCAAGACCGACGCATGGATGCGTCGCGCCATCCGGCCGAATTCCTGGTGTTCGCGCAGGTAAGGCCCGGGATGCAGGTTCTCGATGTTTCCGCGGGGGCCGGATACACGTCGCAACTGCTCGCGCTGGCGGTGGGGCCGAGCGGGAAGCTCTGGGCCCAGTCGCCGAAGCCGGGACCGACGCTCACAAAGCGCCTCGACGACCATCCGCAAGCCAACTTCGTTGTCGCGGCGCGCCCCTTCGAAGATCCGATTCCCGACCAGGCGCCCAAGCTGGATCTGATCACGCTCGTTCTCAACTACCACGACATCACCTATCTTCCAGTCGATCGCGCGAAGATGAACGAGCGGCTGTTCGCCGCGCTGAAGCCGGGCGGCCACTTCGTCTTAATCGATCACTCGGGCCGGAGCGGAACCGGCATATCCGAGGGCAAGACGCTGCATCGCATCGAGGAGTCGGTGGTTGTCAACGAAGTCCAGCAAGCCGGGTTCGTCCTCGAAGCCGAAAGCAATTTTCTGCGTAACCCCGCCGATCCGCGCGACGTACCGTCGAGCGAACCGAAGGTCCCGACCGATAAATTCGCGTTGCGTTTCGTCAAGCCGCAATAGCGTGCGACTGGAAGCGAGCTACATGAGCGCAGCCCGATTCATGATGATTCCCGGCGCGCCTGCGCCGGTCGCACCGTTCTCGCACGCGGTCGAGGTCGACGGATGGACGTTCCTCACGGGACAGATGCCCACCGATCCGAACGACGACGGCGCGCCGCTGCCTGCAGGCATCGAAGCCCAGACCCGCCGCGTGATGGACAACCTCATCCTCGTACTGAAGGGTGCCGGCCTCGGAATCGAGCAAGTCGTGTCTGCGCGCGTCTTCCTCACCCACTTCGAGCGCGACTACGGCCCGATGAACGAGGTCTATCGTTCCTATTTTCCGCCGGATCGATTGCCGGCACGGACATGCGTTGGCGTAACGGGTCTCGCGCGCAGCGCGCTGGTCGAGATCGACTTTATAGCGCGGCGCCCTTAGCTCTCGCCTGCGTCCAGCAGATGCGGCGTCTCTATTCGACGAACAACAACGCCGGGCACTCGAGATAGCCGCGCAGCGCCTGCACGAACTCCGCGGCCTGCTGCCCGTCGACCACGCGGTGGTCGAACGACGACGACAGATTCATCAGGCGCCGCGGCACGATCGCGCCAGCGTGCACGACCGGCCGCTCGACGATCCGGTTCACGCCGACGATCGCCACCTCCGGCGCATTGATCACCGGCGTGGTGACGATGCCGCCGAGCGGGCCCAGGCTCGTGACCGTGATCGTCGATCCAGAAATTTCGTCGCGTGCGGCCTTGCTCGCGCGCGCCGCGTCGGCAAGTCGCGCCACCTCGGCCGCGCTCGCCCAGAGATCGCGCGCTTCGGCGTGCCGCACGACCGGCACCATCAGTCCCGCATCGGTCTGCGTCGCGATGCCGATGTTCACCGCCTCGAAACGGGTGACGATGCCCTTCTCGTCGTCGAACCGCGCGTTCATCTGTGGAAAGGCGTTGACCGAAAGCACGATCGCCCGCATCAGGAAAGGCAGCACGGTGAGACGGCCGCGGGTCTCGCCGAATCGTTCGTTGAGCTTTGAACGCAGCACTTCGAGATCGGTGACATCGACCTCCTCGACATAGGTGAAGTGCGGAATGCGGAGCGTCGCCTGCATGTGCAGCGCGATTTGCCGGCGCATTCCGATCACAGGCATGGCGTGTTCACCATCGCGCTCGGCATAACGCTGCACGACGGCGGGTTTCGCGGCGCCCCCCGCGGCGTGCCGCACGACGTCTTCGTGCACGATTCTTCCGTCGGGCCCGGATCCGCGGACTTGCGACAAGTCCACGCCCAGTTCGCGCGCATGGCGGCGAACCGAAGGCGATGCAAGCGGCTTCTCGTTCGCCGCGGGCGGCGGCGCGGTGGACGCAGGTGTCGCAGCTGCTTTCGCGGATGGAGTCTCGGGAGCCTCGGCGCGCTGGCGACTTTTCGCAGGCCGAGTCCCGGAGGCGCCGGCCCGTTCACGTTCCGCAGTACCTGTCCCGTTCGTTTCGAGCCGGAGCAGCTCGCTGCCGACAGCCAACTTGTCACCGGCGGTGCCGTTGGCTGCGATGACTTTGCCGTCGACGGGAGACGGGACCTCGACGGTCGCCTTGTCCGTCATCACATCGACCAGCGGCTGATCCGCGACGACCGTGTCGCCGGGACGCACGCGCCACTCCACCAACTCCACCTCGGCAATGCCTTCACCGATGTCCGGCACCTTTACGACATGGATGCTCATCTCAGTGTCCCACTAGGCTTCCATCGTGCGCCGCAACGCCTTGCCCACGCGATCCGGGCCCGGGAAGTAGGCCCACTCCTGCGCGTGCGGATAAGGCGTGTCCCATCCGGTCACACGCTCGATCGGCGCCTCGAGATGAAAGAAGCAGTGCTGCTGCACCAGCGCCGCGAGCTCGGCGCCGAAGCCGCTCGTGCGCGTGGCCTCGTGCACGATCACGCAGCGGCCGGTTTTGCTCACGGAAGCGACGATCGTGTCGAGATCGAGCGGCCACAAGCTGCGCAGGTCGATGATCTCGGCGTCGATGCCGGTTTCGCTGGCGGCCGCCTCCGACACCCACACCATCGTGCCGTACGTCAGCACCGTCACTGCCGTTCCGGGCCGGCGCACCGCAGCCGATTCGAGCGGCACCGTGTAATGAGCCTCGTCGACTTCCGCGAGCGGGTGGCCGGCCCAGGGTACGATGGGCCGATCGTGGTGGCCGTCGAACGGTCCGTTGTAGATGCGCTTCGGCTCGAGAAAGATGACCGGGTCGTCGCACTCGATCGCTGCGATCAGCAGGCCCTTAGCGTCGTAGGGATTGGAGGGCATCACGGTGCGCAGTCCGCATACGTGTGTGAACAGCGCCTCGGGGCTCTGACTGTGCGTCTGCCCGCCGTAGATGCCGCCGCCGCAGGGCATGCGGATCGTGATCGGCGCAGTGAAATCGCCGGCGGAGCGATAGCGCAGCCGCGCGGCGCCCGACACGAGCTGATCGTAACCGGGATACATGTAGTCGGCGAACTGGATCTCCGCAACGGGCCGAAGGCCGTACGCGCCCATGCCGATCGCCGCGCCGACGATGCCGCCCTCGGCGATCGGCGCGTCGAACACGCGCGAGGTGCCGTATTTGGCCTGCAGGCCGTCGGTGCAACGGAACACGCCGCCGAAATAGCCGACGTCCTCGCCGAACACCACGACGTTCTCGTCGCGTCCGAGCATGACGTCCATCGCCGAGCGGATCGCCTGGACCATGGTCATCGCGGCCATCGTCAGATCCCCGACTCTTCGCGCTGCCGCCGCAGATGCGCAGGCATATCCTTGTAGACGTCGTCGAACATCGTCGAAGCGTCGTGCACGTGGCCCGAGGCGAGCGTGCCGTAGCTTTCCGCGATCTTCTGCGTCGAGACGACCTCGTCCTGCACCTCCTTCTGCACGTGGACATGCTCTTCATCGGACCAGGCGCCGATCCGGGTTAAATACTTCTGCAAGCGGGCGACCGGATCGCCAAGAGGAAACCGCGCCCAGTCGTTGGCAGGCCGGTACTTGGACGGATCGTCGGCCGTGGAATGCGCACCCGCGCGGTAGGTGATCCACTCGATGAGCGTCGGGCCAAAGCCGCGGCGCGCTCGCTCGGCCGCCCAGCGCGAAACCGACAGCACCGCGAGGAAATCGTTGCCGTCTGCGCGCAGCGAGACGATGCCGTTGCCCAGGCCGCGCGCCGCAAACGAGGCCACTTCGCCTCCGGCGAAGCCCTGGAACGAGGAGATCGCCCACTGGTTGTTGACGATGTTGAGAATCACTGGCGCCTGATACACCGCCGCGAACGTAAGCGCGCTATGGAAGTCGGGCTCCGCCGTCGAGCCGTCGCCGATCCAGGCCGAAACGATGCGCGTGTCGCCCTTGATCGCGGAGGCCATCGCCCAGCCGACCGCCTGAATGTACTGCAGGCCGAGATTGCCCGCGACCGAAAAGAAGCCGTGCCGCCGCGACGAGTACATCACCGGCATCTGCCGCCCGAGGACGGGATCGCGCTCGTTGGAGTAGAGCTGGCACATCATGTCGACGAGCGGGTAGCCGCGCGCGATGAGGATGCCCTGCTGCCGGTAGGTTGGAAAGCACATGTCGTCCGGCGCGAGCGCCATCGCCTGCCCGATGCCGACGGCTTCCTCGCCCAGGCACTGCATGTAGAACGAAATCTTCTTCTGCCGTTGCGCGGTCAGCATTCGCGCATCGAACACGCGCGTCTTCATCATCGTGCGCAAGCCGGTGCGCAGCAGCTCGGGGTCCGCGTGCGGATCCCAGGGGCCGACCGCGTTCCCGTCATCGTCGAGCACGCGTGCGAGCGCGTCGGCGATGTCGGCGGTTTGCGATGGTCTCGACTCGATGGGCGGCTGCCGGACAACGCCGGCAGGACCCACGCGCAGATACGAGAAATCGGGCTCCTGCCCGGGCCGCGCGGGCGGTTCGGGAACGTGCAGTTTGAGCGGGGCGTACGCGGTCATCGGCGATTTGAGTAGATTGCCATTCGCGCCGGGATGCGTGTCCAGCGCGGTCTGAACCGGATCCACTCTTCTTGGGAGCAGACCGGCGAACCAACTGTACGCTTGCCTGCCACGCAGAGGCAACCACACAGTTTGCCGGGCCGAAAAGGCCAGGCTGTTGCGCGCGAGCGCACCCTCCGCGCCCGCGCAAGCTCCCTAAGAGCAAAGGGTATACTTTTGCGACAAACTTGGGCCCACCGGGGAACGTCCGTCACGGGAGGAAACGCCATGTCCGAAAAGCATGATGAGTCAACCGAGCACACGCATCACCATCACGAATGCGGCAGCCTGTTCGGGTGCGGCGACGAGAAAGGCACCGGCGTTATCCGCGAGGACATCAAGGACGCAGCGTTCGACAAGCGCACGGCGGACCGCCTGCTGCACAGGGACGAGGTCGATCAGGAGAAGCTCGACACCTACCTGACCGCGCGCGGTCGTTCGCGCCGCAGCCTGGTGCGCGCCAGCAGCTTCATGGGCCTCCTCGCCGCGGTGGAGCCCTGGTTCGGCAAGATCGCTCAAGCGGCGGATGCGCCAGCTGCCAAAGCCGCGACCGGCAGCCGGCGCGGCGATCAGGGCCGCGTGCATGTCGTCGAATGCAACAACGAGACGGTGCACCTCGGAGTCTTCGATGCCAATCTGGCGCCTATCGTCACCGTCGATTCGGGCGACACCATCAGCTTTCCCGACACCTGGTCGCACTTCATGAACGCGATGGAACCCGGCGTGCCGGTGGACGTGCTGGCCAGGCTTCGCGTCAGCAATCCCGGCAAGGGGCCGCACTCGATCATCGGCCCGATTGCGGTGAGAGGAGCGGAGCCGGGAGATGTGCTCGAGATCCGCTACAAGAAGCTGCAGCCCTTCACCTGGGGCGCCGTGTTCAACAATCCGGGCTCGCTGGGGACCGGTCTGCTTCCGCAGGATTATGCGCAGGGACAGGTCAAATACATGGACCTCGATCTGCACACGATGAAGGCCGCTTTCGCTCCCGACATCAGCGTGCCGCTCAGGCCGTTCCAGGGAACGCTCGGCCTGGCGCCGCCCGATGGCTACTATGCACCGTTGAGTCCCGGGGTCACCAGCTCCGTTCCGCCCGGCCCGCACGCGGGCAATCTCGACCTGTCCGAACTGTCCGAGGGTTCGACGCTGTTCATTCCGGTGTGGAAGCCGGGTGCGCTCATCTTCACCGGCGATTCACACGCGGTGCAGGGCGACGGCGAGATCTGCCTCACCGCGCTGGAGACGCGCATGAAGGAGATGCGCATCCAGGTCGTCCTCCACAAGCAGAAGAATTTCGCCTGGCCGGTGGCGGAGACGCACACGCACTGGATCGTCGTCGGGCTGGACAAGGACCTCAATGTCGCCATGACGATGGCCGCGCGCAACGCCATCAAATTCCTGGCGACGCGGGCGAAGATCAGCGAGCTCGACGCCTACGGCCTGTGCAGCATCGCGGTGAGCTTCCGGGTCACGCAGGTCGTGGACATCGTGCGCGGCGTTCACGCCATGATTCCGAAGAGCCTGTTTTCGGGGTCGCTGCGGAAGCAGATCAGCGTCGTTTGATTGCGCGGGCCACGGGACGCGCCGTGAGCGAGCGGCTCACGCGCCCGCGCGCGCGAGCATTGCGTGGAGCAGCACATTCGCTCCCGCCTCGAGGTGCTCGGGACGGGCATCCTCGATTTCGTTGTGGCTGATGCCGTCCTTGCACGGCACGAAGATCATCGACGTCGGGGCGACGCGCGCGATATAGATCGCATCGTGCCCCGCGCCGCTGACCATCTCCCGGTGCGATAGCCCGAGCGCGCGCGTTGCGGCGCGCACCGCGTCGACGCAGCCCGTATCGAAGCGCGACGCCGGAAAGTGATCGACTTGCTGCAGATCGCATTCCAGGCGAAGCTCCGCGGCGATCGCCGCCGCCGCGTTGCGAAGCTCGCGGTCCATCGTCGCGAGATCCGCGTCATGCGGATGCCGCATGTCGACGGTCATCTTGACGAGCCCGGGAATGACGTTGCGCGAATTGGGGCTGACCTGCATGAATCCGACCGTCGCCCGCCCGTCGGGCGCATGGCGCAGCGCGAGCGCGTTTATCGCTTCGACGAACCGCGCGGCGCCGCGCAGCGCGTCGTGGCGCGCCTCCATCGGCGTCGGTCCCGCGTGCGCGTCCTGCCCGGTCCACACGCAGTCGTACCAGGAGAGGCCGAGCGCGCCGGTCACAACGCCCACGACCTTGTCCTCGCGCTCGAGGACGGGTCCCTGCTCGATGTGCGCCTCAAAGTAAGCGTCGAGCGCGCGCCCGCCCACCGGCGCGCCGCCCGCATACCCGATGCTGCGAAGCGCGTCCCCGAAGCTGACGCCGTCGACGTCACGCTGCTGCAGCAGGTACTCGAGCGTGAACACGCGGGCGAAGGCACCTGAGCCGCCCATCACCGGCACGAAGCGGCTTCCCTCCTCGTTGGTCCAGATCGCGACGCCGACCGGCTTGTCGGTTGCGATCTTCGCATCCTTGAGCGTGCGCAACACCTCCAACCCGGCGAGCACTCCGTAATTGCCGTCGAACTTGCCGCCCGAGGGTTGGGTGTCGACATGGCTTCCGGTCAACACGACGCGCGCCTTGGGATCGCGACCGGGGCGGATTGCGAAGATGTTGCCCGCGCCGTCGACTTCCGTGGTCGCGCCTGCATCGCGCAGCCAGCCGACGACGAGGTCGCGTCCCTGCCGGTCGAGATCGGTAAGGGCAAGACGGCGAACGCCTCCCTTGGGTGTGGAGCCGATCTTCGCCAACTCCATCAGCGATTGCCACAGGCGCCCGCCGTCGATTCGAAGCGCAGATGGTGCCGTCATCGTCAGCCCTCCTCCTTCACGCTCACTCGCTTCCACCGAGCCGCGCGTGGATCCAGTCCGCAGCGCGCAGCGTCGCGCGGTCGGCACCCACCGCGCCGGCGACGGTGACGCCGACGGGCAATCCGTGCGGTCCGTTGGCGACGGGTACGTGCACGACGGGCATGTGCAACAGAGTCCATATCCGGTTGAACAGCGGATCGCCAGTGGCGGCGATCCCCGCGGGCGCCTCGCCCGCCGTGCTGGGCGCGAGCAGCACGTCGAATTCGCTGAAGACTTCCGGGACCATCGCGCGGCACGTTCGAGCCAACGACCGCGCGGCGTCGTATTGCTGCGGCGACACGGCAAGGCCGGCGTCGATCATCCTGGTCATGTCCACGCTGAGCTGCTCGCGGTGCGTGAAATTCTCGTACGCGAGGGACTTCGCGACTTCGGACACCATGATCGTCTTCTGCGCTTCCACCAGCCCCGCGAACGGCGGCGGCAGCGTCACGTCCCGGACGCTCGCGCCGGCGGCGCGCAGCCGCTTGCCCGCGTCTTCGAGCGCCGCGACCATTTCGGGCTGCGCGCGATTCCACTCGTAGGTCCTGCACAGGCCGATCCGCGGAACATCGGCGGTCGGTCCATCGATCAGCAGCTCGCGCCGTTCGGTGAGCGCAGCGACGAACAGCGCAACGTCGGGCACGCTGCGGGCGAGCGCGCCGATCGTGTCCAGCGTGTCGGAGATCATCTTGACTCCGACGCGGGTCACCGTGCCGAAGGTCGGCTTGTATCCCACCACGCCGCAATACGCGGCGGGTCGCACGATGGAGCCCGCCGTCTGCGTGCCGAAGGCGAGCGGAACCATCCAGTCGGCGACGGCGGCGGCCGAGCCCGACGACGAGCCTCCGGGCGTGTGCTGCAGGTTGCGCGGGTTGCACGTCGGCCCGGGGTGGAAGGTGGCGAACTCGGTGGTGACCGTCTTGCCGACGACGATCGCGCCCGCGGCTCGCGCGACGGCGACGGAGGCGGCGTCCCATGCGGGGCGATGCTTCGCGTAGATCGGCGATCCGTACGAAGACGGCATGTCGAAGGTGTCGAACAGATCCTTGACCGCGATCGGAAGGCCGTGCAAGAGCCCGGTCGGGCCTTGCGCATCGAGTGCGCGTGCGCGCCGCATCGCCGCGTCCGAATCGAGAAAGGTCCACGCGTGAACGTCCGCTTCGCGCTCGGCGATGCGCTCGAGGCAATCCGCGAGCAGAGCTTCGGCGGTGATCTCGCGGGCCGCAAGCTTGCGCGCCGCGCCGGTCGCGCTCAGACGGTTGAGACTGCTCATGACACGGATTCCTTTCGCGGATCGGCAGAAGCCGCTTGCGGTCGCACCGGACTCGCGGGTGCGGGACCGGCGTCGCGCAAATGGCACGCGGCGAAATGGCCAGGCAGGACTTCCCTCAGCAACGGCTCCTCGACGCGGCAGCGATCGAATGCATACGGGCAGCGCGTGTGGAAACGGCACCCTGTGGGCAGCTCGATCGGACTCGGCACATCACCGGAAAGAATGATGCGCTTTCGCTCCACCGTGGGATCCGGTACCGGCACGGCCGACAGGAGCGCTTCGGTGTACGGGTGCTGCGGACTCGCGAACAGCGCGCGCGTCGCCGCGAGCTCGACGATCCGGCCGAGATACATTACGGCGACGCGGTGGCTGATGTGCTCGACCACCGCGAGATCGTGCGCGACGAAAAGGTACGACAGGTCGAATTCGCGCTGGAGATCGACCAGCAGGTTGATCACCTGCGCCTGCACCGAGACGTCGAGCGCGGAAACCGGCTCGTCGCAGACGATGAGCTTGGGCCGCGGCGCCAGCGCGCGCGCGATCCCAAGCCGCTGGCGCTGCCCGCCGGAGAATTCGTAGGGATAGCGGGGCATCTGGTCGGCACGCAAGCCGACTCTCTCGAAGAGCGATACCACGCGGTCGTGGACTTCCGCAGCGGAGATGTCCTCGAAGTTGCGGATGGGCTCGGCGACGATGTCCGCCGCGCGCATGCGCGGATTGAGCGATGCGTACGGATCCTGGAACACCGCCTGCAGCTCGCGCCGGTAGGGCCGCATAGCCGCGCCCTGCAGCGAATCGATGCGCTGCCCACGCCATGCGATGGTGCCCGCGGTCGGCTCGACCAGCCTCAGCACCGTCTTGCCGATGGTCGACTTGCCGCAGCCGGATTCGCCGACCAGGCCGAGCGTCTCGCCCTCGGCAATCGCAAAGCTTACGTCGTCGACCGCGTGCACGCTGCCGCGCGCGCGAGCGAAGACACCGCCGCGCATGGGGTAGTGCTTGGTGACGTGCCCGACCTCGAGCAGCGCGGGCGACGTTGCGGCAGCGATGCCCTGCTCTGCCACGTTCATACCGCCGCTTTCGCGCCGGCGTCGATGTTCGCCGCGACCAGCCGCTCCGACTCCCAGCAGGCGGCCCAATGGCCGTGCGCTTTTTCCTCGAGCGGCGGATAGTCGACGCGGCAGCGCGCAGTCGCGTACGCGCAGCGCGGCGCGAACGCGCAGCCGACGATGAGCTCGGAGAGCGCAGGCACCGTGCCGGGGATTTCGGCGAGCCGTGCGCCGGCGTCGCCCTCGCTCGCCCTGCTTGCGGCGCCAAGCTTCGGAATCGAATCGAGCAGGCCGCGGGTGTACGGATGGCGCGGCCGCGCGAACAAGTCGACGACCGAGGCTTCCTCGACCTTGCGCCCGGCGTACATCACGATCACGCGCTGCGCCATTTCTGCGACCACGCCGAGATCGTGCGTGATCAGCATGATCGCGGCGCCGGTCCGGTCTTTCAGCTCGCGCATCAGGTCGAGGATCTGCGCCTGGATGGTGACGTCGAGCGCGGTGGTCGGCTCGTCGGCGATCAGCAGCCGCGGCTCACAGGCAAGCGCCATCGCGATCATGACCCGTTGCCGCATCCCGCCCGAGAGCTGATGCGGATATTGTGCGACCCGACGCTCCGGCTCGGGCATGCGCACCAGCCGCAGCATCTCGACCGCGCGCGCGTCCGCGTCTTCGCGCGACAAGCCGCGGTGGAGGACCAGGGCTTCGGCGATCTGATGGCCGATGGTCAGCACGGGATTCAACGACGTCATCGGCTCCTGGAAGACCATGGAGATCGCGTCGCCGCGAATCTTGCGCATCTCGGCTTCGGGCAGCGCGAGCAGATCGCGGCCCTCGAAGACCACCTGTCCGCCAACCGTTCGCCCCGGAGGTGACGCGATCAGGCGCAGAATCGATAACGACGTGACGCTCTTGCCGCAACCCGATTCGCCGACCACCGCGAGCGTCTCGCCTCGCCCTACCGAGAACGAGACGCCGTCGACGGCGCGCACCACGCCGTCGCGCGTGAAGAAATAGGTCTTCAGGCCCTGCACGTCGAGCAGCGGCGCTGCGGGTTCGGATGACCGGTTCATCTCACATGCGCCGGGCGAGCCGCGGATCGAGCGCATCGCGCATGCCGTCGCCGAGCAGATTCACCGCCAGCACGGTGAGCGACAGACAGATGCCGGGAAAGAGGATGAGGTAGCCCGCGATCTGGATGAGGCTCCTTCCTTCGGCCATGATGTTGCCCCAGCTCGGGATGTTGGGCGGCGTGCCGGCGCCGATGAACGACAGGATTGCCTCGGTGATCATCGCCGACCCGCAGACGTACGTTCCCTGCACGAGCAGCGGTGCGACAATGTTGGGCAGGATGTGGCGCACGAGGATGCGCGGCAGCGTCGTGCCCGCCGCGATCGCGGCTTCGACGTACGGTTGCTCGCGCAGGCTCAGCACGAGGCCACGGACCAGGCGCACGACACGCGGGACCTCCGCCAGCGTGATGGCGACGATCACATTGCCGATGCTCGCCTTGGTCAGCGCCATCAGCGCGATGGCGAGCAGCACCGACGGGATCGACATCAGGCCGTCCATGACGCGCATCACGATGGCGTCGAGCCTGCGGACGTAGCCTGTGACGAGCCCGATCGCCAACCCGAACAGGGTCGAGAGCGCCGCAACCGCCAGGCCGACGATCAGCGACACGCGCGCGCCGTATACCACGCGGCTGTAGACATCGCGGCCAAGCATGTCGGTGCCGAACCAGAAGTCGGCCGACGGCGGCTTCAGGCGCTTGGCTGGCGAGACTGCCTGCGGATCGATCGTTCCCAGCCACGGCGCGAGAAACGCGATGGCGACCATGACGATGAGGATGGCGCCGCCAATGAGCGCCGTTGGATGCCGCCGAAACGCGTCGCGAAAGCGCCTCCACGTCGGCGACACCGAACGCGTCTGTTCGGCCGGCGGGACGCTGAGCGCAGTCGAGCTCATGTTAGTAACGTATCCGCGGATCGAGCAGCACGTACGAAAGATCGACCGCCAGATTGACCAGGACGTAGATCGCGGAAAAAATCAGGATGACGCCCTGGATGATGGGATAGTCGCGGCGCAGGATCGCGTCGACGGTGAGCCGGCCGATGCCGGGCAGCGCGAACACCGTCTCGGTGACGATCGCGCCGCTGATCAGCAGCGCGACGCCGACGCCGATGATCGTCACCACCGGAATCGCGGCGTTCTTGAGGGCATGGCCGATCAGGACCTGCTCCGGCGCGAGCCCTTTCGCCTCCGCGGTGCGGATGTAGTCCTGCGCGAGCACGTCGAGCATGCTGGCGCGCGTCATGCGCGTGATCAGCGCGACGTACACCGTGCCCAGCGCGACGCTGGGCAGGATCAAGTGCCGCAGCCATTCCCACGCGCCGTCGCGAAAGTTGCGGTAGCCCTGCACCGGCAGCCAGTCGAGCTGGACGGAGAAGGTGAGGATCAGGATATAGGCGAACACGAACACCGGAACGGAAAAGCCCAGCACCGAGAACGCCATCACGCTGCGATCGAGCCACGAGCCCGCCCGGGCCGCGGCGACGACGCCTAGTGGAACGGCAACCAGTATCGCCACCACCAGCGTGCACAACGTGAGCGACAGGGTGGGCTCGACGCGCTGGGCGATGAGCTGCGTGACCGGAAGATTGGTGAAGATTGACGTGCCGAGATCGCCGTGCGCCAGCGACCACAGCCAGCGCCCGAATTGCACCAGGAACGGGTCGTCAAGCCCGAGCCGAGCGTGAATGCGGCGGATGTCCTCGTCGGTCGCGATGTCTCCGGCGATGACCGCAGCCGGGTCGCCCGGAGTGAGGTACAGAAGCGAGAACACCACGAACGCCACGACCGCCATCACGGCGATGGTCGAGAGCAGGCGGCGGACGACGTACGCGATCATCCGCCGCGCGACAAGCTGGTCGTTACCGCTTCTCGACGTTCCACATGAGCGTCATCGGCGCGATGATCACGCCGGAGAGGTTCGTGCGGTAAGCCGTCGGCAGAATGAACTGCGCCGTCGGGACGTACGGAACGAATTCGAAGGCGCGCGCCTGCACCGCTTCGGCCGCCTTCTTCGAACCCGCTGCATCGGTCGCGTTGAACCACGCCTCGCGCAGGTCCTCGGTCTTCGGATCGTCCGCCCAACCGAACCAGCCTTTCTGGCCGTTGCCGCGCACCGCGAAGTTGACCGCGGGCGAGGTGAGGTCGGGTCCTACCAGCCAGGTGTGGAAAATCGACCAGCCGCCCTTGTCCACGGGTTCCTTGGAGGTACGGCGCGTGATCAACGTACCCCAGTCGCCCGCCTGCACGTCGACGTTGACACCGAGCTTGCGCAGCGTCTCGGCGGTCAATAGCGACTGCGAATGCACGATCGGCTGGTCGGTCGCGTCGATGATGACGACCTTCTCGCCCTTGTACCCGGCTTCCTTGATGAGCTCCTTCGCCTTGTCGAAATCGCGCTTGCCCTTCATCGGCGCGGCGCCGACTTCGCTGGCGAGCGGCGTGCCACAGGTGAAATACGAATAGCAGGTGTGGCCGTTCTTGGGATCGCCGGCGATGCCGAGCACGTAGTCGTTCTGATCGATCGCGTACAGCAACGCCTGGCGCATCTTGGGATTGTTGAACGGCGGATACATGAAGTTGAATCGAATCATGCCCATCGAGCCGAGCGGGTCGATGTTCTCGACCTTGATGTCCTTGTTCCTCGCGAGCACCGGGATGAGGTCGGGTGGGAGCTGCTCCCACCAGTCGACCTCGCCGGCGTTGAGCGCCGCGGCGGCGGTCGCCGAATCCGGGATGTAGATCCACTCGACGCGATCGACCTTGACGACCTTGCCTCCGGCTGCCCACGACGGCGGCTCTTTGCGTGGCACGTAATCCGTATTCTTGACGTAGACGACCTTGCTGCCGGGCACCCACTCCTCTTTCACGAACTTGTAGGGGCCGGAGCCGATCGCCTCGGTGATGTTGGTCGAGGCGTCGGTCTTGGCGATGCGCTCGGGCATGATGAACGGCACGTTCGACGACGGTTTCGCCAGCGCTTCGAGCGTGAGCGGGAACGCTCGCTTCAACTTGAGCGTAAAGGTCTTGTCGTTGACCGCCTTCCACGATTCCGTCACTTCGGCGAGCTTCTGGCCCAGCGCGTCGCGCTTGGCCCAACGCTCGATCGAGGCGATGCAATCGGCCGAGCGCACCGGCGCTCCATCGTGGAACTTGAGCCCGTCGCGCAGCGTGAAGGTGTAGGTGAGCTGATCCTTGCTGAGCTCGTACTTGTCCACCATCTGCGGCTGGACCTGGAACTTGGCGTCGGTCGCGAACAGCGTGTCGTAGATCATGTACCCGTGATTGCGGGTGATGTACGCCGTCGTGGTGATCGGATCGAGAATGCGCAGGTCGGCCTGCGGGATGAACTTGAGCACCTTCTGCCCCTGCGCCAACGCGGCGGGAGCGCCGACCACTGCAGCCATGACGAGCGCACTGATCACAGCCGCCATCGAATGCGATAGTGAGGAACGTTTGTTCATCGGGAAATCTCCAGGAAACGAATACGGGTGGCGCGTATGCTGGAAATGCGTCGTCAGCGAGGCCGCGGCAGATAGTCTACGCGAAAGCCCCACGGATGAACGCGAATCGGGGGCCTTACCACGCAGGCGCAGAGCTGCCCAGTTTCACCGCGGGCCGGTCCCAACGCATCGGCGCGCCGGCGATCGTGACCGGGGGACGAAGCCGGCGGGCGGGTCCGAACCCGGTGGCTTCGATGGCTTCTGAATACTCGTCATCGGCCGCGGAAGCGAATTCCCCGGTCGCTTTCCCGGGTGGTTCGCTCACCAGCAGCTGCGCCGTCCGCGCGAGCGAAGTTCGCGCTTCGAATCCGCGAGCCGCGGATGCGTGCTGCGTGAGACCGCGAATCGCAGCCGCCGCCATGAGATAGCCCGTCGCGTGGTCGTTCGCCTGAACTGGGAGCGGCGACGGCCGATCTTTCCCGAGCATGCGCATTCCCGCGTCGGCGATCCCGGCGCTCATCTGAACGAGACTGTCGAAGCCGCGTCGATTGCGCCACGGCCCGCTCCAGCCATAGGCATTGAGCGAGACATCGATAAGGCCAGGACGAATCTCACGGCGCGCTCCGGCGTCGAGCCCGATCTTCTCCAGCGCATCGGCGCGATAGCCGTGCACGAGAATATCCGCACGCCGCAACAGCTCCACGAAGACCGCGCGCTCGTCTGCATTGTGCAGATCGAGCCGGGCGCAGCGCTTACCAAGCGTCACGTCCGGGATCACGCCCGGCTCGTCCCAGGTCGGCGGGTCGATGCGCAGAACATCGGCGCCGAAGGCGGCGAGAAAGCGCGTGGCCACGGGCCCGGCGAGAACGCGCGTGAGATCGAGAACGCGTATGCCGCGCAGCGGCCGCTCCCGTGCGGGAGACCATCGAGCATCCGAAGCATCGTCCGTGGTTCGTGCGATCACCAGCGGCTCGCGCGACACGCTCTCGCCCTGCGCATGCGTCGCCCATGCCGCCATCGTTCGCATTGCCGCCGCGCAACCGTTGCTCCGGACGACGGCCGTTTCGAGCGCCTCCGCCTTCCACCCGGCAACCGCGCGCGCGACGTCGGTCTTCTCGCCAGGCACGCCGAGCACCGACAACGCAGCGGCGCGATGATGGGGCGCGTTGGTGTGCAGCCGAATCCAGCCGTCGGTAGCCGGATAGTCGCCCGCAATCGGATCCCAGATCGATGGGCGTTCCCAACCGTCCGGTCGAAGCGACCAGCCGAACCACAGCGAGGAGAGCCGGCGGTCCACGGTCACGCGCGGCAGCGATCCAAGCCTCGTCCCGACGAGCTCCGCGAGGGCTGCACTCGCCGTGGCCACGGCCGCGGTCGCGAAATCGGAGACTGCAAAGACGGCTGGAAGATCGCCCGATCCCGTCGAATCCACCATCTCGAGAATCTCGGGAGCGATCTGCAGGTCCTGCGACATCGCGGCGAAAAACCGGCGCGTTCGCTCATTCATGCCGCTAGAATACCGCTCTCCCGGCCCGAGCATGAGCGCCTTCTTCTCCGACGACAAGCTCTGGCTCAACGTCTTCTTCGCCGCCGAGTGGGCGGTGCGGCTGACGATGATCGTCGTCGTTCCGTTCCGGCGCTCACCGGAAGCCGCGAAGGGCTGGCTGCTGCTCATTTTCTTCGAGCCCACGATCGGCCTGATTCTCTACGGTCTGATCGGGCGTCCCACGCTGCCCTCGTGGCGCGTGCAGCGACACGTCGAGTTCGAGAAGCTGAGCCACCCGATCTTCGAGCGGCTCGCGCGCGAGCCCAACATCTTCCATCCGGACGTCGGCCCCCAGCTCCACAAGGCCGTGACGCTCGCCGAGAACCTCGGGGAGTTGCCGATCCTGGGCGGCAACGCGATCGAGGTGCTGGCCGACTACGACGGCTTCTTCGATCGGCTCATCGCCGACATCAATGCTGCACGCGACCACGTCCATCTCCTCTTCTACATCATCGCGAACGACGCTGCGACAGGGCGCATCATCGAAGCGCTCGAGCATGCCGTGGAGCGCGGCGTCGTGTGCCGGATCATGGCCGACTCGCTCGGATCCCGACCCGACTTCGAGGAGTTGCTGCCGCGACTGGAGGCCGCCGGGATCCTCGCGGAGGAGACCATGCGCGTCGGGCTGTTTCGCCGCGCGGGGCGTCTCGATCTTCGCAATCATCGCAAGATCGCGGTGATCGACGGCCGGATCGCGTACACGGGCTCGCAGAATCTGGTGGACTCCACGTTCATAGCGGGGCTCACCTACGAAGAGCTCAACGTCCGCCTCGCCGGTCCGATCGCGCTGGAGCTGCAGGCGGTTTTCGCGGAGGACTGGTACCTCGACACCGGCGAATTCCTCGGCGAGCACCGCTACGTTCCCGATCCCGAAGTGCCCGGCGATGTCGCGGCGCAGACTCTGCCGAGCGGCCCCGGCTACCCGCGGGAGAATAACCAGCGGCTCATCGTGTCGCTGATCCACGCCGCCAATCTGCGTGTGTTCATCACCATGCCGTATTTCGTGCCGGACGATGCGTTGCTGCAAGCGATCCAGACGGCGGCTTTGCGCGGGGTCGAAGTGACGCTGGTCGTGCCGTTGCAGATCGATCAGTTCCTCGTCGGCTATGGCCAGCGCTCGTACTATGAGGAGCTTATGGAGGCCGGCGTGCGCATCTGCCGTTACGGCAAGCGCTTCCTCCACGCGAAGTGCGTGACCATCGACGACACCATCGCGTGGATCGGATCGTCCAACCTCGATATCCGCTCCTTCGCGCTCAACGCCGAAATCGTCGTCCTCCTCTACGACTCGCGCGTCTGCAATCGGCTGGCCGTGGAGCAGGAGCGCTACCTGCGCGACGGCGAGATGCTGGAGCTGGAGAGCTGGCGCCGGCGCTCGCACGCCGTGAAAGTGGCGGAGAACCTCGCGCGGCTGCTGAGCCCGCTGCTCTGAGGCGGTCCGCCTCAGCGTTCGCAGAAATCCTCCGGCTCGAGCGCGATCGGCTGCCCGTGCGGCGTCCGCTCGGCCGCATGCGCCCAGGCGCGCCGGTAACGCATCACTTCATCGAGCGAGCCCGCGCCTTTGGCCGCGACCAGACTTTCGAGCGCGGCCAGCCAGTGACGGTAGTAGGTGTCGCCGAGGTCGGCATCCCCGGCCGCCTGCGCCGCTGCGATCTGCGCTGCAAGCGCCCGCGCCCATTCGGTCCAGCTGAAGAGCCCGCGCTCGTGCAGCGCCAGCGTCATCGCGAAAGCCTGCGCTTCCCATGGCTCGCGAAACAAGGGACCGCTGTCGTCGTGCGGCTGCCCGGGCAAGAGAGTCTGTTCGTCGCTCACGCGCGCGACTCGAGGTAGGGTTCCCACGCGTCGATCGAGACGCTTAAGCCCCTGGCGACATCGTCGCCCCACAGCTCGCGCCCGTCGAAGACGACCGTGTAGAGCCATTGCGGCTGCTCGCCGAGTCCCTGCGCATGCGTGTCCGGAAATACGTGAGCTCCGTGGACGCGTTCGATGCGGCCGATCTTTCCGCGGGCATAACCCGGCAATCGCGTGTGGTGCGGCGCGGCCGTACGAAGCGTGCGCACTTCGTCGCCAACCGCAAAGCGCGCGGGCGTCGCCGCCACCCTTTGAGTGGGCGCGCCCTTCGCCAATGCAGCAGGAACGTCTGCTGCGCGCAGCACGCGCGCCACCGTCCGTGGCGGGTGCAGCATGCGGCCCGCCGTGACTTCGTCCTTGCCCACGAGGTCGCGGTCGATGAGCATCTTCTCGAGCGCTTCGATCCAGATCGCGTAGTAGCTGAGCCGCGCGTAATCGGGCAGCGTTTCGCGCGCGCTGCGACCCATGTCGAGGTTCCACGCGCCGGTCGCTCCCATCGCGAGCGTCAGCGCCAGCGCCTGCGCCTCCCACGCTGCATGGAACAGCTCGCCTTCCGGTTCCGGAACGACGCGGCCGTATCCGCTCTTCCCGCCCAGGTCGGCGTGAGATCGATAGGTCATGCGCGGCGCTCCGGAGTCTTCGGCAGACCGGTGCCGATCATCGAGTCGCGCGTGACCAGGGCCGCGAGCTCCTCCTCGCTCAATCCCTCGGCGCCGGCGGGACGCCGCGGTACGACGAGATAGCGCACTTCGGCGGTCGAGTCCCAGACGCGAATCTCGGTCGACTCCGGCAGGCGAATGCCGAAATCGGCGAGGACGCCGCGCGGATCCCTTACTGCGCGCGCACGGTAAGGCGCGCTCTTGTACCAGGTGGGCGGGAGTCCCAGCACCGGCCAGGGATAGCAGCTGCAGAGCGTGCAGACGACCATGTTGTGACGCGACTCGGTGTTCTCGAGCGCAACCATGTGCTCGCCTTGTCGCCCGGTGTATCCCAGCGATGCGATGGCAGCCGTCGCGTCCTCGAGAAGCCACTTCCGGAACGTCGGATCGATCCAGGCGCGCGCTACGACGCGAGCGCCGTTGCGCGGGCCGATCTTTGTCTGATACGTATCGATCAGAACGTCCAATGCGGCCGGGTCGATGTATCCCTTCTGCGAGAGCACGCTCTGCAGTGCACGGACGCGCAACTCCTGCTCGCCGAGCTCGCTGTGCTCGTGTTCATGATCGTGAGCCATCTGTTTATCCTAGCAAAGTCTGGCTCGGTATGGGCCCTACTGGTAGCAGAGTTGCATGTCGCGCGGGTTTGGTAGCAGACTGGGTGCGCGAGGGGTGACATGAAAATCTCGATTCTCGACGACTACTTCGACACGCTGCGCACGCTCGCCTGTTTCCGCAAGCTCGACGGCCACGAAGTGAAGATCTGGAACGACCACATGCAGGATGTCGATGCGCTTGCCGAGCGCCTGAAGGACACCGAAGCGCTGGTGCTGATCCGCGAGCGGACGCAGATCCGCGCGCCGCTGCTCGATCGGCTCGATCGCCTCAAGCTCATCAGCCAGCGCAGTGTGTACCCGCACATCGACGTCGACGCCTGCACCCGGCGCGGCGTGATCGTCTCCTCGAACCTGCATTCCGACACGCCTTCCTATGCGGCGGCGGAGCTGACCTGGGGGCTGGTGATCGCCGCCATGCGGCAGATTCCTCAGCAGATGGCGGCGATGCGCGCCGGCAAATGGCAGATCGGCGTCGGCTCCGGCCTGCGCGGCAAGACGTTCGGGGTGTTCGGCTACGGCAGGATCGGGGCCGTGGTCGCGGGCTACGCGAAAGCGTTCGGGATGAACGTGCTGGTCTGGGCGCGCGAGGCGTCGCGGGCGCGCGCACAGGCCGATGGATACGCCGTCGCGCGCAGCAAGGAGGCATTCTTCGCGGAATGCGACGTCATCTCCCTGCACATGCGCCTCGTGGAAGCGACGAGGGGCATCGTCACGGCCGGCGACCTCGCGCGAATGAAACCTTCGGCGCTGATCGTCAACACGAGCCGCGCACCGCTGATCGAGCCAGGCGCACTGGTGAGCGCGCTGCGGAACGGGCGCCCCGCCATGGCGGCGGTCGACGTCTACGAAGAAGAGCCTCTGCGCGACACGAATCACCCGCTCCTTCGCATGGACAACGTCGTGTGCACGCCGCACATCGGCTACGTGTCGCGCGATGAGTACGAGATTCAATTCGCCGACATCTTCGATCAGATCGTCGCGTACGCGGCCGGCACGCCAATCAACGTCGTGAATCCCGAAGTACTGAAATCGACGATGAAAAAAAAGGCCGCTGCGTGAGTCGGTGATTCCCGATCCGGAAAAAGTCCGATTCTGGCAGGCGCGCGCCCACGCCTACGATCGCCTGATCCGACGCTGGGAAATCTTCTCCCTGCTGTCCAGCCGCCTCATCGACTTGCTCCCAACAGACTTGCATGGCGCAGTGCTGGACATCGGGGCCGGGTCAGGTCTGACCTCGGAGCTCCTGTTGTCCCGCCGCCCGCACTGCGAAACTGGCTTGCCATTGCTCAGGCCGCGTGCCGTGAAGCGCGGCTTCCGCCGCCGGCCGCGACACCTCGCCCAAAGGTCAAGACGCGAAAGGAGATGTTGAGCGCTTCTCGCCAGCATGGCTTCGAGCTTCTGTCCGAGCATCCTGTTTCGATCGGGTAGGCACATTTCTTGACAAGCAAAATCGGACCTGCGAGGCTGCGGCTCTGCCCGTCAAAATCAAACTCCATGCGCGGGCGTCGAGGAGGAAGCCATGAAACGAGCTGGACGTTGGACGCTGGTCATTGTGGCGGCGATGATGCTCGCCGCGACGATTCCCGGCGCTAGCTTCGCGCAGCAGAAGAAGCTGGTCCTGTGGACCCACTGGGATCAGAACCCCGATTTCAACAAGTGGTACGCGGACAAAGGGAAAGAGTTCGCCAAGAAAACCGGTTACGAGGTCGAGGTCGTCACCATCCCCTACCAGGGTTACGAGGCTAAGTATCTGGCCGCCCTCATGGCCAAGAGCAGCGCGCCCGACATGTTCATGGGCATGACGCACCAGTGGTGCGGTCAATACGATTTCTGCGACAAGATGCCCGCCGATCTCGCGAAGCTCTACGACGAGAACCTGCCGAAGTACATGGTCGAAGTCGGCAAGTGGAAGGGCGTGCGCTACGGGATCCCCATCGAGCACGGCAACTTTCAGCAGATGTACATCAACGTCGACATGTTCAAGAAGGCCGGCCTGAATCCCGACGATCCGCCAAAGACTTTCGACGTCTGGCTCGCGGACATGAAGAAGCTCACAATTCCCGACCCCAAGGGCGGGGACCCGACGCAGGTGGGATTCGCGATCCGCAGCAAGGGTGCTCCGGTGGGGATTACGGACAAGTTCCTCCCCTTTGCCCACGCCTGGGGCGCGCGGATGTTAAGCCCCGATCTGGACAAGGCCACCGGCTATGCCAATAGCCCGCAGATGGTCGCCGCTCTCACGTTCTTCGGCGATCTGGTCAACAAGGACAAGGTGGCGAGCCTCGCGTTCGGCAATCCCGAAGATGCCTTTGGCCAGAAGCGCGCCGCCGTCATCTTTCGCGAGTCCTGGTTCTTCGGCTGGGTGAAGAAGAACGCGCCCGATGTCAACTTCAAGGTGTACGCACTGCCCTGCGAGAAGACCTGCCCCGGTGCGGGCGCGCTGTTCCCGTGGACGGACCTGGTTTACAAGAACAGCCCGAACAAGCAGATGGCGTGGGAGTTCTTCCGGTTCATCAGCAATGCCAAGGACGACCTGGAGCATCATCAGATCCAGGGGATACTTCCGGTCTGGACGGTGAACCTCGACACGCCGTACGTGAAGTCTCGACCCGACTATCAGTCCACGAAAGATATGCTCGCGCAGCCGGTGCCGCCGACTTACTTCCATCCGAAGTCGAACGAGCTGGCCACCGCCTTCGGCGACGCCGTCGTCGGCGTGCTGTTCGGCAAGGGACAGCCGAAGCCTTTGCTCGACGAAGCGGCTGCCAAGATGGATCGCATCCTCAAGGACTAGCAGCAACCAGTTGCCGGTGGCCCGATCGACGTCCGACGCGTCGGCCCACCCGCGGGATGTGACCTGACCATGCGCCGATGGTTACGCATCGCGTTCCCCAAGACTCAGTTCGATCGCCGCAACCGCGCGGGATTCCTGTTCGTGCTTCCGGCGCTGCTGTTCTTCGGCTTCGTCTTCATCCTGCCGCTCGCGCAGTCCATCGCGTACTCGTTCTACAAGCTCCCGCCCGGCGGAGAGCGCCAGTTCGTGGGCCTGCGCCTCTATGAAAAGGTTTTTACCGACTCGACTTTCTGGACCGCCATCCAGAACACGATTCAGCTCCTGATCTTCTCCGTACCGGCGACCGTGATCCTCGCGCTCGCCGTCGCGATCGGTCTCAACGGGATCATCCATCTCAAGTGGCGGAACGTCTGGGCGTCGATGTACTTCCTGCCCTTCGCCACTTCGCTGGTCGCGGCCGCGCTGATCTGGCAATGGATCTACGATCCGGTGTACGGCTTTCTGAACTACCTGCTGTCGATGGTCGGCATTCCGCCGCAGAAGTGGCTGCAGAGCCTGTTCCAGGTGCGGCCCGCCATCGCCGCCGTGAGCGTGTGGGTGCGGATCGGCTTCGACACGATGATCTTCCTGGCGGCGCTGCAATCGATCCCGGGGGAATACTACGAGGCGGCGAGAATGGACGGCGCCAACGCCGTGCAGCGCCTCCGCTACATCACGCTGCCGCTCCTCAACCCGCAGATCATCATGGTCTGCATTCTCGAGCTGATCTTCAATTTCAAGATTTTCGATCAGGTGTACGCCACGACGCAGGGCGGACCAGCAGGCGCGAGTCAGACGATCATCATGCTGCTGTACGACACCGCCTTCAAATATTTCCGCTTCGGCGACGCCTCCGTCATGGCGGTCTTCGTCTTCGTCACGCTCATGGTCGTGACCTTGCTGCAATGGCGACTCTTCCGGAAACCCGTCGAGTACTGACGGATCGCCGCGCGATCCTGACGCTGAGGCAAGCGCATTACCGCTGGCTCATCGCGCTCGCGGTGGCCTGCGGCGCCATCGTCGTCTTCTTTCCTTTCTTCTGGATGGCGGTCACCTCGCTCAAAACCGCGCCGGAGATCCAGCGCGTGCCACTGCAGATCGCGCCGGACCATTGGCTCAATCTGACGAACTATTTCGAAGTCTTCAAGCGCGAACCCTTCCTGCGCTATCTGCTGAACAGCACCGTCGTCGCTTCGATCGCTGCCGTCAGCAGCGTCGTGGTCTCGTCGCTGGCAGGCTTCGGGTTTGCGAAGTATCACTTCCCTGGCCGCGATGTTCTCTTCCTCGCGGTCGTCGGCATCCTGATGGTCCCGTTCCAGTCGGTAGTGGTGCCGCTGTACGTGTGGATGAACGACCTCGGGCTGCTCGATACCTACGCGGGCATCGTGGCGCCGGACCTGGTCAGCGTCTTCGGCGTCTTCCTGATGCGGCAGGCGATCGAGACGATTCCCAACGACTACATCGACGCGGCGCGCGTCGACGGCGCCAGCGAGCTCAAGATCTTCTTGACGGTGGTTCTGCCGTCGGTGAAGCCGGCCATCGCCACCTTGCTCATCATCAAGTTCATGTGGAGCTGGAACGAGTTCTTCTGGCCGATGGTAGTGATAAGCAGCCGCGAGATGAAGGTGGTCACCATGGGCTTGATGAGCTTCACCAACATGTACTTCATCGAATACAACCTGCTCACCGCCGCCGCGGTGCTCAGCATCCTGCCGATACTGGTCATCTTCATCACGTTGCAGCGCTGGGTGGTGCAGGCCGTCGTGATGAGTGGGCTGAAAGGATGAGCGTCTAAAAGGTGAATGCCGCTGAAGGCGGCTAGCCGTCGCACGCGATCGACCGCTCTCGGCCCAACTTCGGACGCACCTTTGTATCGCCGATAGCAGCCGTTGAGCCCAGCAGTCGCCCCCTTTTTAGAGGCCGCAAGCCGCAAGAAAGGAGCGAGCGCTCCCGACCACTCGCCCCGACTCGCGCCGCATGGTGACAAATGGCATGGGTGTCCCGTTTTGTCGCCCGCCCTGGCGTTAGCTGCTGGCACATGTGATTCACCAGCGCAGCCTGAGCGTCGAAAAATCTTACACATTGACGGCTACCACGCCACCGAAATTCCGATCTAGCCAACAGAGACAGAGACTTAGACTGCTGGCGCAGATCCTGCTAGGAGAAAAACCCATCAGGATGGGTGCCGCGGCACCTGACGATGCATGCAGTGAGGCGACAAGGGGGGTCCATGCCGACTCTGAAAAGGATTCTGGCGTCAGCTGCAAAGACGGCAGCAATCGGTTCGATTTCTGCCGCGGCAAGCGCCGGAGTCATCTATAACGGCGGTGCGCCGGATCAAGGCGGACAGATCTTTGCTCAGTCGCCCGCAGCGGTTGCGATGAATTTCACGCTTGTGGCGCCTACGACTACGGTGACGGACGCGCATTGGTGGGGTGGCTGCTTCCCGTCGATCACGTGCGGCCCTTCGCCTGATTTTGTGCTCACATTTTACTCGGACACCGGGGGGACGGGACCGGGCGCTGCCGT
>DATJWL010000087.1:0-15463 GCA_035501215.1 Casimicrobiaceae bacterium
CTGTCTTTCGGTGTGACGGCTCAGGCCGCACCGGAAGGCGTCTTCATGCCGCAGGAGCATGCGCAGGGAAACGTCAGCTATCTCTCGGGAGGGATTGGTGTCGATGAAGCGGACAAGCTGCGGCAGGAGTCCGCCAACTACCCGCTCACGCTGGAACTTGCCACCGCGGCGGGCGGCCCGCGTGACGCCTACGTCTCTGATGCTCGAGTAGACATCCGCGACGGAAACGGCAATCCGGTGCTCAGCACGACGACCCAAGGTCCGCTCATGCTGGTACGTCTGCCTTCAGGCACCTACACGGTGGATGTCGGCTGGCACGGGACGCAGAAGCGCAAGACGGTCGCGGTGAACAGCGACCGCCGCCAGCACGTTCTGCTCGAGTTCCCGGACGACCCGAGCAATCACTGAATGCGCGCCGGGCGAATCACGCCCCTGCATTCAGACGCGTCATCACTTCCCGGCGTAGCGGTCGGGAAACTGCTGCTTCAATGCGGCGAGCTTCGGCATGTCATGAATCACGATGTACGGCTGCGTGGGATGCAGCGCCAGGTAGTTCTGGTGATAAGCCTCGGCAGGATAGAACGCCGGCAGCGAGACGACTTCCGTCACGATCGGACTGCCGAAAACCTTGGCCCGGTCGATCTGCTCGATGTAGGCCTTCGCCACTCGCTGCTGCTCTTCGCTCGTAGTGAAGATCACTGAGCGATATTGCGTTCCGTAGTCCGGACCCTGACGATTGAGCTGGGTCGGATCGTGCGCCACCGAAAAGAAGACCCGCAGCAGCTCGCCATAGGAAACCTGCGCGGGATCATAGGTGACCTGCACGGACTCCGCGTGGCCGGTCATGCCGGTGCTCACCATTTCGTAGTCGGCCGTCTTCGCCGCGCCCCCCGCGTAGCCGGAGACGGCGCTCGAAACGCCTTTGACGTGGCGGAAAACCGCTTCGACGCCCCAGAAGCAGCCGCCCGCGAAAACGGCGGTCTGCGGCGCCTTGACGCTCGCCGCGGGAACATCGGCAGCCGGCGCCGGCAACGGCGTGCCCCCGCTCGCCGCGCCGCAGGCCTGGACGGCGCCGAGCATCCCGAGGCAAACCGCGCTAGTCAAACGATCGCGCAATCGATTCAGCATCTTCCTTCTCCTCAAGTTCCGCGTTGACCCGCCGCTCCATCGCCTGGTTCAACGTGGTCTGACATTTAGTCGCTGACTGCAGGACATCCTTGCAGCCGACTGCTACGGTACCCTTCGTAATGTAGGGGCTTGTTCCGAAGTTCCGTAGTCTGCCACCCTTCGGAGGCGGCCGGGCGTCCGTGCAATGGACCGGCGAGCACGGGTATCATGACCGAACCCGCCGGTGGTCACACTGCCGCGATGGGAAATTCTCTACAGGAGGAAGTTCATGGCCAAGAAAAGCGGCGAAGGCGTGTACCGCGTCATCGATGTCATCGGTTCCAGCACGACTTCGTGGGAGGACGCGGCGAAAAACGCTGTGGCGACGGCGAGCAAGTCGCTGCGCGATCTGCGCATCGCCGAGGTCTCCAAGTTCGACATGAAGGTTGAGGGCGGTAAGGTCGTCGCCTACCGCACCCGCGTGCAACTCTCCTTCAAGTACGAAGCCTGAGCGCGCGTGTCAGGCGCTGCCAGCCGCGAGCGATGAGGGCCCAGGCGTAGGCGCGCCGGAGCGCCCGCGCCTCCCGCTCGATCGCGAAGTGGTCGTAGGCCGTCCAGTAGCTTGGATCCGGCCAGTCATCGACCCGCGGCGCGCCTTGTGTGCGATGCAGCATACCAGCGTCACGATCCCGGCTGTAACGCGTCAGGACGCGCTGTTTCCAAGGCGGGAGGCGGCGGATGGCCGCCGGCGGTTGCGAGCTCTGCAGAGATAGCAAGGTCATTGCAACGACCTTCCTAAGGCCTTCAACACACGGAATTTTCTCTTGCTCATGCCAAGAAGATAGGGGCGGATCACGGAATCGTCCAATCATATGTTGCGATGGCTGGGATCGTGATCCACGATGAGACGGCAACCCATGCTGCAATGTGTCAAAATGATGCGATGGAACTGACCCAGCTGCGTGCTTTCGTGACGATCGCCAAGATCGGGCAACTGACCCGCGCGGCGGAGAGGCTGCACCTGAGCCAGCCTGCGCTCAGCGGGCAGCTCAAGTCATTGGAGGAGTCCCTTGGCGTGAGCCTGTTCGACCGCTCGTCGAGCGGCATGACGCTTACCGCGGCCGGCCGAGCACTACTCGCCGAAGCGGAGAAGATCGTCGATTCAGTCGAGCAGCTTCGACTCGCGGCGCGGCAGCTCCAGGGACGCGCCTCCGGAAAGCTGCGCGTCGGCACGGTGCTCGATCCGGAGACCCTGCGCGTGGGCGAATTTCTCGCGCGCGCGGTCGAGAGCTACCCGCTGATCGAGATCGAGCTGCATCAGCTCTTCTCCGGTGCGGCGCTGGAAGGCGTGCGCGACGGCACGCTCGACGCAAGCTTCTTCTTCGGTTCGATCCACGATGACCGAATCCACGCCGTGCCGTTGCGCCCCCTCGTCTACCGCGTCGTCCTGCCTCCGGACTGGGGCGTGGCGGCGCGCGACGACGAATGGGGAGCGATCGCGGCGAGGCCATGGATCCTTGCGCCACCCACGAGCTCGCACCGCCAGCTCGTGATGGACTTGTTCGGATCGCGTGGCGACGAGCCGCAGCAGGTGATCGAAGCGGACAGCGAGGCGGTGATCCTCAACCTCATCGAATCCGGCGTCGGAGTGAGCATTGCGCGCGAGGACCTGGCCCATGCCGCGGAGGAGAAGGGACGCATCGCCATCTGGTCCGGCGCGGAACTGACGACGCGTCTGTGGTTCATCTGCGCGGCAGCGCGCGCGAGCGACCCGGTGTTGAAGGCCGCGCTCGAGGTGCTGCACGAAGTCTGGCACGCGGACGAGCGCACGCCCGCGTGACGTGAGTCTCGATCCCGCCGCTACCTGGCGGGGACCATCACCAGTCGATCGTTGCCCGACTCCGCGCCCCAGGCCTCGCCGGCGCGGCCGAGCATCTGGCGCACGTTGGCGCCGGAGCGATCGGACGGAAAGCTGTCGAACTTCTCGGTCACCGGATCGAAGCGAACAATGGCGTTGGTCGACCAGTCGGTCAGCCACACCTTGTCTTGCGGGTCGACCCAGACCGAATACGCATGAGCGACGCCCGGCAGCTTCCATTCGCGCCAGCTCTGGGTTGTCGGATCGTGCATTCCGACCTGTCCCGTGTTCCAGTAGCTCACCCAGATGCGGCCGCGCGAGTCCGACCATACGCGCCGCGCACCCTGATCCTTGGTCGGTGGCTCGATTACCGTAGCGGTTCCGCTTTCGACGTCGATGCGCGCGATGTGGCTGCCGGCAAGCGACGCATAGTAGACATCACCCGAGGGCGTGGTCGTGATTCCATACGGGCCGCGGCCGCGCGGGGCGTTCCACACCTTCATGTCGCCCGTCACCGGATCGAGCCGGCCGTAGTAGCCGCTTTGCCCGGTAAACCACACGCGGCCCTTGAGATCGAAGGTGAGCGTATTCAGATTGACGTCGGGCGTGCCCTTGGGCAGCGGCCAGACCTTCACGGCATGGGTCTTGGCGTCGACGCGAACGATCGCGTTCTGACCGCCGTCGGTGATCCACGCCGCGCCATCCGAGCCGACGATCACACCGTGCGGCGCGGAGCCGCGACCGAGCGCGATCTCTTCGAACTTTCCCGTCTTCGGATCGAGGATGCCGAGCTTTCCGGTCATCTGCGCCGTGTAATAGACCGGGCCGCCGGGACTCGGAGCTGCGGCGACGTCGTGCGGGTGCGATCCGCGCGGCACGTCGAAGTAGGCCGGCGTGGCGATCGCGAGCGGAGCGGACGCCAGCATGGCGATCGTCGTTGCGCCAATCGCCTTCGTGAGATGGTCACGGGAGTGCATCATCCGTCTCCTTGAAGCGTTTGGGTGCCCCTGCCTTCGACCCAGAGCGTCGCGCATAGTTTACTGCGGATGCGGTAGGATGCCTCTGCCGCAAACAACGGAATCCATCTTGGATCGCTCGCAAGCGCTCGCCAACGGACGCGATTATCTCGATAGCGGCGCGTTCTTCGCAGACCTCGCGCGGCGCGTGGCTTATCGCACCGAAAGCCAGGACGAAGCGAGCGCACCACTGCTCCGAAGCTATCTCGCCGACGAGATTGCGCCGTCGCTTGAGCGCGTGGGCTTCTCCGTGCGCATCGTCGACAATCCGCTCGCGGGTTGCGGGCCGATGCTGCTGGCCTCCCGTCACGAGAGCAACGAGCTTCCGACCGTGCTCGCCTACGGTCACGGCGATGTCGTTCGCGGCTACGACGACCAATGGCGCAAGCCCCTCGCGCCATGGTTGCTCGCGGTGGAAGGCGATCGCTGGTACGGCCGCGGCACGGCGGACAACAAGGGGCAGCATACGATCCTTCTCGGCGCGCTCGCGAGCGTTCTCGGGGCGCGCGGCGGGCGGCTCGGTTTCAACGTCAAGCTGCTGATCGAGACCGGCGAGGAGGTCGGCTCGCCGGGGCTGCATGCGACGTGCGCAGCCCTGCGCGAGGAGCTCGCGGCGGACGTGCTCATCGCCTCCGACGGTCCACGCTTGAGCGCCCAGCGTCCGACCATCTTCCTCGGCTCGCGCGGCTCGATCAATTTCACTCTTGCGCTCAAGCTACGAGAAGGTGGTCACCATTCCGGCAACTGGGGCGGTTTGCTGCGCAATCCGGCCACGGTGCTCGCCAACGCCGTCGCGAGCATGGTCGGCAGGGACGGCGCGATCCTCGTCGAGGGCTTGCGTCCGCCGCCGATCTCCGACGACGTGCGGCGCGCGCTTGCCGACATCGCAGTCGGCGGCGACGCGGGCGATCCGGAAGTCGATGTGGGCTGGGGCGAACCCGGTCTTACGCCCGCAGAGCGCGTCTTCGGCTGGAACACGCTCGAGGTGCTGGCGATGAAGTCGGGCAATGCCGATCATCCGGTCAACGCCATTCCTCCGGCGGCGATCGCACGCTGCCAGCTGCGCTTCGTCGTCGGGACGGACGTGCGGGAAATCGGCGAGCGCATCCGCTGGCACCTCGCCGCGCGCGGCTTCCACGCGATCGAGGTCACGGTCGACGAAGGGAACGCAGCGACGCGGCTGAGCCCCGATCACCCGTGGGTGCGCTGGGCTGCCGCATCGATCGAGCGCACTACGGGCAAGAAGCCGGCGATCCTTCCCAATCTCGGCGGCACCTTGCCCAACGACGCATTCGCGGAACTGCTCGGCCTGCCCACGATCTGGATCCCGCACTCCTACCCCGGTTGCTCGCAACACGCCGCGAACGAGCACCTGCTGGCGTCCGTCGCGCGCGAAGGGCTGCAGATGATGGCAGGACTGTTTTGGGATCTCGGCGAACGTGAAGCCGTGCCGACGATCCGCCGGTGACGCCATGCACGCCAGCTGTTAAAGCTGGGTCATCACGGGTTGCAGGAAGATCCAGTACACGAGGACCGCGATCAGCGCGTACTTCACCGTGCGGAACACCGTGCGGTTCTTGCGCTTCAATCGCGTGAGAAGGTCGCTTCCGCGCCCGAACATCGCGTAGAGACGATTGGCCGCCCCGACGTGCTCGGTTTCAACGTTCTGCGTGGCCGACGCCCGGATCACGTTGCGCGACACCCAGCGATTGATCGCGGTCATCACCCTCGTGCGCAGCGGGCGCTCGACGTCGCAGAAGAGGATGATGCGCGTCACGTCGGTCTTGTTTTCGGCCGAGTGGATGAAGGTCTCGTCGAAGAGCACGTCCTGCCCGTCGCGCCACGAATATTGCTCGCCGTCGATGAAGATGCGGCATTCATCCGAGTTCGGCGTTACGAGCCCGAGGTGATAACGCAGCGATCCGGCAAACGGATCGCGATGACGGTTCAGTTTCCCGCCCGGCGGCAGCAGCGCGAACATCGCGCCGTTGATCGTCGGCACCGACTTCAGCAGCGCGACCGTCTTCGGGCACAGCGCCTGCGCGGAGGGCAGCGGCTCGCCGTACCAGGTGAGATAGAAGCGCTTCCACCCTTCCTTGAAGAAGGAGTTGAAGCCGAGATCGTTGTGTCCCGTAGCCGCGCGGATCTTGCCTTCGTCCAGCAGCGCGAGCGCTTCGTCGCGGATCACCTGCCAGTTCTCGCGCAACTTGGCGAGCTCGGGCAGCTTCTTCACGTCGATGAAGGGCTTCGACGGCACCGCCGAGAACAGGTACATCAGCGTGTTGTACGGCGCGAAGATCGTCGAGTGGTCCTTGAGCTGGCGCACGAAGCTGTGACGCACGCGGCCGCGAAAATGCACGTACAGCGCCGAGGCGACGAAAACGTAGACGACGATGAACTTGGGCGCGAGCAGCGTAGCGACGAGCTGCGGCATGATGGTTGTAGAGTGTGTGCGCGGCGTTCGAATTATACTGCGCTCGTGCTGCTGACGCTTGCTGCAGCTACAATAGCGGAGCGTGAAGATCGATCTTTCACCGCAGATCGTCGACGAACTGAGGCGCGGCGCACGCGAAATCGCCGCGAGAGCCTACGCTCCGTACAGCAACTTTCCCGTCGGCGCGGCCGTGCTCTGCGACGGCGCTGTTTATACCGGCGCCAACGTCGAGAACGCGTCCTATGGCCTCAGCATGTGCGCAGAGCGCAACGCCATCCTCAACGCCGTCGGACATGGCGCGCGGCGCGTCGATGCGATCTGCGTCTATGCGCCGACGAGCCTCCCCGTCACTCCGTGCGGTGCCTGCCTGCAGGTCATCTCGGAGTTCGGTCCCGACGCACCCATCCTGTGCTGCACCGACGACGACGGGGCGGAACAAAGATTCACGCTCAGTGAGCTGCTGCCCGCGGCGTTCCGGCTGAAGAAGTGAGCCTCGATCGCGCAGACGTCCGCTCGATGGATCCCTCGAACAACGAGGCGTTGATCGAGAAGTACGGCGCCGTGGCGTACGCCACGCAATCGAACGCGCAGTCGCACCCGGAGCGGCTGGCCACGGTCGCTTCGCTGCATGGCCTGTCGCCGCCCCCGGTCGCGACCTGCCGCGTGCTCGAAGTGGGCTGCGGCGACGGCGCAAACCTGCTCCCGATGGCCGCCGGACTCCCCGACGCAAGCTTCGTCGGATGCGATCTTTCGCCGCAAGCCATCGCGCTCGGCCGTGAGGCGATCGCGGCGACCGGCCTCACCAACGTGACGCTGGTCGAGTCCGACTTGCGAGAGCTCCCGGAGAGCCTCGGCGAATTCGACTACATCATCGCCCACGGCCTCTATTCCTGGGTGCCGCCGGCAGTGCGGGACGCATTGTTCGCGCTCGCTGCGCGTCGGCTGTCTTCGAACGGTCTCCTCTTCGTGAGCTACAACGTCTATCCGGGTTGCCACGTGCGGCAGGCGGCCTGGGAGATCATGCGCTATCACATTCGTGGAATCGAGGACGCCCGAACGCGGCTCGATGCCGCGAGGACGCTCGCCAGCGCCATGGCAGAGCCTGGGATTGCTCAGGACGAGACCGACGGACTGTTGCGGCGCGAGTTCGCCCGCATCGCGACGCAAACGGACGGTTCCATCTATCACGACGACCTTGGCGTCCCGAACGACCCGGTCTACTTCCACGAGTTTGCCGCACATGCCCGGCGTCATGGCTTCACCTTCGTGAGCGAAGCCAAGCCTTTCAACTCCTCGAGCCTGGGCGTCGCGCCATCCATGCAACGTCTCATCGCAGGGCTCGACCGCCTCGAGCGAGAGCAGTACCTCGACTTCGCATCTGTACGGCGTTTCCGGCAGAGCGTGCTGTGCCGCTCAGAATGGGGCGCCGCCCTCGCGCCCACCCCGGAGCGGGTGGCGCAGATGCACGTGGCGGTCTCGCACTCGCTGATGAGCGCTGTCTGGAGGGACAAACCGCTGGTCAATCCTGTTCGACCGCCGCTCGAGCCCGGCGACGCAACGAGGCTGCAGTCGGCGCTCACGCGCCTGCTCCAGGTCTTGCCGCGCGCGCTGCCCGTCTCGGAGCTCGAATCGAGTCTCGCCGCCAACCCTGGCGCGATGCACGGCAAACCTGCGCGATCGGTAGGCGCGTTGCTGTTCGAAGCTTGCTTAGCCGATGAAGTCGTGCTCCACGTTCAACCGCCGCGGCTATCGGAGATCGCCTCGGAGCGTCCCCTGGCCAGCCCCGTGACGCGCTGGCAGGCGCGCCGCGGCATTACTCTCACCAATCTTTGCTACGAACCGATGAAGATCCCGGAAGGCCCGCCGCGTGCGCTGCTCGCTCTACTCGACGGAACGCGGACCTCTGCCGAGCTGGACGCCGCCGTCGGTGCCGCGCTCGGTGTCGATGATCCGGCGGCGCGCCGGCAATGCATCGCAGGCTATGTGCGAGAATTCGGCCGACTCGGATTCTTGATCCGATAGCGCCGCGCGCAAGGAGACAAAACGATGTCGACCCACGACAAATCCGCGATCGTCACCGGTGCCGGCACGGGTATCGGCAAAGCGGTCGCGCTCGCACTGTTGCGCGACGGCTACCGCGTAGCGCTCGCCGGGCGGCGCAAGGAGCCGCTGGACGCGGCAATCGCCGAAGCAGGTGCGGGCGTGCAGGCGCTCGCTGTGCCAACGGACGTCAGCGATCCCGAGCAGGTACACACGCTCTTCAACCGCACGCGCGAAGCGTTCGGCCGGCTCGATCTCCTGTTCAACAACGCCGGCGTCGGTGCGCCCGGGGTCAATCTCGAGGACCTTAGCTTCGATCAGTGGAAGAAGGTCGTCGACATCAATCTGACAGGGTCCTTCCTGTGCGTGCAGGAAGCGTTCCGGATGATGAAGGATCAGACTCCACGCGGAGGACGCATCATCAACAACGGCTCGATCTCGGCGCACGCGCCGCGGCCGAACTCGGCGCCCTACACGGCAACCAAGCACGCGATCACCGGCCTCACGAAGTCTGCGTCGCTCGACGGGCGCAAATACGACATCGCCTGCGGGCAGATCGACATCGGCAACGCGGCGACCGATTTGGCGGGGCGCATGGCGAAAGGCGTGCCGCAGGCCAACGGCGCGATCGCGGTCGAGCCGTTGATGGATGTGCAGCACGTGGCGAGCGCAGTGCTTTTCATGGCGAGCCTGCCGCTCGAATCGAACGTACAGTTCCTCACCGTGATGGCGACCAAGATGCCGTTCGTTGGTCGCGGCTGAGAATCAGCGCGCGGATCTCTCGGAGGCTCTTATTGGCCGTGATCGGTCGCTGGACCGATCGGGCACTGCGGAATCTGTCCCCACCAGTTGCTACAGGACTGGGCGCGCACTCTCTGCTCGCACCCAGGGCGATTGAGCATGTCCTCGCGTGCGCAGCGCCCAAGTGCATCGTTCAAAATCTGCAGCGGATCGGTGCGCACCGTGTCGATCACAGGCTGCGGCGCCGCAACGTTGCGCGGCGTGGGCTCCGCGACGATCGCGGGCTTGACCTCGGGCGCGGGGCTCGCGTTCTCGGGCGGCATCGCTTTGCGCTTCGCCTTCGGAGGCGCTGGCTTCACTGCTGGCAAAGCGACGTCGACGTCGGAGGGCGGCCCCTCCGAGGATGAGGTCTCCGCCACCGGCCCCGGGGCGGCCGTCGTGGCGGGTTCCGCCGGAGCCGTCGCGATGGCAGGCGCTCGCGAGGCCGTATCTTCCGGCGCTTCCGCGGCCGGCTGGCCTCGCCTCACCACGACCATGATCGCCAGCAGTACGACGACGAAACCGACTCCGGCAGCGGTGGCCAGCCACCGCATGGTTGGCCGGCGAGGTGCTCGTGTGCGCACCGGCGTCACAGATTGCCGCGGCGGCGCCGGAGCGGGGACCAGCGGGCTGATCGCGGGCGACACGTGGCTGCGATCCATCGGTCGCGTCTTGGGAGCGGCGCCCGGCCCCGCCGAAGCGGCGTCCGAACGAGCCGCAGTGGTCTTCGCAGACGCGTTTCGCACCAGCGAACTCGCCTTCGGCTTGGTCGGCCTTGGCGCGAACCGTGGCTGATTGACCGACGGTGCACCTACCGCGGCGATCAGCAGCGGCTGCGTGACCGTCGCCGCGAAAGCGCGCTTGCGCGCCGCAGCGCAGTCCTTGCAGAGCTTCTCACCCTTCGGGGTTTCGCACCCACAGATGCGGCATTTCATTCGCGTTCTCCCTGGCGCGCCGCGACGCGGATCGATTCGCTTCCCATCCGCGCCTGGCCCGGCGCACTACCCCTTATGATAATGGCATAGAGGCGTCTTGTGCGCGCTCCCGCCAGTCTCAGCGGCTCGGAAGCAAGCAAGGGGCGTGCCGCCATTACCGGGGAAAGTTGGCGGCACTCCTCGCCTCCCCGGTCAACTCCAGGATGTGGAGCCCGGTGTTGGCGCGATCGACGATGTAGGCGTAGCCACGATCGTCGACTTCGACATTGTTGGTCTGGATCGCCACCTTGTAGCGATCGGCTCCGTCGACCTTGACGCAGCGCGGTTCGGTGTTCGCCGTAACGGCCGGGATGTAATGCGCGAGCTCCCGCGGATGGCAGCCACCCGCGCGCGTCATTGCCCGGGTGTCGCGCCTGACGGCGTGGCTCCCTCGTCCTCCGGATGCGTTTGCTCGAGCTGCTCATCGAGCTGTCGCTCGAGCATTTCGCGGCCCTCCTCCTCCGATTTCGCGGCGCCGCCGGGCGACAATTCGATCGGATTGCGTTGCCAGACGAGCCCGGGCTCGGCCAGAACAAGCGCAAGCACGCAAAGCTGCGCCACGAGGTAGGGCAGCAGGGCGCGGCTGAGACGCTTCATCGACAGCGGCTGGCGAATGCTGTTGCGCACCATCAATACCGCATAGCCGAACGGCGGTATGAGGAAGCTCGCCTCGAGGACGAGCAGCGTCAGCACGGCGACCCAGGTCACGTTGTGAACGAGCACCAGCAGCGGCGGCATCACCACCGGCACGACGACGAAGATCATCTCGAAAGCGTCGAGCACCAGTGCGCACAGGCCCAGCACGAGGAGGATGAGCAGCAGCGTCGGGTATTCGCTCCAGCCAAGATCGGCGAGCACCGCGGCGATCCAGCGATCGGTCCCGAAGGTCCTCAGCGCGAGCGTGAACACGGTCGCCGCGACCAGCAGCGCAAACAAGGCGCCCGTGATCGCCATCGTGTCGCGCAACACCTCGCCCAGCACCGCGAGCGTGAGCGTGCGGCTTGCCAGCCCGAAGACGAATAGCGCCACGCCGCCGACGGCCGCGGCTTCGACAGCGTACAAATAGCCCAGCGTAACGGCTCCGAGCAGCGCGACGATGAGCAATGCCGTGACGACCGCCACGATCCGGTCGCGCCATCCGGGCGAGGGCGCGGGCCGCGTCGCGGTGGCCCGGGCGCCGCGGCGGGCGAGCCACCAGGTGATCGCCGCAATGAGCGCGAGGAGCACGCCTGCGGGAGCCAGCGCACCGACGAAGATGTCCTGCGTGTTGATGATGCGCATCGACGCGTGGGTGATGTTGAGCGCCTCCGTATGCGCACGCATCATCGCGTCGCCGAGCAGGATTAGCACAAGCGAGGGCGGCACGACGACACCCAGCGTGCTCGCGACGCACACCATCGCCGCACCACGCTCGGCCGGTACACCCTCTGCGTCGAGGCGCGGCTGCACGACGCGCGCGAGCGTGGCCACGCTGGCGCCGACCGATCCGTTCATCGGCGCGAGCAGCACGCTCAAGGCCAGCCCCGCCAGCGGAGCTCCGGCGCCGGTACGCGCGAACGCGCGTCCGCCGACGCGATAAAGCGTCTGGGCGAGCGGCAGATGATTGAGCAGCGCCCCCATGAGCACGTACAGCGGCAGCGCCTGCAAGAGGTCGCTCTCGAGCAACCCGATCAGGCGCGCCGGGATTGCAGTGAGCAATGACAGCGACACCGCGCCAAGCGCGATCCCGCCGATCGAGAAGACGAGCGCCACGCCGATCAGTACCATCCACGCGGGCAGTCCGGTTGCCAGCAAGAGCGCGCCGACGGCGGCGACCATCCAGATCCCGGCGCCGGACATCAGCGCCGCTCCGCCGGAGGCCTACGGGCGACGTCGACCAGCGCCTGCAGCAGCACCAGCAGCGCGAGCACGAACAGCGCGACCTTGACCAGGAAATATCCCGGGTTGTAGGTCTCGGGAAACGCCTCGAGCTGCCGCACCGATTGCGCGACGATCGGCCAGCTCGCATAGAGAATGAACGCGGCCCAGGGGACGAGCACCGCGAGCGCGCCGGCGCGCTCGAGCCACGCCCGCGTCGAAGCGCGGTAGCGGTGCGCGAACACGTCGGCGGCGAGATGCGTGCGCTTGCGCGTCGCATAGGTGATCGCGCACGAGACATAGAGCGCGAAGAGGAGTTGCGCAAGGTCGTTCGCTTCGCGCGAATACGCCTGGAAGATCTCCCGCAACGGCCACTGCAAAAACAGCAGCAGCGAAACAGGAAGTACCAGCAGCGCCGCGGCGCCAACCGCGAGCGCGATCAACCGATCGACGATCGCGAGACAGCGCTCGAGCAACTAGGGAAGCCTATTGTCCGTGATCGGTCGGCGGGGCGCTCGGGCACTGCGGCACTTTGCCCCAATAGCCGTCGCAGTAGCGGGCGCGCGAGCGCTGCTCGCAAACGAAGCGCTGGAGGAAATCCTCCTTCCTGCAACGCGCAATGTCGTCGGCGAACATCTGCCAACGATCCGGCTGTACCGCAGCAGCGGTCTGCGCGACATTCGTCGGCGCCTTGGTCGGAGCTTTGCCCGGCCCGAGCGGTGCAGTTGCTGGTGCGGCGGCGCCGGGCGTCCCCGCTGCCGGCGCCGTCGCCGCCTTGGGCGCCTTCGCGACCGTTGTCTTGGAAGGCGCGCCAGACTCCGTCATCGCCTCTTTCGAGGAAGCCGATGAGCCCACGGGAGCAGCCGACTCGACTTTGGGCGATTCCGTTGTCGTTCCAGGAGAGGTCGTTCCCGCCGTCGACGCTCCCGGTCCTCCGGGCCCAGTCGCGGTCGAGTCCTTCGGAGCCTCGCTCGCCGGTACCGCGGGCGGCGCCTCGGCATTCGCTGGCTCGGTCGCGGCCAGCTTCTGCTTGGCGCCTTCACCCCCAAACATGCGGTAGCCGAAATATCCGCCCGCGAGCACGATCACTGCCGCGACGACACCGGCGACCCAGGCCATGTTGCGCGAGGCTGGCGCGGCGGCTGCGGACTCGGCGGTCGCTTGCAGCGCGGCAGGCGCAGCCGATGCGCTTGCGGTCGCCGAAGGCGGAGGTGCGGGAGGTGACGGCGGTACGTAAGGCGCCGCGGGACGAGTGCCCGTCTGGATGGCCGGCGGCGGTGGAGGCGGTGCCGCCGGGCGCTGCATCGTCGGGGGCGGGCTCGGAGGCGGCATGACGGGGCGCTGTGCGGTTGCAGTACTGCTCGGCGGCGCCGCGGAGGCAGCCTGTGCAGCAGCGGCGGGAGCGATCGCGCTCAACACGATGCCGCAATGCACGCAGAATTTTGCACCCGGCTGATTCTCGTTGCCGCAGGCGGTGCATTTCATCGACGATTCTCCATCGAGGCTTGAATCGGATCTGCGATGCGGGTCAGACGTTTCAGGCTGTAGACGACGACCAATGGCAAAGCGGACTTATTATGGGCCTATCGATGCCTCGCTGTCACTCCGCCATGCGCACGTCATAAGGTAAAGTATGCATCGGACTCATCATGGCCGAATCGACGACTTCCGACGGACTGCGGCCCGCTACCGACGCAGACGGGAAGCTGCTTCTGGAGCCCGCCGAGTCGCGGGCGCTGCTGCGCGAATGCTTCGAGGAATTTCGATCCGGCCTGGTCGAAGTCGCGAGCGCGTCGATCGAAGGAACCAACGATCTGTTCGAGGACAACCAGTTCGTCAAGGACTCGGACGTCCTCGATTTCCGCAGCAAGCGCGTCGAGTGGACGAAGCGCCTCGGGCAGACGCTCGAAGAGTTATTCGAGAAGCGCCTGGCCGGGACCCGCCGGCAGGGACGGCGCCCCGATGCCGATAGTTCGATCGCGTCGTTGCGCGTGCTCAACGCCTTCGATCAGGAAAAACAGGCATCGCTGACCACGGGCCGTCAGTTCCTGGTGCGCATCACGAAGCGCGAGATCGACGCACTGGACCTGCGCGTGGGCGCGCTGCTCGGCGAAGTTCTCACGCGCGAGATCGACAATCCGTTTACGCCCGACTACATCCTCGATGCGATCGGGATGACTTCGCGGGCGCTCTATCCCAGCCCGCGCGTATGGCGTCCGCTCATGGAGCGCGTGGTCTCGGAAGTCACGCCTGCCGCGACGAAGATCTACATTCGCATGAACCGGCTGCTCGCCGACCGTCACGTGCTGCCGGAGATCAAGGCGGAGCTGCGGGCGCGCAGCGAACTGCGCCCGCACGACGATAGCGACCTGCTGCCGGTCTTCAACCGGCTCCTCGAGGAAGTCTCGCCGCCCGATCTCGCAGTCAACATCGACGTGCCCGCGGCATCGGCGAGCGCCCCGGCGACTCTCGCGAGCTCTTCAATCGGGCCGAGCCCGGCGGCGGCGCCCGCGACTCCCGATCCAAGCGCTGCGATCTCGAACCCGTACGTCGCCGAGATGGCGCGGGCGGCGCCTGTCGCCACCAGTCCAACGGTCAATGCGTTCGGCTTGCCCCAGGTCGATCCGCTGCTGGCACTGGGCTCGCTTTCGACGGTCATCGCCACGCTCGATCGCTGGCAAATCGCCGATCCGGGCGCCGGCGCGGATTCGGCCGCGACGGCGCCTGCCGATCTGGACGCCGCGCTACTGCCGCTCAATCGCATTCCCTGGATTCGCGCCGCCGTCGGCGACAAGGTCACCAACGCCACCGACAAGATCACGATCGATGTCATCAAGCTCCTGTTCGATTACATCTTCCGCGATCCATCGATTCCGGGGTCCTTGCGCAGCCTCTTCGAGAGGCTGCAGGTGCCCATCCTCAAGGCGACGCTCCTCGATCGCACCTTCTTCTCCGACAAGAAGCATCCGGCGCGACGGCTCCTCGATCACCTCGCAGCAGCCGCCGTGGGGGCAACCTCCGACGAAGACTACCGAACCGGCTTTGAGCTGATGGCCACCGGAGTCATCGACGAGATCTGTCGCGATTTCAAGGTCGACGTATCGGTGTTCGACCACGCGGACGCGACGCTGCAGGAATTCATCGAAGCCGAGCAGCGCAAGACCGCGAGCGGGCTCGAGCAGGACGTGGCGGTCGCGCTGGCCGCCGAGGCCGCCGAGGCGGACCGCGCGCATGTACGCGCACTCGTGCGCGACAAGCTGACCGGCATCTCCGTGCCGTTCGAGGTTCGCGCCTTCGCCGAGACCGTCTGGGCGGACTATCTCACGCAGTTGCGCGAGCGCGACGGCCCCGAGAGCGAAACGTGGAAGGGCGGCGTGAAGACGCTCGACGACCTGTT
>DATJWL010000088.1:0-2365 GCA_035501215.1 Casimicrobiaceae bacterium
ATATGGCTCGAAGCCTGGCTCAAGCGGCAGCCTGCAACCGTGGTGCTGATCTCGCACGACCGCGAGTTCCTCGACCGCGCGACCGAGACGATCTGGCACGTCGCGGACGCATCGATCCGCCGCTACGCGGGCAACTACAGCGCGTTCGAGCTCGCGCTGGTCGAGCAGCAACGCCAGCAGGACGCAGCCGCCCGCGCCTACTCGCGCACCGCGGCACACCTCCAGCAGTTTGTCGATCGCTTCCGGGCCAAGGCCACGAAGGCGCGGCAGGCCCAGAGCCGCATGAAGATGCTGGAACGTCTGCAGGCAGTCGAGCCGGTCCGCTCGCGCCGGCAGTGGCGGTTCGAGTTTCCGGAGCCCGCGCGCCTGCCTGAGCGCCTGTTCGATACCGAAGCGATGGTGCTCGGATACGGCGACGTCGACGTGCTCGCAGCTGTGACGTTGAGCGTGCGCGCGGGCGATCGGATCGGCGTGCTTGGGGTCAACGGCGCTGGAAAATCGACCCTGGTCAAGGCAATCGCCGGTGATCTCGCGCCGCGCGGCGGCGAACTACGGCGCGGCCAGGGCCTGGCGATCGGTTACTTCGCGCAGCACCAACTCGATCAGTTGCAGGCCGACGAATCACCGCTCACACAGCTGCGCCGCCTCGCACCGCAGGAGCGCGAACAGGTGCTGCGCGATTTCCTTGGCACGTTCCGCTTCCCGGGCGAGATGGCGATGCAGCCGGTCGGGCCGATGTCGGGCGGCGAAAAGGCGCGTTGCGCGCTTGCCCTGCTCGCCTGGCAAAGACCGAACCTGCTGCTGCTCGACGAGCCGACCAATCATCTCGACATGGAGACGCGCGAGGCGCTCACGATCGCGCTGTCGTCGTTCGAGGGCGCGCTGCTGCTGGTCTCGCACGATCGTCACCTGCTACGCGCCGCGACGGAAACGCTGTGGCTGGTGCACGATGGCCGGGTCGCGAACTTCGAAGGCGATCTCGACGACTACGCGGCGCTCGTTCTCGCAAGCCGTCGCGAATCCACCGAAGCGGTCACCGAAGGTACGGCTTCCCGACGCGAAGCGCGCCGCCAGCAAGCAGAGCAGCGCAATCGCAAGTCGAGTGCACGCAGGCCGTTGCAGAATCGCATTGCGCAGACGGAATCCGAACTCGCGCGCGTCAGCAGCGAAGTGCGCGAACTCGATGCGCTGCTTGCCGCGCCCGAGTTCTATCACTCGGGCGACCAGGACAAGGTCGCCGCCACGCTGAAGCGGCGCGGCGAGCTTGCAACCCGGGTGGAAGAGCTCGAAGCGCGCTGGCTCGAACTGACGGCCGAATTCGAGGCGATGGAATAGAACGCGCCGCAAGCGCGCAGCTCACTCCACCTCGGGCGGCTTCTTGGGCTGCTGGATCGTCGACATGTCGAGATCGAGATCGAGCGCGAGCTTCGTGGTCATCGGCATCGTCGTGCCGCCAAGCAGCGTCGCAGGGTCGGCGTCGCCCTGCGGCTTCGGTGCCGCGGGCGGCGGCGCACCGAGGTCACGATCGAGCTTCTCGTATTCCTTCTGCAGATCGCGGCCGATCTGCGAGTTGCGCTCGAAGAGATCGATGTCGACCGCGATCTCGGTCTTGGTCTGCGGAGAAAACACCGTCGTGCGTTCCTGGCCGAGGTCGACGTCGAGAGCGATCTCGGTCTTCGTCTGCGGTCCAGGCACCGTCGCGGGTCCGCCGGGAAGAGTCGTCGGCCCCTTCTCGATATAGGGGGAATACAGCTCGCCGATCACCTGCGTGGTGTCACGAAACTCGGTGACCATGATCGCCGTGCTCGCGCCCTGCGTGTCTGCTTCGTGTGCCCTGTGGGCTGCAGCGATGGCAGCGATCGTCGCGGGGCCGGCTCCGTCCGTCATTTGCGGTGCCGGCGGCGCAGGCGGCGCCTTCTCCACATGCTGGCCGAGGATGCGCGTCATCGGACCTCTCCGATCCGGCTCGGAGCGGCTCACTTCTTCGCGCGGGCGGCTGCGCCAGCCGAACACGATGGCCAACCCGAGCAGAAGTGCGGAACCCGCTGCGGCGGCCCACGCATAGCTTGCCGAGTTCGCCTTCTCCGCCAACTCGCGGTTGCGCAGCGCCGCTGCGTCGAGTTCAGCACGCAGCGTCTTGACTTCCTTGGAGAGTTCTTCGAGGCGCTTGAGTACTTCGGTCTCGCGCGCACTCGGCCCCGGCGGGCTCGGTGTTTCTTCGGGCGCCGCAAGCACCAGGCGATCGGTCTTGCCCGGTTGCTCGCGGGGCGGCAGGCGTGCGGGCTCGATCGGACGCACTTCGACCTGCTGCGCGACCGGTAGCTCGGGTGGTGGCGGCGGGGGAACGACTGCAACAGGCTTTGGT
>DATJWL010000089.1:0-2135 GCA_035501215.1 Casimicrobiaceae bacterium
CTGGTGCTGGGCTGCATCCTGGGCGTCATCGGCCTCCTGCGCGCGACGCTGATCGGCCACAGCGGCCACGGCGGCATGGCCGGCGCCGTGGGCCTGTCGCTCATCGCCTGCGTGACGTTCGGCTCCGTCGTCGGCTCGGGCCTGCCCCTGCTCATGAAGCGCCTGGGCCTCGACCCCGCCGTCTCCTCGGGCCCCTTCATCGCGTCCCTCGTCGACGTGCTGGGGATCGTGATTTACATCAACATCGCGATCTGGATCCTCGGCTAGGGCATCGATCAGTTAGCACCGCGTGTAATTTCGATCGGTTGCGCGCACGGTCCTGAGGGGGATCGACTTTCGCCGATCCCCGTGATCTCTTCGGGGAATGAAGCTCGAGCGCTGGCGACCGCGAATCGAATACACCAGGCAAGAACAGGTGCTACGGCGCCGGCTTACGCGAACAGGGAAGCTCTTCGGCTTCTTGCGCGATTGTCGGCACGAGCTCTTCAATGACGAGTTCCAGGCTGAGCTCGAGGCGATGTACCGGGATACCGGCGCTGGGCGCGAGCCGGTGCCGCCCGCGATGCTGGCGATGGTGGTCCTGCTGCAGACTTACGAGGGCGTATCTGATGCCGAAGCGGTCGAGCTGACTGTGGTCGACCTGCGCTGGCAGATGGTTCTGGATCGTCTCGGCAGCGACGAGCCAGCGTTCGGGCAGGGGACACTGGTCGCGTTCCGCGAGCGGTTGATCCGAAGCGAGATGGACAGGCGCTTGCTGGAGCGCTCGGTCGAGTTCGCTCGCCAGACAAAGGCGTTCGACTTCAAGAAGCTGCCCAAAACGCTGCGTGTGGCGATCGACTCGAGCCCGCTCGAGGGTGCCGGTCGCGTCGAGGACACCATCAACCTGCTGGGACACGCGGCGCGGAAGGTGATTCAGTGCGCCGCGGAGTTGCTCGGCTGGCCCGTGGAGCGGGTCGCCAAGGAAGCGAAGATCCCGGTCTTGCTTGAGCCCAGCGTGAAGAAGGCGCTCGATCTCGAATGGAGCTCGCCGAACGCGAAGGCCGAGGCGATCCACATCTTGGTGGAGCAGATCGACGCGCTGGACGCGTGGCTGCGCGACAAGCTCCCCAAAGAGCTGAAGCAACCCCCGCTGAAGGAACACGTGGACACGCTTGCTCAGATTCGCGGGCAGGATCTCGAACCGGATCCATCTGGAGGCAAACGAGCACGAATTCGCGAGGGCGTGGCATCCGACCGTCGTGTGTCCGTCGAGGACTCCGAGATGCGCCACGGCCGTAAAAGCAAGACGAAGCTCTTTCACGGCTACAAACGTCACATCGGCGTCGACCTCGATACCTCGCTGGTCGTGGCGTGCGCCATCACGCCGGCGAATCGCCCCGAGGAGGAGGCCGCGCCTGCGCTGAAGGCCGACATTGATCGTCTCGAGCGAGCTATCGGCGAGCTGTTTTGCGACCGTGGCTACATCGCGAGCCCCGTCATCAACGACGTGCTGGCCGACGGAGGCGAGGTCATCTGCAAGCCGTGGGTACCGCGCAATGGCGACCGGTTCTCGAAGGCCGACTTCAAAATCAACCTGCGCGATCGAACCATCACTTGCCCGGCGGGCGAGGTCGAGCCAATCGATCTTGGCGCCGACGTCGAATTCAACTCCGAGGCCTGCGACCGATGCCCGCTCCGGTCCCAGTGCACCTCCGCTGCGCTCGGCACCGGTCGAACCGTGACCATCGCGGACAGCGAATTCTTGCAGCAGCGCCTTCGCAAGCTGACCAAGACGCGCGCCGGTCGCGCACGCCTTCGCCAGCGCGTCGCTGTCGAACATAGTCTTGCCCATCTCGGGCGCCGCCAGGGCCGTCGTGCCCGCTATCGCGGCCTCCGCAAAAACCTCTTCGACATACGCCGGACCGCCGCAGTCCAGAACCTCGAGACCGTGCACCGCCGCCTCGGCCTCGCCGAGGTCGGCGTCCGCAGGGCCGCGTGATCAGCCCACTTTCAAACAGTTCGGTGCTCTAGGCGAGCGTCTTGCGGCCGCCGTGGCGGATGTCCTGACCCTTCACCATGAACACGACCATCTCGCCGATGTTCGTGACGTGATCGCCGATGCGCTCGAGGTACTTGGCGATCGACTGGAGGCGCTC
>DATJWL010000090.1:0-33308 GCA_035501215.1 Casimicrobiaceae bacterium
AGAAATATTCGCCGATCCTCAAGCATACGCACGAGCACGTGCACGTCGACTGGGCACGCGTCGGCATCGTCGCGCTGATCCTTGTCTGCGCCGTGGTCGCCAACGTCGTGATGAACGTTGAATTTCCGGAGGTCGCCGATCGCTTTCCGTTCATCGGCGCGGCCGTCTGGTTCGCGATTCTCGTTTCGCTGCCGCTGCGAAGGCCGGATTGGGAAGTCCTGCCGGAAACGTTCAAGGGGACGATCTTCCTCCTGTCACTGGTGACCGCCGCCTCGATGATGCCGGTGGAGCGCCTGCCCGATGCATCGTGGCATGTTGCGCTGGGACTCGGTTTCGTCTCCGCCGTCTTCGACAACATTCCGCTCACCGCCCTGGCGCTGAAGCAGGGCGGCTACGACTGGGGCTTCATCGCGTATGCGGTCGGATTCGGCGGCTCGATGATCTGGTTCGGCTCATCCGCCGGCGTGGCGCTCTCGAACATGTATCCTGAAGCCAAGAATGCGATTGCCTGGCTGCGCGGCGGCTGGCACGTCACCGTCGCCTACGTCATCGGATTCTTCGTGATGCTTGCGGTGCTTGCCTGGGTGCCGCAACCGAAGCACCAGGGCCCGATCCATCTCGCGGCGCCTGAGCAGGCGCGTTGATCCCGAGCGAGTTACATCGGGCAATCGCGAAAAAGCGCGGCGTCGCGATGCGTACGCCGCGCTCCTGTTGCTGCTTCTGCTTGCTGGAACGTTGCAGCCGGTCGTCTAGCCGATGGCCTCAACGTTCCCAGTGGCCGTCTTCAAAGACCCAGGCACCATCGCCGCGCTGCAGCCAGCGGCCCGGTACCCAGTACATGCCCGGGCGCTCGACGACGTAGGGGCCATCCACCCACACGTGCACGCCGCCGCGCAATTCCCAGTGGCCGGGCGGATAAACGTAAGGCTGTGCCGGGGTGACGGTTTCGATGCGTCCCGGCGGCGCGGCCTGCGCTTGGTAGTAAAGCTGCTGGGCAGCGACAGGGGTCGCCACCGTGCAGAGAGCAATCGCTTCCAAGGCAATTCCGTTGCGCCAATTCATGTTCACTCCTTTCACTAGCGGAGAACCGCGCTTTCGGTCGTTCCGCCTGGCCTGCGGTTCTCTCTTTGCTGAATTCTTATGCACCACGTGCGGGAGCGCACGGGCAGGCGCGCTTCCATCGATCCTTTCCGGCGCGCACATTACTTCAACGCCCGCGCACACCCGCACTGTTGGTGTGACCGGAAGACCGTGGCGTTGTTTCGGAGAAATCGCCTGGTTCTTGTAGGATCTTGTAGGAATTTCGCCGACGGGAGTCGGGCCCGCTTGTGGCGCCTCAGTGCGCCCAGTGTCCGGGCACGAAGTGCCATCTCGAGCCGGCCGGGGCCCAGTGGTCCGGCACCCAATGCCAGCCGCGGCGGGCGCGTACCCAGTGACCATTGACCCAGACGTGGCGGTAGCCGTTCCAGCGCCAGTATCCTTCCGCCCACACATAGCCCGTGCGCGGCGGCGGCACCGCCACTACCCGCGGCGGGGGCGGCGCGACCTCGACGTCGACGACCACCGGCGCAGCCTGGCCTGGGTTGATCCCGAGGCCGGTTGCGCCGGCGATCAGCAGGCGAAGCACGATGCGGCGTATAGACATGTTGATGTCCTCCTCAGAAATTCTCATCCGCGCAAGAGATAGAAATGCGGGTCCGCATCCCGAACGGGATAGGGACCCGCAATCTGAATGCCGACAAGCCGATGCCTGTCAGCGACGGTATCGCTTACTTACCGCTCACTTACCATAGTACGTCTTCGCGTCGCTGATGCACGCGTCCTTGACGGGACCGCTCAGCGAGTTGCACTTCTCGATCGCGAGCTTGTAATCAGCATCGCGCTTGGCGTCGGTCGCCTCGTGACGCGCCTCGGCTTGCTTCATCGACGAATCCTGCCGGGTGTCGGCTGCCACGCGATCCACCTTGGCATCGGCCTTGGCCTTCGTGAGCTGGGCGTTCGCTTCCTTCACGCAGACCTCCTTGGCGTTGCCCGAAAGATCGTCGCACTTCTCCTTGCCGACGTTGAAGTTCGCTTCGGCCCGCGCGACGCGCGCATCTTCGCGAGCCTTCGGCGTGTTGACCAACGCGACTTCGGCGTCGGCCTTGGCCACGTTTTCCCGGCCCTTGGCGTCCGCCAGGCAGATGTCCTTGGCGTTGCCGCTGCGCGATGCACAGGCGTCCTTGTCGGCCTTGTAATGCGCATCCGCTTTCTTGATCCTCTGGTCGTAGGCTTCCTTCGTGATCGGGGCCATCGCGGTGGAAGACGTGCTCGGCGCGTTCGTTTGCGCCGCGCAGCCTGCAACACCCACACCGGCAGCAACCAGCAACGCCAACATCAGTCTCGACATATTTCCTCCTAATGAAAGAAAGATGACAGGCAATGTGCTCTAGCGCATTGCGCGTGACAATCGGAGAGCGGCTGATTCGCGTGTAGGACTTCTGCGCGAACCTGTAGGGCGGCTGCCGAGGCGGCCCCTAGACGACGAGGATGTGCACCCTGAACGGACCGTGCGCGCCGAGCACAATGGTCTGCTCGATATCGCCCGTTCGCGACGGTCCTGAAATGAGGTTGACCGCCCGCGGCAGTCGGCCGCGCTCGCGCGCGATCAGCGCGAACGCTTCCTCCATGCCGGCGACGATGCGGTCGGCGCGCAGCACAGCGATGTGAGTATCGGGCAAGAGCGTGGTAGCCGTCGGCGTATCGGCGCCGGAGAGGATGACGAGCGTCCCCGTTTCCGCAATGCCGCAGAAAGCGCTCGTGATGCCGAGCCGATCGTCGCCAAGCGTCGGCCGGGCTTCGATGGTCAGTCCCGCAGCCGCCCAGTCGAGCGCGGCGAACTCCGGCCAGCACACCCCGGCGTGGGATTGCTGCGCCGCGAGCGCAGGCGGCAATCTCAGCGCATCGAGGTAACGCGCGACGTGCGTCGGGATGGCATCGACGCTTTCGATGCGCTCGACGGTGCTCTCCATGTCGCGCGCACGCTGCATGAAGCGGGTGACAAGATCGGGGGGCAGCGTCGGGCGCGGCCCTTGGGCATGCGTCGCAAGATAGTCCTCGGCGCGCGCGCGTGCAGCCGCGCTGCCGTCGCGCGGCCCGAGTGCGTGGCGCACTCGCGCGAGGACGCGCTCGCGTGCGTCGCTCATTGCGTGGCTCATTTTCCAGCCCGGCGGCCGCCCCGCACGAAGGCATCCACGCGTGCGACGCCGTTCCTGATCGCGTCCGGCGAGGCCGCGTACGAGAAACGGATGTGCTGGCCGTCGCCGGGCACACGGCGGCCGAAGTGGATGTCGGCTAGCACCGCGACGCCGGCCTCCAGGAGGAGCCGCTTGCGGAATTCTCCCGAATCGGCGCAGCCGGTCATCCTGCACGCCTCGGTGACGTTGGGCCAGGCATAGAATGCCCCGCCCGGCGTCCGGCATTCGATGCCCGGGACCTGGTTGAGCAATCCGACGATGAGGTCGCGCCGTTCGAGAAACGACCGGCGCATCGCTTCGGCCGCCTGCTGCGGGCCCGTGATCGCCTCGACCGCCGCCCACTGGCTGATCTGCGAGGCGCAGGATTCGGTATTGGTGATCCAGCGCGTGAACACCGGAGCGAGCGTCTTGTTGGCGACGAACCCGATGCGCCAGCCGGTCATCGCCCAGGTCTTCGATGCGCCGTCGGAGATGATCGTGCGGTCGCGCATGCCGTCGAGCGAGGCGAGCGAGACGAACTCTCCGTCGTAGAGCAGGCGCGAATAGATCTCGTCGGCGAAGACCCACACCTGCGGGTGCATGCGCAGGATGTCGGCGATCGCTTCGAGATCGGCGCGTTTCAGGCTCCCGCCGGTCGGGTTGTGCGGCGAGTTGAGGATCAAAAGCCGCGTTTTCGGAGTGATCTGCGTCTCCAGCTCGTGCGGATCGAAGGCGAAATCGCGCGCCTCGCGCAGGTGCAGGTGCACGGGCACGGCGCCGTTGGCAAGGATCTGCGATTCGTAGATCGGAAAGCCCGGCACCGGATAGATCACCTCGTCGCCGGCGCCGTAGTCGGTGACCGAAGCGATGGTGTAGGCGATGAAGGGCTTCGCGCCCGCGCCGACCACGACTTCCTCCGGCGCGATGTCGAGCCCGCGCCGCCGTCCCATGTCGCGCGCCGCCGCAGCGCGCAGCTCGTCGATGCCGGCGGAAGGCGTGTAGCCGTGCTTCCCCGCGCGGATCGCGGCGATGGCAGCATCCTGGACGTTCTCCGGCGTCGGGAAATCGGGCTGGCCGATGCAGAACGAGACGATGTCGCGGCCCTGCCGCACGAGATCGTTCACCTCCGCCAGCACGACGAACGCATTCTCGGTGCCGAGGCTCTCGCCGCGGCGGCTTACTCGCGGCACGACGTGGGGTGCATTCATTTTTGAACCTCTGAATTCGTTTCGGCGTAGAGATCGCGGAATGTCCGTCCGGAGGGCGCGGGCATGTCGCGCCCGTCGGTCCAGCCGGCGGCGAAGGGAAGCCTATGCAGCAGGCGGTCGCTGCCTGCCATCCAGCGCAGGATACGCACGCCGATCCGCGTTGCTAGCGCGTACAGGCGCGGATGCGTGGCCAGCCACGACCAGGCGCGCAAGCCGATGCGCTCGGTCCAGGGCCGCAAGCCCCGCTCGAACTCCTGCTCGCGGAGCTTGCGCTGCAGATCGGGCAGGGGAATCTTCACCGGGCAGACGACTCCGCACTGGTTGCACAGCGTGGAGGCTTCGGGCAGATCGAGCGCGTTCTCGAGACCGATGTACGAAGGCGTCAGGATCGAGCCGATCGGCCCGGGATAGACCCAGCCGTACGAGTGCCCGCCGATATTCTGGTAAACGGGACAGTGGTTCATGCATGCGCCGCAGCGTATGCAGCGCAGCGCTTCGCGCAGCTCGCCGCCGAGCACGCCCGAGCGCCCGGCATCGACGAGGATGAAGTACATGTGCTCCGCGCCGTGGAACTCGCCCGGGCCCTTGGCGCCGGTGAGAATGTCCACGTAATTGGAGATCGATTGCCCGGTTGCAGAGCGCGGCAGGAGCCGCATCAGCGTCGCAACGTCTTCGAGCGTCGGCACGATCTTCTCGATGCCCGAGATCGCGACGTGCACCTTCGGCAGCGTGGTCGTCAGCGTCGCGTTGCCCTCGTTGGTAACGATGACGACCGAGCCCGTCTCGGCAACGAAGAAGTTGCCGCCGGAGATGCCCATCTCCGCCGTGAGGTAGTGCTGGCGAAGGACACCGCGCGCCTCGAGACAGAGCTCGTTGATTTCGAGCTTGCGCGGCGTCGCGTGCGCCTTCGCGAAGAGATCGGCCACCTCCTCCTTGCTCTTGTGCAGCGCCGGCCCGATGATGTGCGACGGCGGCTCGTAGTCGTTGATCTGCAAGATGTATTCGCCGAGATCGGTCTCCACGACGACGAGTCCCGCCGCTTCGATCGCGCGATCGAGCGCGGACTCCTCGCTCACCATCGACTTCGACTTGATGATCTTGCCGACGCCGTGCCGGCGCGCGATGTCGAGCACGTGCGCGTTGATCTCGGCCGGGGTTTCCGCCCACAGCACCGTCGCGCCGCGCGCGGTCGCGTTTCTCTCGAAGATCTCCAGCCAGACGTCGAGATCGTCGAGCGCGCGCTGGCGGATCACGCGGCCGGCTTCGCGCGTCGCCTCGAAGTCGTCCAACTCGGAGAGCGACGCGCGGCGATGGGCGACGAACTTGCCCTTGATCTTCTGCAGGTTGCCCTGGAGCTGCGCGTTCGCCATGTTGGCGTGCGCCCGCTCCTTGAAATGCATCGATGCTATTTCCATGGCCGGCTCAGTCGACGGACCCCGCGAGCACCTCGGCGACGTGCAGCACGCGTGTCTTCGCGTCGCCGCGACGCCGCAGCCGCCCTTCGATGTTGAGCATGCAGCCAAGATCGCCGAGCACGACCGCGCCGGCGCCGGTCGCGGCGATGTCGCGGCACTTGTTGTCGGCAAGCCGGGTCGAGATCTCGCCGAACTTGATCGAGAACGTGCCGCCGAAGCCGCAACAGTTCTCGCACTCCGCCATCTCGGTGAGCTTCAGTCCAGGCACTTTGGCCAGCAGCGCACGCGGCTGGCGCTTCACCCCCATCTCGCGCAGTCCTGCGCAGGAGTCGTGGTATGTGATCGTCCCGTCGAAGGTGCCCGGCACGCGCGTGAGTTTCATCACGCTGACGAGGAAATCGGTCAGCTCGAAGGTCTTCGCGCACAGCGCGTCGACCCGCGGGCGCATCGCGGGGTCGTCGCGGAAGAGGTCCGCGTAGTGCGTGCGGATCATGCCACTGCACGAGCCCGACGGCGCGACGAGATAGTCGCAGTCCTCGAACTCGGTAACGAGCTTGGCGGCGAGAGCCCTGGCGCCTGCCCGGTCGCCTGAGTTGTAGCCGGGCTGCCCGCAGCAGGTCTGCGTCCGCGGCACGAACACCGTCGCGCCACCTGCCTCGAGCAGCCTGATCGCGGCGAAAGCGATCGAAGGCCGCATCGAATCGACCAGACAGGTGGCGAAGAAGCCGACTCGCATTTCACATTTCAGTATGAGTGGGTTAGCGCGATGACGCACAGCCCCATGAGCTGCTGGGGAAAGATGCCGAGCACCAGTAACGCGAGCCCGTTGACCGAGAGAAGTACCTGCGTATCGGCGCGCGCCTCGATCGGCGTCGTGTCGACGGGCTCGTCGAAGTACATGAGCTTGACGATGCGAAGGTAATAGAACGCGCCCACGAGCGAGGCCATCACCGCCACAACGGCAAGCCAGACAAAGCCGACGTCCACCGCGGCCTCGATCACCGAGAACTTCGCGTAGAAGCCCACCGTCGGCGGCACGCCAGCAAGCGAGAACATCGCGAGCAGCATCAGGAACGCGTACCACGGGCTTTTCTGGTTGAGCCCCTTGAAGTCGTCCAGCAGCTCCGCCTCGAAGCCCTCGCGCGAGAGCAGCAGCACGATGCCGAAGGCGACCAGCGTCGTAAGCACATAGGTTACCGTGTAGAACATCGCGGCGCTATAGCCGTCGGTGTTCGCGGTGAGGAACCCCATCAGCATGAAGCCCATGTTGGCGATGGTCGAGTAAGCGAGCATGCGCTTGATGTTCGACTGGGCGATGGCGATCACGTTGCCGAGGATCATCGAGAGCAGCGACAGGATCAGCAGCATGCCCTGCCAGTCGAAAGCGAGGGCGGAAAGCGATCCGACAAGCAGCCGGATCGCCACCGCGAACGCCGCGAGCTTCGGCGCGCTGCCGATGAAGAGCGTGATCGCGGTCGGCGCGCCGTCGTACACGTCGGGTACCCACATGTGATAAGGCACGGCGCCGAGCTTGAACGCGATGGCCGAGACCACGAACACCAGCCCGAACACGAGGATGATCCGGTTGGTGCCCCCGCTGACGATCGCGCTCGCCACGCCGTTGATGTCGAGGGTACCGGTGGCGCCGTAGATCATCGACATGCCGTAGAGGAGCAGCCCTGAGGCGAGCGCACCGAGCACGAAATACTTCATCGCCGCCTCGACCGCGCGGCCCGATTCGCGCTGCAACGCGACCATCGCGTAGAGCGACAGCGACATCAGCTCCAGCCCGAGATAGAGCGGGACGAAGCTCGCCGCCGAGATCATCACCGTGATCCCGAGCAGCGCGGTCAGCGCGAGCACGAAGGTCTCGCCGCGAAAGAGCCCGCGCGCGACGAGATAGCCGCGCGAGTAGAAGAGCATCAGCGACACCGAGACGTAGCTGAAGAACGTGAGCACGTCGGAGAGCGCATCGGCAACGAACATCCTGCCGAGCGCCCGCGCCGGCTGCTCGTGGAACACGGTTAGCGCGAACCAAGCCGCGGCGAGCAGCCCGATCTGCGCCAGCCAGTAGCTCCATGCGCGGCGCGAATCCGGGAGGAACAAATCGACGACCAGGACGAGGCAGGCCGTGACGAGCAGTGCCATTTCCGGCAGGGCCGGCCCGAAATCGAACGGCAATCCGAGCGGCGTCACTGCTTGCTCTTCGCGACGTGGGTGAGCAACTCGGACACCGACGCATGCATCACGTCGGTGAAGGGCTTCGGGTACAGGCCCATCGCGAGCACCGCCAGAGCGACCGTGGCGAGCAGCCAGAACTCGCGCCGCGAGAGATCGGGGAGCTTGGCCACGCTATCATTGGCCACCGCGCCGAACCACACGCGCTTGTACATCCACAGCGTGTACGCCGCGCCGAGGATCATGATCGTCGCGGCAAGGAAGCCGAGCCAGAAGTTCGCCGTGATCGAGGCGAGGATGACCATGAACTCGCCCACGAAACCGCTCGTTCCCGGCAGCGCCGCGTTCGCCATCGCGAAGAGCATCGCGAAGGCGGCGAACTTCGGCATCGTGTTGACCACACCGCCGTAATCGCCGATCAGGCGGCTGTGCATGCGGTCGTACAGCACGCCGACGCAGAGGAAGAGCGCGGCAGAGACGAAGCCGTGCGAGATCATCTGCACGAGCGCTCCCTCGACGCCGAGCTGGCTGAACAGGAAGAAGCCGAGCGTGACGAAGCCCATGTGCGCGATCGACGAATAGGCGATCAGCTTCTTCATGTCGGCCTGAACCAGCGCGACAAAGCTGATGTAAACCACCGCGACGAGCGACAGCGTGATCACGAAGCCGGCGAGGTAATGGCTCGCATCGGGAAGGATCGGCAGGACGAAGCGGACGAAGCCGTACGCTCCCACCTTCAGCGTGACCGCAGCGAGCACCACCGAGCCGCCGGTCGGGGCTTCGACGTGCGCGTCGGGAAGCCAGGTGTGCACGGGCCACATCGGCACCTTGACCGCGAAGGCGATGAAGAACGCCGTGAAGAGCAAGAGCTGCGTCTTGAGCGAGAGCGGGAGCTGATACCACTCGAGGATCGAGAAGCTGCCCCCGCTGACCGTATACAGGTAGATCAGCGCCACCAGCATCAGCACCGAGCCGAGGAAGGTGTACAGGAAGAACTTCAGCGCGGCATAGATCCGGTTCGGTCCGCCCCAGACCCCGATGATGAGGTACATGGGAATGAGCTGCGCCTCGAAGAAGACGTAGAACAGCACCGCGTCGAGTGCCGCGAACACCCCGTTGATGAGCCCGGACATGATCAGGAACGCGCCCATGTACTGCGCGACCCGCGTCTGGATCACCACCCATCCGGCCCACACCGCGAGCACGGTGATGAAGCTGTTGAGCAGGACGAAGAGCACCGAGATGCCGTCGACGCCGAGCAGATAGTTGGCGTTGAAGCGCGGAATCCATTCGATCGTCTCGACGAACTGCATCTCTGCCGTGCCGAGCTGGAACCGCGTATAGAGCGGGATCGTCACGGCGAATCCCGCAAGCGCGCCGACCAGCGCGAGCCAGCGCGCGGCGGGTGCGTCCTGCTCGCGGCTCAGCGCCAGCACCAGCACGCCGGCGACGATCGGCACCCAGATGGCGAGGCTCAGGAGGTGATTGAGCATCTAGGACCCGGCTTAGCGCGCCACCCACCAGGTCAGCAGCGCGAGCACGCCGACGATCATGGTGAAGGCGTAGTGGTAGATGTATCCCGACTGGATATGCCGCATCAGGGTGGCGGTGATGGCAACCAGCCGCGCGCTGCCGTTGACGAAGAACCCGTCGATGATCGAGCGGTCGCCGACCTCGGAGCACCACTCGCCGATGCGCCGGAACCCGCCCGCGAAGAACCAGTCGTTGAAGCGGTCGATGTAATAGTTGTTCACGAGCACGGTATAAACCCCGCGAAAGCGTTCCGCGAGAACCTGCGGCAGCTCGGGACGTCGCATGTAGAAGAACCATGCCGTGGCGATGCCCGCGAGGGCTAGCCAGAAACCGGGCGTGGCGAGACCGTGGGTCACGAACGCCCACGGGCCGTGCCATTCCTCGGTCATCGTCGCCAGCCAGGCATGCGTGGGCGCGATCACGATCGAGCTGCCGAAGAAATTCCCGAACAGCACGCGATCGGCGTACGCCCAGCCCGAGTAGACGGAAGGGATCGCAAGCAGAACGAGCGGAACCCACACCACCCACGGGCTCTCCCTCGGCTCCTCTGCATGATGCTCGGGACCGTGCTCTCCGTGCGCCTCGGCGTGGCGGAAGCGCTCCTCGCCATGGAAGGTCATGAACAGCATGCGGAAGGTGTAGAGCCCGGTGATGAACACGCCGACCGTCACGGCGAAGGCCGCATATGCGTGTCCGGGCACATGCGACAGGTACACCGCGTCGATGATCGTGTCCTTGGAAAAGAACCCGGCGAACGGCGGCACGCCGGCGAGCGCCAGCGCTCCGACCACGGCGGTCCAGTACGTGATCGGCATGTACTTCCTCAAGCCCCCCATCTTGCGCATGTCCTGCTCGTGATGCAGCGCGATGATCACCGACCCTGCGGCGAGGAAAAGCAGCGCCTTGAAGAACGCATGCGTCATGAGGTGAAAGATCGCCGCCGAGTAGGCCGACACGCCGAGCGCAACCGCCATGTAGCCGAGCTGCGAGAGCGTCGAGTACGCGATGACGCGCTTGATGTCGTTCTGCACGACGCCGAGGATTGCCATGAAAAGCGCGGTCGTCGCGCCGATCACGGTGACGAAGGCGAGCGCGGTCTCGGAAAGCTCGAACAGCGGGCTCATCCGCGCCACCATGAAGATGCCCGCCGTCACCATGGTCGCGGCATGGATCAGCGCGGAGATCGGCGTCGGGCCTTCCATCGAGTCGGGCAGCCACACGTGCAGCGGCACCTGCGCCGACTTGCCCATCGCGCCGACAAAGAGCCCGATGCAGATCGCGGTCAGCACCGACCATTGCGCGGTGCCGACCAGGTTGAGCGTGGTTCCGGCCAGCGCCGGCGCGGCCTTGAATACGGTCGCGTAGTCGAGCGAGCCGAAGTACGCAACGATGAGTCCGATCCCCAACGCGAAGCCGAAGTCGCCGACGCGGTTGGCGAGGAAGGCTTTCAGGCTCGCGTAGATCGCGGTCGGGCGCGTGTACCAGAACCCGATCAGCAGGTAGGAGACGAGCCCGACCGCTTCCCAGCCGAAGAAAAGCTGCAGGAAGTTGTTCGCCATCACCAGCATCAGCATGCTGAAGGTGAAAAGCGAGATGTAGCTGAAGAACCGCGTGTAGCCGTCGTCGTCGGCCATGTAGCCGATGGTGTAGACGTGCACCATCAGCGAGACGAAGCTCACCACGGTGATCATCAGCGCGGTGAGCGGATCGATCAGGAAGCCGATCGCGAACTTGAGATCGCCCGAGGTCTGCCAGACGTAGACGTCGCCGCTGAAGAAGTGCCCGGCCATGACGTCGCGCAGGATGAATGCGGAGGCGATCGTCGAGACGGCGACGCCGAGAATGCACAGCCGGTGCGACGACGCGCGACCGATCCTCGCCCCCCACAGCCCGACCACGATCGACGCGGCGAGCGGCGCCAGCGGCACGAGGAGATAGAGGTGCTGCATGCTCATTGCCGCGATGTCATTCCGAGCGCAGCGAGGAATCCGCTGTTGGGCATCACGTCAATCATCCCTTGAGCTGGCCCAGGTCCTCGACGTCGATCGAGCCGACGTGGCGGAACAGAAGCACCAGAATGGCGAGCCCGATCGCCGACTCGGCGGCGGCCACGGTGAGGATGAAGAACACGAAAACCTGCCCCGCCGTGTCGCCGAGGGAGCTCGAGAAGGCGATGAAGTTGAGGTTCACCGCGAGCAGCATCAGCTCGATCGCCATCAACATGATGATGACGTTGCGGCGGTTGAGGAAGATCCCGATCACGGAAATCGCGAACAGGATCGCCCCCAGCACCAGGTAGTGCGACAGCGTCGGCGTCAGAAACGACACTACATTCCCCCCTGCTCCCGCGGCGGCGACGCGCCGCGGCTTACGCTCAAGGCATTCAAGGCTCCCGCTTTTCGGCGGGGATGTTCAGGATGCGCAGGCGCTCGTCGCGGCGCACGCGAATCTGCTCGCTCGGATTCTGGTGCTTGGTCTCGCGACGCTTGCGGTGCGTCAGCGCGATCGCGGCGATGATCGCCACCAGCAGGATCACGGCCGCGATCTCGAACGGGTACGCGTAGTCGGTGTAGATCTGCAGGCCCAGTGCGCGGGTGTTGCTGTAGCCCGCCGCCGCGGCCGGCGGCGCCGGCACCGCGCGCGGCCCGAGATAGCCGCCAATCAGCACCAGCATCATCTCGAGCAGGATGAGGATGCCGACGGTCACCCCGACCGGGATGTAGCTGCGGAAACCGGCGCGCAGCTTCTCGACGTCGATGTCGAGCATCATCACCACGAACAGAAAGAGCACCATCACCGCGCCGACGTAGACGAGCACCAGCGCGATGGCGAGAAACTCCGCCTGCAGCATCAGCCACAGCGCGGCCGCGGTGAAGAACGAAAGCACGAGCCACAGCGCGGCTTGCACGAGATTGCGCACCGTGATCACGCGCAGTGCAGCGAAAAGCAGGATCAGCGCGAAGCACCAGAAGATGACCGTCTGGACCATGGTCAGCGATACTTGGCGTCGGCGGCGCGGGCGGCCGCGATCTCGGTCTCGTAGCGGTCACCCACCGCGAGCAGCATCTCCTTGGTGTAGATGAGATCGCCGCGGCGCTCGCCGTGGTATTCGAGGATGTGCGTCTCGACGATCGAGTCGACCGGGCAGCTCTCCTCGCAGAAGCCGCAGAAGATGCACTTGGTGAGATCGATGTCGTAGCGCGTGGTGCGCCGCGTTCCGTCAGCGCGCTCCTCCGATTCGATCGTGATGGCGAGCGCCGGGCACACCGCCTCGCAGAGCTTGCAGGCGATGCAGCGCTCCTCGCCGTTCGGATAACGGCGCAGCGCGTGAAGGCCCCGGAAGCGCGGGCTCATCGGCGTCTTCTCCTCCGGGTATTGCACCGTCACCTTGCGCGTGAACAAATAGCGCCGCGTGACCCACAATCCCTTCCACAGCTCCCAGAGCGTGTAGGCGTTGACGAAGTCCTTGATGCGCTCGAACATGATCTCTAGTGGAACAGGTAGGCCCAGCGCGTCTGCATCATCGCGCCGAGGAAGATGATCCACACGAGCGTGATCGGGATGAACACCTTCCAGCCCAGGCGCATGATCTGGTCGTAGCGGTAGCGCGGGAACGTGGCGCGGATCCACAGGAAGATGAAAAGGATCACGCAGGCCTTCACGATCAGCCAGCCGATGCCGTCGCCGAAAGGCGCCATCCCGCCGATGATCGGAACCGACGACGCGATCACGTAGTCGTTCAATCCGGGCCACGGCGAGAGCCAGCCGCCGAGGAACATGATCGAGCACAGGGCGGCCACGAGGATCATGTTCATGTACTCGGCGAGGAAAAACAGCGCGAACCCGATCCCCGAGTATTCGACGTGGAATCCGGCGACGATCTCCGACTCGCCTTCGGCGACGTCGAATGGGTGGCGATTGGTCTCCGCGATGCCGGCGACGAGGTAGACGACCGCGAGCGGCAGGAGCGGCCAGAGATACCAGTGCGCCGCGCCGCCTTCCTGACCGCTAACGATGTCGCCGAGGTTGAGACTGTTCGCAGCCATCAGCACACCGACCAGCGCGAAGCCCATCGCGATCTCGTAGGAGACGATCTGCGCCGCGGAGCGCAGGCAGCCGAGGAACGCGTACTTCGAGTTCGACGCCCAGCCGGCGAGGATCACGCCGTAAACGGCCATCGACGTCATCGCCATGATGTAGAGGAGTCCGGCGTTGATGTTGGCGAGCACCAGTCCATCGGCGAACGGGATCACCGCCCACGCCGCCAGCGCAGGCGCGAGCGATAGCACGGGTGCGATGAAAAAGAGCCAGCGGTTCGCGCCCGACGGGACAATGATCTCCTTGAACAGCATCTTCAACACGTCGGCAAAGGGCTGCAGCAGCCCGAAGGGACCGACGCGGTTCGGCCCGATGCGCACCTGCATGTAGCCGATCACCTTGCGCTCGGCGAGCGTCAGGTACGCCACGCCGAGGATCAGCGGAATCGCGATGACGAGGATCTTGACGACCGTCCACACGAGAAGCGCGAGGTTGTGACCCAGGAAGGACTCGAGCGGAACCATCACAGCACCTCGACCGTGATGGGACCGAACATCGCGCCGAGCGTGCTGGTGGCGCGATGCCCTGCCGCGATGCGCACGCAGCCGTCCGGCACGCCGTTGTCGACCGCGACGGTGAGCATCGCCTCGCCGCCGTCCTGCCGCAATCGCGCGGCCGCTCCAGCGGCAAGCTTCAGGCGCGCGAGCGTCGCGGCGCTTGCGCGGACGAGCGGAGCGCGCGCGTCGGCCGTTTTCTGCAGCGACGTCGCGCGGCGCACCAGCGGATCGCTGAAGTAGATCGGCACGTCGGCCACGCGCTCGACGCCGTTGACGGCCGCCGACGGCGCCTCGATCGCGACGCTCGTCGCGTTCGACAGGCGCTTTGCGATCTCTCGCTGCGACGGCAGCTCGGCGCGCACGGCATCGATGGCGTTGAAGTCGAATCCCGCGACCCCGAGCATCGAGCCCAGCACGCGCAGCACCTTCCATGCGGGACGCGTGTCGCCGAGAGGCGGCACGACGCCGCGGAAAGCCTGCGCGCGGCCCTCGCAGTTGACGAAGGTCCCCGCGGTCTCGGTGAACGGCGCGATGGGCAGCATGACATGCGCGTGCTCGCTCGCGCTCGATTTGAACGGCGAAAGCGCGACTACCAGCTCGGCCTTGGCGAGCGCGGCTCGCGCCGCAACCGGATTCGCGCTGTCGAATTCCGGCTCGGCATGGAGAAGCAGAAGCGCCTTGCGCGGCTCCGCGCCGCCGAGCATCGCCTGCACGTGCAATCCGCCTCGCTGCGGCAGGGCTCCGGCGATGTAGCCGCCGACCGAGTTCGCCGCCTCGGTGAGCACGCCGAGCTTCGCTCCGGTCAGCTCCGCGAGCGCCTGCGCCAGCGCATGCAGCTGCGCCGCGCGCGGATGCGCCCGCGCGAGATTGCCGAGAAAGATGCCTCTGCGCTCGCCGCCGAGAAGGCTCGCCGCGATGACCTGCGCTGCAGCCTGCGGCTCACGCCGCTCGAGCGCGGCAGGCGGCGGCTTTCCGGCGCCGATCGCCGCGGCGGCAACGATGTCGGCTAGCGCGCGCGGCAACGCCGACGGCGCGACGGTCTCGTGGTGCGCCACGCGCATCAAGAGCTCGTCGTCGGCGCAGCCGAGCATCGAGAGCTGTGCACCCTTCTTCGTCGCCTGCCGCAGCCGGTGCGCGAGCAGCGGATGATCCTTGCGCAGGAAGCTGCCGATCACGAGGATTCGCTCCAGCGCGGCGAACTCGGCGATCGGCATGCCGAGCCAGGGCACGCCGGCACCGTCGGCACTGAAGTCGGTCTGCCGGAGGCGGAAGTCGACGTTGTCGCTGCCGAGCGCGCGCACGAGCTTCTGCGCGAGATGCATCTCCTCGAGCGTCGCGTGCGCCGAGACGAGCGCGCCGAGAGACTCGGCGCCATGCCGCTCGCGTATGCGTTCGAGCTCGTGCACGACGTGCTCGAGCGCGGTCTGCCAGTCGGTCTCGTGCCAGGCGCCGTCGCGCTTGACCATCGGCTTGGTGAGCCGGTCCTCGGAGTTGAGCCCCTCGTAGGAGAAGCGGTCCTTGTCGGAGAGCCAGCACTCGTTAATCGCCTCGTTCTCGAATGGGACGACACGCATCACGCGGTCGTTCTTGACCTGCACTACGAGATTGCTGCCGAGCCCGTCGTGCGGGCTTACCGACCGGCGCCGCGCCAGCTCCCAGGTGCGCGCGGTGTAGCGGAACGGCTTCGAGGTGAGCGCGCCGACCGGGCACAGATCGATGACGTTGCCGGAAAGCTCCGAGTCGACCGTCTTGCCGACGAAGGTGATGATCTCGGCGTGCTCGCCGCGGCCGATCATGCCCAACTCCATCACGCCGGCGACCTCCTGACCGAAGCGCACGCAGCGCGTGCAGTGGATGCAGCGCGTCATGTCGGTGGAGATGAGCGGCCCGAGGTTCTTGTTCAGCACGACGCGCTTTGGTTCCTCGTAGCGCGAGCTGGATGCGCCGTAGCCGACCGCGAGATCCTGCAACTGGCACTCGCCGCCCTGGTCGCAGATCGGGCAGTCGAGCGGATGGTTGATGAGCAGGAACTCCATCACCCCCTTCTGCGCATCGACTGCCGCGTCCGAGTGCGTCCAGACCTTCATGCCTTCGGCTACCGGCGTGGCGCACGCGGGCATCGGCTTCGGGGCTTTCTCGACCTGGACGAGGCACATGCGGCAGTTGGCCGCGATCGTGAGCTTCTTGTGCCAGCAGAAATGCGGAACGTAGATGTCGAGCTTGTGCGCGGCGTCCATCACCGTGCTGCCGCTCGGCACCTGCACCTGGCGGCCGTCGATCTCGACGTTCAGCATCGTGCTCATCAGACGTAATCCGGCACGAGGCAGCTCTTGTGATCGATGTGGTGCTGGAACTCGCCGCGGAAATGCTTGATGAAGCTCTTGACCGGCAGCGCCGCGGCGTCGCCGAGCGCGCAGATCGTCCGTCCCGCGATGTTGTCCGACACGGAAAGCAGCAGATCGAGATCCTCGTCTTTTCCCTTGCCGTGCTCGATGCGGTCGACCACGCGCCACAGCCAGCCCGTTCCCTCGCGGCACGGCGTACACTGCCCGCAAGATTCCTCGAAGTAGAAGTACGACAGCCGCAGCAGCGAGCGCACCATGCAGCGCGTGTCGTCCATGAGAATCACCGCGCCCGAGCCCAGCATCGATCCCGCCTTGGCGATCGAGTCGTAGTCCATGTCGACGCCCATCATGATCTCGCCCGGCAGCACCGGCATCGACGAGCCGCCCGGAATGCAGGCTTTCAGCTTGCGGCCGTCGCGCATGCCGCCCGCCATCTCCAGCAGCTTCGCGAACGGCGTGCCGAGCCGCACCTCGTAATTGCCGGGACGCGCCACGTCGCCCGAGACCGAGAAGATCTTGGTGCCGCCGTTATTCGGACGGCCCAGCGCGAGAAAGGCTTCCGCGCCGTGGTTGATGATCCACGGCACTGCGGCGAAGGTCTCCGTGTTGTTGATCGTCGTGGGCTTGCCGTACAGCCCGTAGCTCGCCGGGAACGGCGGCTTGTAGCGCGGCATGCCCTTCTTGCCCTCGAGAGATTCGAGCAGTCCCGTCTCTTCGCCGCAAATATATGCGCCGAAGCCGTGGTGGTTGTAGAGGTGGAAGCTGAAGTCGCTGCCGAGGATGTTGTCGCCGAGGTAACCGGCGCGGTACGCCTCGTCGACCGCCTGCTCGCAGCGCTCGTAGGTTTCCCAGATCTCGCCATGAACGTAGTTGTATCCGCGCTGACAGCCCATCGCGTAAGCCGCGATCGCCATGCCCTCAATCAGGATGTGCGGGTTGTAGCGAAGGACGTCGCGGTCCTTGAACGTGCCCGGCTCGCCCTCGTCGGAGTTGCACACGAGATATTTCGGTCCGTGATACTGCTGCGGCATGAAGCTCCACTTCAGTCCCGTCGGAAAGCCCGCCCCACCGCGTCCGCGCAGCGCGGATTTCTTCACCTCGGCGATGATCGTCGCCGGCGGTATTTTCTCCGCGAGGATCTTCTTCAACGCCTCGTACCCGCCGCGCTTGAGGTAATCCTCGAGTCCCCAGTTCCGGCCGTTGAGTCCCGCCATGATGATGGCGTCGGGACCGTAGTCGAGGAATTCGGCGGGCGCGTTCACGATTTGCCCCTGCCGGACAGCTCCGCTAGCAGCGCGTCGATCTTCTCATCGTTCATCCAGCTCGCCATGTGCTTGTCGTTGACGAGCATCACCGGCGCATCGCCGCAGGCGCCAAAGCACTCGCCCTGCTTGAGCGTAAACATCTTGTCGGCGGTGGTCTCGCCGAAGCCGATGCCGAGCTTCTTCTTGAGGTGCTCCGCCGCGCGGCCCGCCCCCTGCAACGCGCAGGGCAGATTGGTGCAGATGGCCAGCTTGAAGTTTCCGACGGGCTCCGTGTTGTACATCTCGTAGAAGGTCGCCACCTCGTACACCGCGATCGGCGGCATGCCGAGGTAAGAGGCGACGAAGTCCATCGTCTCGGTGGCGAGCCAGCCCTTCTCGTCCTGCGCCACCGCGAGCGCCGCCATCACCGCCGAGCGCTTCTGCTCCGGCGGATACTTGGCGATCTCGCGATCGATGCGTTTCAGGGCTTCGGCGCTCAGCATCGAAACGCTCTCAAATCTCGTCGACCCAGTAGTCGACGCCGTCGCCGGCCCGGGTCATGTGCCGCAAGCCGCCATCGCCGTAAGCGCCGATCTTCTTCGAGTCGGGATATTCGCAGACTTCCGCCGGCATCATCGTGCTGATCGAAAGATAGGCGAGGTCCGCCTCGGAATCGTTGACGATCTGGTGCGCGGTCTCGGGACCGCCGGTGGGACAGCAGATGACGTCGCCGGCACGGATCTTCCGCGTCTCGCTGCCGTAGCGCAGTGTCCCGGTGCCCTTGACGATGAAGAACATCTCTTCCTCGGCTCGGTGGCTATGAAACGGACACGAACGCTTGCCTGGCGGCACCACGTCGTACGAGTAACCGAGATCTTTCGCCCCGAGCAGCGGGCCGATGCGCACGGCATCGCACTCGAAAAGCTTTCCCTTCTCGAAGTGCTCCAGCTTCAGCTCGTCGATGTTGACGACTTTCGAATCGATGACGCTCATCGGTCGATTTCCCCGAATACGATGTCCTGTGTCCCGATGATCGCCACCACGTCGGCGATCATGTGCCCCCGCGACATCTCGTCGAGCGCCGAGAGATGCGCAAACCCTGCGGCGCGCAGCTTGATCCGGTACGGCTTGTTGGCGCCGTCGGAGATGATGTACACGCCGAATTCTCCCTTCGGGTGCTCGACCGCCGCATACGCCTCGCCCGGCGGCACGTGCATTCCCTCGGTGTAGAGCTTGAAGTGATGGATCAGCTCTTCCATGTTCGCCTTCATCTCCTCGCGCGAAGGAGGAGCAATCTTGTGGTTGTCGGTGATGACCGGCCCCGGGTTCTCGCGCAGCCAGGCGATGCACTGCTTGATGATCTTGTTCGCCTCGCGCATCTCCTGCACGCGCACGAGATAGCGGTCGTAGCAATCGCCGTGGGTGCCGACCGGAATGTTGAACTCCATCTTGTCGTAAACCGCGTACGGCTGCTTCTTGCGCAGATCCCACGGCACGCCCGAGCCGCGCAGCATCGGCCCGGTGAAGCCGAGCGCCATCGCGCGCTCGGGCGTAACCACGCCGATGCCCACCGTGCGCTGCTTCCAGATGCGATTCTCGGTGAGCAGCGTCTCGTAGTCGTCGACGTAGCCCGGGAAGCGGCTGGTGAAGTCCTCGAGGAAGTCGAGCAGGCTCCCCCGCCGGTTCGCATTCAGCCGCTTGACCGCTTTCTCGTCGTGGATCGCCGTCACGCGGTACTGCGGCATGCTGTCCGGCAGGTCGCGGTACACGCCGCCCGGACGGTAATACGCGGCATGCAGCCGGGCGCCGGAGACGGCCTCGTACGCGTCCATCAGATCTTCGCGCTCGCGGAAGCAGTACAGGAAGGTCGTCATCGCGCCGACGTCGAGTGAGTGCGACCCGAGCCAGAGCAGATGATTGAGGATGCGCGTCACCTCGTCGAACATCACGCGAATGTACTGGGCGCGGATCGGAACTTCGACGCCGAGGAGCTTCTCGACCGCGAGGCAGTACGCGTGCTCGTTCGACATCATGGACACGTAGTCGAGCCGATCCATGTACGGCAGCGCCTGCAGATAGGTTTTGTACTCGGAGAGCTTCTCGGTCGCGCGATGCAGCAGACCGATGTGCGGATCGGCGCGCTGGATCACCTCGCCGTCGAGCTCCAGCACGAGCCGCAGCACGCCGTGCGCCGCCGGATGCTGGGGCCCAAAATTCATCGTGTAATTGCGGATCTCGGCCACGGCTCAACCCTTGCGGAATCCCTCGGCTTCGCCGTAGCTCTCCTCGCGGATGATCCGCGGCGTGACCTCGCGCGCCTCGATCGTGACCGGCTGGTAAATGACGCGCCCCAGCTCCGGGTCGTAGCGCATCTCGACCTGTCCCGACAGCGGGAAGTCCTTGCGAAACGGATGACCGACGAAGCCGTAGTCGGTGAGGATGCGCCGCAGATCGGGATGCCCTTCGAAGACGATGCCGAAGAAATCGAACGCCTCGCGCTCGTACCAGTTGGCCGACGGCCAGATGTCGATCACCGAGGGCAACACTGGAAACTCGTCGTTCGGCGCGAAGGTGCGGACGCGCACGCGCTGGTTGTTGGCGAGTGAGAGCAGATGGTAGACGACTGCGAAGCGCCCGTCGCGCGGCCTTGTCACCAGCGGCTCGGCCGGCGTGGCGTCGGAGCTCGAGTACGCCATGTCCTCCGCCTCGCCCGCGTAGGCCGAATAATCCACGCCGCAGAGATCGATCAGCGTCTCGAAGTGCAGCTCGGGCGCATCGCGCAGCGTGCGCATGGCCGCACGCAGATCGGGGGCCGCGATCACGATGGTGATCTCGCGCAGCGCCGTAGTACTACTTTTGAGCTTCTCGCCAAGCGCCGCGGCCAGCGCGGCGGAAAGCGTCTCTATTCTCGTGGCCATTAGGGCCTGTTAGCGCGCGATCGTGTTGGTGCGCCAGATCTTGTTCTGGAGCTGGAGGATGCCGTAGAGGAGCGCCTCGGCGGTCGGCGGACAGCCAGGTACGTAGATGTCGACCGGCACGATGCGGTCGCAGCCGCGCACCACCGAGTACGAGTAGTGATAGTAGCCGCCGCCGTTGGCGCAGGAGCCCATCGAGATCACCCAGCGCGGCTCGGCCATCTGGTCGTAGACCTTGCGCAGCGCCGGCGCCATCTTGTTGCACAGCGTCCCGGCGACGATCATCACGTCGGACTGCCGGGGACTCGGACGGAACACGACGCCGAAGCGGTCGAGGTCGTAACGGGCCGCGCCGGCATGCATCATCTCCACCGCGCAGCACGCGAGCCCGAACGTCATCGGCCACATCGAGCCGTTGCGCGCCCAGTTGATCAGCGAATCGAGCGAGGTGGTGACGAAACCCTTCTCCAGGATGCCTTCAATGGGCATGGCCGATCTCCGTGGCGATCACTCCCACTCCAGCGCGCCTTTTTTCCATTCGTAGACGAAGCCGATGATGAGAATGCCGAGGAAGATCATCATCGACCAGAAACCGAATATCCCGATGTCGGGCAGCACGACCGCCCAGGGAAAGAGAAACGCGATCTCCAGATCGAAGAGGATGAACAGGATCGCGATCAGGTAATAGCGTACGTCGAACTTCATGCGCGCGTCTTCAAACGCCTCGAAGCCGCACTCGTAGGGAGAAAGCTTCTCGGGATCGGGACGGTTCGGAGAAACGAAGCTGCCGAGCCCAAGCAGCACCGCTCCGAGGCCGATGCCGACGATGATGAAGAGCAGGACGGGGAAATATTGTTCCAGCATGTTCTGAAAAAGCCTGTCCTCGTGCGCCGGCCGATCACGCCCGGCGAGTCTTGCTTCGGTCCTGCCCGTTCCTCACAACCGTCCTGCTGTGGTGCCGACGGTGAGACTCGAACTCACACGGCTTACGCCACTGCCCCCTCAAGACAGCGTGTCTACCAATTCCACCACGTCGGCGCGTGCTCGCGTGCCTCTCTCTACTTCGGTACGTCGCCTGCCTTCGAATCCGACTTGCCTGCCGGCTCCGCCGGCGCGCTCGACGGCGCCGCCGGTGCGGCGCCCTGCGGCACTTCGCCCGCCTTGCTGTCCTTCGCCGGCGCCGGAGCCGTCGTCGCCGGAAGCTCGCGCTTCATCAGCTCCTTGGGCGCTCCGCGCGTGCTCGCAAAATAGGTGAGTCCGATGCTGGTCATGAAGAAGACGGTGGCCAGGATCGCGGTCGTACGTGACAGGAAGTTGGCAGACCCCGCGGCGCCGAAAAGGCTCCCCGAGGCGCCGCTGCCGAACGCCGCGCCCATGTCGGCGCCCTTGCCGTGTTGCAGAAGAACGAATCCGATCAGCGCCGCCGCAACGAGCACGTGCATCCCTAACAATAACGTTTCCCAGATCATCCGCTTTCCTCGCCGCCCAGGCGCTTAGGCATGGGCGATCGTCAAAAATTCAGCCGCATTGAGCGACGCGCCGCCCACCAGTCCGCCGTCGACGTCGGGGCAGGCGAAGAGCGTTGGCGCGTTGTCCGCCTTCACGCTGCCGCCGTACAGCAAGAGCATGTTCCCCGCGTCCGGACCGGCAGCCCGCAGCCGCTGCCGCAGCAGCCGATGCACCGCCTGCGCCTGCTCGGGCGTCGCCGTGCGCCCCGTCCCGATGGCCCACACCGGCTCGTACGCCACGATAGCACTCGCGAGCTTCGCGCCGAGCCGCGCGACCGCCGCCTCGAGCTGTCGCAACACCACCGCCTCCGTTTCGCCCGCATCGCGCTGGGCCAATGTTTCGCCCACGCAGACGATCGGCTTCAATCCCGCCGCGATCGCGGCCGCCGCCTTTTCGGCCACCAGCACATCGCTTTCGCCGTGGACGGCGCGCCGCTCGGAATGCCCGACGATCGCATACGTGCACCCGAACTCCGCCGCCATCGCCGCGGACACGTCGCCGGTGTACGCCCCAGCAGCGTGCTCGCTCAGGTCCTGCGCGCCCCACGCAATCGCCGAGCCCGACAGGGCGGCCTGCGCCTGCCACAGATACGGATACGGCACGCACACCGCCAGCGCCCGCCCTTCGGGCGCGGTCCAGCCCGCACGGAGGTCGGCAAGCAGGGTGTCGTTCCGCTTCAAGCCGCCGTTCATTTTCCAGTTACCGACGACGAGCTTGCCGCGCATGGCACACCCGAGAAAACCTGTACGAACCGCCCCGAAAGGCGCGGGCTCGAAAAAAACGATAAATTTTACCCTGCCAGCTCAGGTGGGGTCAACGCGCTGCGGCGCAGCAATCCGCCGGCTAAACGGCTTCTTCGACGCCGGCCAGCCGCCGCAAACGACGCATGAGCAGCGGCAGGAACCAGACCGCCAGCGTCATCACGCCCAGCGTCGCGGCGATCGGCCGCTCGAAGAAGGCCGCGAGGTGGCCCTCGGACTTGATCATCGAGGTGATGAAGTTCTCCTCGAGCATGCCGCCGAGCACGACGCCGAGGATCGCTGGCGCGATCGGGAAGCCGTTCGCCTCGAGAAAGAATGCGGCGACGCCGGCGACCAGCATGACCGTCACGTCGAACGCAGTGTTGTTGATCGCGAACGAACCGACCACGCAGAACAGCATGATTATCGGCATCAGCACCGAGCGCGGCACCTTCAGTATCTGCTTCGCCACCTTGATGCACCACCAGCCGAGCGGAACCATCATCAGGTTGGCGATTATGAACAGCAGATACACGGCGTAGATGTTCTGCGGATTGTTGGTGAACAGCGTCGGCCCGGGGTTCATGTTCTTCATGTACAGCACGCCGATAACGATCGCGGTGATCGAATCGCCCGGAATGCCGAACACCAGCGCGGGAATCCAGGCCCCGGCCAGTGCGCTGTTGTTCGCCGAGCCCGATTCCACGATGCCTTCCACGTGTCCGGTGCCGAACTTTTCCGGTTCCTTGGAGAAGCGCTTGCTTATCGCGTACGTGATCCAGGCCGCGATGTCGGCGCCTGCGCCGGGTAGTGCGCCGATCAGCGTCCCCACTGCGTTGCCGCGCAAGATCTGCACGGGATATTTCTTCGTCAGCTCCCACATGCCCTTGAACACGTTGCCGATCGGCTTGTCGACGATGACCAGCGCCGGGTTGGTGTCCACGGCGTAGCGCATGATCTCGGAGATCGCGAACATGCCGATCATCATCGGGATGAAGCCGACGCCGCCCAGCAGCTCGGTGCTGCCGAAGGTGAAGCGCGGATAGGCCGCCGGATTGCCCAGGCCGATGCACGCCACGAGCAGGCCGAGGAGCAGGGTGACGAAGCCTTTGAGCGGTCGATCGGAAGTGATGAACACGGCGCAGGTCAGCCCGAGCAGCACCAGCCAGAAGTATTCGAAGGAGCTGAACTTGAGCGCGAATTCGGCCAGCGCGGGCGCGGAGAGCATCAGCACCGCGGTTCCGAAGAGCCCGCCCAACGCGGAGAAGACCAGCCCCGCGCCGAGTGCAAGCTCGGCCTGCCCCTTGCGGGTCATCGCGTAGGCTTCGTCCGTGTACGCGGCCGACGCCGGCGTGCCGGGCATGCGCATGAGGCAGCCCGGGATGTCGCCGGAGAAGATCGCCATCGCGGTCGCCGTTACGATCGCCGCGATCGCCGGGATCGGCGCCATGAAGAACGTGACCGGCACCAGCAGCGCGGTGGCCATCGTCGCCGTCAGGCCGGGCACGGCGCCCACGAACAATCCGAACAGCGACGCGACGAACATCACGAGGATGTTGTACGGATCGAAGACCAGCGCGAAGGCCTGCGCCCAGGCGTGGCTCATCGTCCAGGTCCGCGCCGCACCGGGATCACCATGCCCAGCCTTGCAGCAGCCCCCACGGCAGCGGCACCTTCAGCAGCTTGTAGAAGCTGTAGTGGATCCCGAGCGTAATCACGAGCGCGAGAGGCAGGATCGATCGCATTCTCACGCCGAACACGGCGAAGAGCACGGCGAGATAGATGCTGCCGGTCAGAATGAAGCCGAGCCTGTCGACGAGCAGGATGTAGAAGATGTTGACGCCGATCACGACGAAGAACGCCAGGACATGGCGCGGCGACCCGACCCACTCGTCGAAGCTGATCCACTGCGCTCGCTCGCCGCCGCTGCGCCGAGCCACGATCCCTTTCGCGATCAGCAGCAGCGCGCAGGCCGCAAGTGCAGTGGCGAGGACACCGGGGAACAGGGCGGGACCGACGTTCTGCCCCGGGATCGTCGGGAAGTTGCGGACGTGGAAAAGAACCGTCGCGCTGAGCAGCAGGAACAGCGCGCCCCAGACCGCGTCGTTGAGCTTCATTGACCTTGACGTCGTTCCCGCGCAAGCGGGAACCCAGCGCCGTTAAGACACTGGATCCCCGCTTTCGCGGGGATGACGCGGCTGTTTCCAATCGCGCTCGCGCTGCGCGCGGCGCTCTTGGACATCCGCGTCACTTGACGATGCCGACTGCCTTCATCGTCGCGCCGAGATCGGCATCCGATTTGCCCATGAACTTGGCGAAATCGTCCGGCGCGGCGTAGATGATCCCGAAGCCACGCTGGGTCATGAATTCGCTGTAATCCTTGCTCGCGACGATCTTCCTGATCGCGGCGACGAGCTTGTCGCGCGCTTCGGGCGGAATGCCTTTCGGCGCCGCGATGCCGCGCCACGCGGCCATCGTCCAGTTGCTGCCGGTCGCAGCCTTGAGCGTCGGCACGTTCGGATACAGCGCCGCAGGCGCGCCGGCCATGACGGCGAGGCTCTTAACCTTGCCGGCGTCGATCAGCGAGCGCGCTTCCGGCAGCGAGCACGGCACGATGTCCACGCCTCCCGCAACGAGGTCCTGTAATCCCGGAGCGGCGCCGTTCGAAGGCACCCACGGCGCGGCGGCCGGATCCACGTGCAGGTCCTTCAGCATGCCGGCGATCGCGAGATGCCAGATCCCGCCCTGCCCCGTGCCCGAGGCCTTGAGCTTGCCGGGGTTGGCCTTCACGGCGGCAACCAGCTCTGTGGCGTTCTTGTACGGCGCGTCGGCGCGAACCTGCAAGCCAGCAGGGTCCGCGTTGACGAGTCCGATCGGCGTGTACGACGCGCCGTTCAGCTCGGTGAGGCCTTGCCAGTGCAGCATGCCGATCTCGACCGTGACCACGCCGATGGTGTACCCGTCTGGAGCAGCCTGAGCGATCGCCGAATGGCCGACCACACCATTGCCGCCGGTGCGGTTGACGACGTTGACCGGCTGTCCCAGCTCCTTCTCAAGAAGGCTCCCGATGATGCGCGCAGTTGCGTCGGTCCCTCCGCCGGCACCCCAGGGAACGATCATCGTGATCGGGCGTTCGGGATAGGCGGCCTGCGCGGGCGCCGCCAGCGTGGACAGCGCAATGATCGAGAGGGCGAGCACGCCCCGGAACGATCGGCTCATGATTCCTCCTCCGTGTCGAACCCGCGTCGCGACAGCCGCGCGGGGTTCGTCAGACGTTAGCAAGATAACCTCGAAGCGGTCAAGTGGTCAGGCCAATCCTCAGGCGGATGAGGCGCTTGTCGAGCCGCCCCGCCCTCCGCAGCGCGACCGCTTTGGCAACGAGCCGATCGGTCTCGGAGCGATCTGCTGGGGTTGGCCCGGTACCGCCAGTCGCTCAATCCGCGTCCGCGCCAAAAATCGCTAGTGCCTCAGTTTCAAACCGAGGTAGTAGCCGGCATATCAATCCGCCTCAACGCAAGGCGAAATCGACGCGCGTCGTCTTGCCCTTGTCCTTGATGCCTTGCGCGTTGAGCATCGGCGTAACCACGAATACGCGCTCGCCGGGAACATGCTGCTCGTCGACGAGGCTTGCGTGAACGGCCTGCCCGCGGCGCTCCGCCAGCAGACGCAGATCCTCGTCGCTAATGGTCGTGTTGGCGAGCAACAAGGTCTCCATCTCTGCGCGAGGGAGATCCTTTGCAAAGCCGATCGCGTTGCGCGGCTTGTCGAACTCGGCGTCCTTGTAAACGCGCGTAAGCAAAGCCTCGTATTCGGCTGCAGGTACTTCGGTGGCGTCGACCGACGCCGGCGGCTCGCCGCGCCTCTTGAGCTCGTTGAACTTCAGCAGCCGGATCTGGCGCTCGATCGCTGCGTGCTTCAATCCGTCCCGATCCGCGGTGGGATCGACGCGTCCGGCGATGTCGAGCTTCAGCGCCGGGCGGTCGGTGAGCGCCTTCGCGATCGCCTTGATCTTTTCCTGGCTGGCCGTGTCGAGCGCGGCCGAACCCGGCGCGAACTCGATGTACGCCAGCTCCTCGCCGTGACCGCCCAGCGAGCCGAGCAGCGCGAAGGGCGAAGTCACGATCTTCACCAGCAGGTTGATGAGCGCGCGGAACACGATGCCACCCACCGAGAATTTCGGATCGTCGAGCGAGCCGCTGACCGGCAGATCGAACTGGATGACGCCGTTGCGATCCTTGAGCAGCGCCACCGCGAGCAGCACCGGCACCTTGATGGCATCGGGGCTCTCGACCTTGCCGCCGAAGGTGAGCTGATCGAGGATGACCGTGTTCTCGGCGGTGAGCTTGCGCTCGTCGATGAGGTAATGCACTTTCATCGAGAGCTTCCCTTTGTCGATCCCGTAGCCGACGTACTTGCCCGAATAGGGCGACAGCGGCGGCAGCTCGATGTCGCTGGCGTTCGCCTCGATGTCCAGGAACAGATTCTTCGCCAGAGGATTGATGCGGCCGGTGATCTCTACCGGCGCGCTCTCCTGCACGCGGCCGTGCAGCTCGAGATCCGCGGGCTTGTCGAAGGCGAGCGAAGACAGCCCGCCCGCGAGACTGGTCAGATTGGCGGAGTAATTGGGGCGGATGAAGTGGTCGGTGAAATAGATGTTGCCGCTCGTCAACGTCGCCTTGCCGAGCTTGAGCCAGGTCGTTGCTGTGGTCGGAGGACTCGCGACCTCCACTGTCTTGGGCGCACCGGTCGGCACCGGGGGCGCCGTCGCGGGAGCGCGTCCCCGCGCAAGCTGCTGCAGATTGAATTCGCCGGTCTGGTTCAGGATCAGGCGCGCGAAGAAATCGTCGAGCGCGATGTCTCCGATCGTCACCGCAAGCGGCTCGAGCTGCGCATCGATGCTTGCGAGCCTTAGCGTTTTCCACTTGAGCAGGTCGGTCTCGTTCTCCTCGTCGAGCGCGCTCACTCCTGCGAGCATGAAATCACCCTTGAAGCCTCCATGCATTGGCGTGCCGATCGCGACGTCGAGGGTGCCTTGCGCGGACGCGTTGCCGCCGGTGAGCACGACGCGCGCTCCATGTGAGATGTACGATCGGAAGGGCAGGAGATCGACGTTCTTCGCGACCGCATTGAACTTTCCCGCGAATGGAGCGGTTTCGATCGGGCCCGACAGCGAGAGCGTGCCGCGCTTGTTGACCGTCGCCTGGAGCGAAGCATGTCCCTTCATCTTCGCCGCATTGGACAGGTTCTCGCCGGTGAGGGAGACACGCGTAAGCGCGATCGCCGCGGGCGGCGCCACGCTTTCGTCGTTGAAGGTTGCGGAGAGATCGCTGAGCGCGAGCTTGCGCGCGTCGATGCGCCAGCCTTCGCCGCCGGGTCCCGACGTGGCGGTGCCCTGAGGCCTGCGCACGATGCGCGCGAAGTTGAACGCGCCCTCCGCATCGCGACGAATGTTCACGGCTGCGCCCTGGCTCTCGATGGAATCGAAGCTGACCATCTGCTTCGAGACGTCGACCGCCCCGCCCTGCACGTTTAGCGCCGGGATGCGCCACAGTGGTTGCTTCTCGTCGGGCAGTCGCATGCTGACCTCGTGAAGAGAGCCTCCCAGATTGGTCAGAAGCAGCTCCGACGCACCGGCGCTGAAGCGCACGTCGGTCGCCACGTCGAGCGTCCCGGCATCGACCGTCAAATTGAGCGCGCTCGCGTAATAGGGAAACAGCCGCGCGAGCTTGAGCCCTGCGATCTCGAGTCGGCCGTCTCCGCCGACTGGGGACAGTGACAGCGTCCCGCGATGGCTCAGTTTTTCTCCGGCATCGGTCGTGAACGAAAGCGCAACCGTCGCTTTTTGTTCGGCGCCGGAAGCGAGATTCCTGATCTCCACTGCAAGATCGTTCAGCGTCGCCGCGAACGCGGGCGTGACGGCCGAGTCGGTTACGCGTACGACGCCATGATCGAGCGCGATGCTTCCGATGCGAAAGCGAAAAGGCTTCTCCCCTTTTGCCGGAGCGCTGGCGGGCGGGACCAGCGTCGCGAGGTTGACTTCGCCACCGTGCTCGCGGCGGACATCGACCTGAACACCGTCGGCTCTGATCGAGCGCAGCTCGGCGTTGTTGCCGGTGAGATCGAGCTTATCGACAGCGACAGCGAGCGAGGGCACGCGCAGCAGCGGAGTTCCGGAGTGCTCGTTGACCGCAAGATCCAAGAGCACGAAGTCGCCGGCGAGCGTGAGCTGCGGCGGATTCGCGCCGCGGCCGACGAAGCTGAAGTCGATCCTGGCATCCAGTCGTCCCGACTCGACCTTCGCCGGCAGCTTGACCGGCACGTAGTCGAGATAGAGCGGCAGCGGCAGGCCGGCCAGATCCCAGTGCAGCACGGTTTCGTGCGTGTCCAGAAAAGGCCGCGTCTCGCCCGTCATCGCCACGGCCTGCCCGTTGATTCGCGCCGAGAACCTCGGCTGGACCTTGATTTCGGTCTGGCTCGGCAGGCTCGACAGGAACGGAATGCCGACGTTGAGCTCGGTCACCTGATGCTTGCGGTGCTCGGGACGGTCGTCGAAATCGATGCTGCCATCGATCACCTGAATGTTGTTCAGCGAGAAGCGCGGCGGCGGGCCAGGAGGCGCCGCGAGCGCCCTCTCGATCAGGTCGGTGAAGTTGTAGCTCTTGTCCTCGTTGCGCACGACGTGCAGCGTGGGGCGCGTGAGCTTGAGCTCGTTGATCACGGGCGCCCAGCGGAAGAGCGACATGAGCTCCGCGTTCACATAGAGCTCGTCGAGCTTGAGTACGGGTGGACCTTCTCCGCGCGTGGCGATCGTGACGCCACTCAACGTGGTGGAGAGAGCAAACGGATCGATCGCCAGCCGCTCGATCGTCACCTTCCGATCGAGCGCTGCGGACAGCGCGCGCTCGAGCGGGGGTCTTGCGAAGTACGGAAGAACGAGAAACCCGATGACGGCGATCGCGACGAGGATCCCCGCGATCCACGCCAAGGCACGACGCAGCCTCGGGCGGGAGGCGATCGCTGCGAGAGAGGGCCGGGCATCGTTGGGCATGACAACCTCAGAGCCTTGCAGTCTGCGGCCGCACCCCATTGCCCGCGGTCGACGTACCGAGATTATAGGCTTGTACCGAGAAGCCGATCACAGGGTTACAGCCTCGTGACAATCTCCCACAGAGCGCATGGCCAAATCCGCGTCTTGCCGGTGTAGACTCGATGCGAAGGCCGACTCGGTGTTCTTCGCAAGGTTCGGAGGACGGGCCCAGGCGCAGCGAGGCGCGTCCACGAAGGTTGGGCAATCATCCACACGCAGCGGAGGAATCATGAACATGACGGCTTTGATCATAGAACTGATCAGCGGCGCGGTCGGCGGGAACGTCGCCGGCGGTCTCCTCAAGAATCTCAGTCTCGGACCCGTCGGGAACTCCATCGCCGGCATTGTCGGTGGGGGTCTCGGCGGCCAGTTGCTTGCAATGCTCATCCCCGCGCTCCAGAGCGCCGCAGCGGGAGGCGGATTAGACATGGGCTCGATCGTCGGACAGGTCGCCGGCGGTGGTGTCGGCGGCGCGATCGTCATGATCATCGTCGGTTTGATCAAGCAAGCGATGGGCGGATCAAAGCAGGCTTGACGCAGCGCTTCGAGACGGCCGCGCTCCTCGCGGTCGCGGCGCTGGCGCTCGAGCGTCTTTGGCGCACGACCGCGGGGTACCAGCGGCGGGAACGATGATTTCCTGCCATACCGTTCGAACCAGGAGATGACCATGGGCATGCTCAGTTTCATCAAGGAAGCCGGCGAAAAGCTGTTCGGCAAGGGAAAGGCTCAGGAGACGATGGCCGCGGCGCAGGCCGACCCTTCTTCCGCTGAGAAAACCAAGGCCGCCAACGACGCGGCCGCCGACGCGATTCTCGCTTACGTCGAAGCGCAGGGGCTGAAGGCGACAGGCCTCACGGTGACCTTCGACGGGTCTACTGCGACGGTGTACGGCGTGGCCGACACACAGGCGGCGAAGGAAAAGATCGTGCTCTGCTGCGGCAACGTCCAGGGCGTGGCGGCGGTAAGCGATCAGATGACGGTCGACCAGAGCGCGCCCGAAGCGCAGTACTACACCGTGGTCAAGGGCGACAATCTGTCAAAGATCTCCAAACAGTATTATGGAGATCCGAACAAGTACACGAAGATCTTCGAAGCGAACAAGCCGATGCTGAAGAGCCCGGACCTCATCTATCCGGGGCAGATGCTGCGCATACCTCCGGCCTAGAGAAGACCACTCGCATCGCGGACGACGCAGCAACTCGTCGGGTATTCCGGATGCGCAAAGAGGCTTCCGGCGCCCTGGGAGTGGGACCTGAAGCGATTGGCCGTGAGCTTCGTCCTCGCCGCGCGCGACAACAAGCTGTCCGATGCAAAAGCGCGCGATGCGGTAATGAGCTGCGTGCGCGACTATCGCGAGCACCTGAGCGAATGCGCGCGGATGAATCCGTTGCAAGTCTGGTACCAGCGACTCGATGTGGAAGCGTTCATCGCGTCCGCGCCCGCTGCTGAAGCGAAACAAATCCGGGCAACAGATCGCGCGCGAGGCACGCGAGCGGGTCATCGAGCATCACTTCCCGGAGGTCGCCGAGGGAGCCGGCGGACGCCACCGTCTAGTGGATCATCGGCAATGTGCTCGACAAGGCGATGGCGAAGTTCGCTATCGCTTACGCCGATCAGACCGAAAAGGATTATGCTGCTCTCGTCAAGGCGGTGCGGTCGGGTCGCATCAAAGCCCTTGCCGAGGAGTAGCAATACTGTCCAAGTTCGCCCGCCGCTAATGGCTGGCACACTAGCAAGCACCAATCCCTAATACGAAAGGAGCAGATCATGTTCAAGCGTCTTATCTCGATCGTTGTGTTCCCGGCCATCGCGCTGTTGGCCTCGGCGGCATGGGCCGATGAATACACCGACACGATCAACATCTTCAAGAAAGCCGGCGAAAGCGGCGCTTTCTTCAAGACAGCCTACGGGTACGCCGTCTTCCCGACGATCGGCAAGGGTGGTGCTGGAATCGGAGGCGGCTTCGGCAAGGGCCGCGTTTACGCGAAGGGCAAACACGTCGGCGATACGTCGATGGCCCAACTGACTGTCGGCTTCCAGCTGGGCGGACAAGCCTACAGCGAGATCATTTTCTTCGAGGATGAGCGCTCATTCAAAGAATTCACGAGTGGCAATTTCGAATTTGGCGCCGATGCATCCGCTGTCGCCATCACGGCCGGCGCGAGCGCAAAAGCCGGCTCGACCGGTGCATCGGCAGGGGCGAGCGCGACCAAGCACGCAGCGACAACAGCGGGCGAATACCACAAGGGCATGGCGACCTTCACCGTGGCCAAGGGCGGATTGATGTACGAGGCGGCGATTGGCGGGCAGAAGTTCAAGTACATGCCTCGGTGATCGGGACTGGCTAGACCGGTAGGGGAACCGCTTATGGCTGAGAGCGTGCTCCTTCGCGCGGGACGATCGATCTCTGCGGGCTTGATCGCGCTCGCCGTGGCGACTGCGACCGCGGCACTGGCGCAGTCGTCCCGAGAGGACACGACAGTCTTCCACCACGAGGTACACAAGCTCCAGGTGGGGACGCGCCAGTGGAAGGGCGACTTCGACGGCATGAAGAAGCGCCGCATCTTTCGGGCGCTCGTGCCCTACTCCAAGACCTTCTATTACGTCGAGAAGGGACGCCAGCGCGGCATCTCGTACGAGGTCTTCCAGGCGCTCGAAGACGACATTAACAAGAAGCTCAAGTCGAAGAAAAGCATCAAGATGCACGTAATTTATCTGCCGGTCGGGCGCGACGAAATCATTTCGCGGCTCGTCGACGGCTGGGGTGACGTGATCTTCGCCGATCTGACGATCACGCCCGAACGGCAGAAGCTCGTCGACTTCTCCACGCCGATGTACTCGGGCATCAAGGAGATCGTCGTCACGGGTCCGGGCGGGCCGCAGATCGAATCGCTGGACGACCTTTCGGGCAAGGAGGTGTTCGTTCGCAAGAGCACAAGCTACTACGAACACCTGCAGGAGTTGAACCAGCGATTCGCCTCGGCCGGCAAGGCGCCGGTGAAGATTCGCGAAGCCCCGGAGGATCTGGAAGCCGAGGACATTCTGGAGATGGTCAATTCGGGGCTGATCCAGATCACTGTGGTCGATCGCTACAAGGCGGTCATGTGGAATCGAGTACTCAAGGATCTGGATCTGCACTGGGATGTCATCCTGCACGACGGCGCGGAGAACGCGTTCATGGTCCGCAAGGGCAGCCCGCAGCTCAAGGCGGTGCTCGACGATTTCGTCAAGCGTCATGGGCAGGGTACGATGTTCGGCAATTCCATCATCGTGCGCTACGTCAGAGATCCGAAGTTCGTCAAGAACGCGCTGGGCGACGACGAG